>CALVXA010000042.1 GCA_944368635.1 uncultured Clostridia bacterium
GCAGTCTGCGGCATCGCAGGACATAGGAATTACGGCGGACACGATAAGCACGGGCGACGGATATATGGCGGGCTTTACTTATATTGCGGCCAGGGACGACAGCTTCGGGCTGGAACTTGCCGTGGACGACGTCATTGCGGAAGGTCCCGTACTTGTGCAGTTCTATAAAAACCGTCAGCGCATTGCGGAGGCGGTAATAGGCGAGGGGCAGTCGTGGTCGTTGCCGCAGGACTTCACGCTGGACGTAAAGGCGGGCGACAGCCTGATATTCGGAATTAAGGGGCTTTCAGACGGAGCAGTTCAGGCGGGCTATACTTTCGGCATAGTCACCGACCAGGAGATGAAGACGATTGCCCATTCCGCAAATGACTTCTCCGTGGAGAGCAACCCCAACGGAGGTTGGACTTACGGCTCCGTCATCTACGGATGGGACGCAAATCAGGCGATAAAGAACGGCAACGAAAGCTTCACCTTCACGGCGGCAACCGGCAAGACGGCTGATGCGTGGAGGGCGGACGGAGTTGAGATAAAGGCAGGCTGGCTGAGCGCGGACAGCGTTGCGACGATTGCCTACACTTTCGAAAAGGGCGGCAGGACAAAATTCAACATGTCGGTAAGCGGCTCCCAGGAAGGCACGCGGTTCATAATCCGCTATGCAGTTGTTGCCAAAGGCTCTTCCTCGGCGAAGATAAGCACATTTTACGGCGACGGCGCTAATTTAAGGGAATGGAGCTTCTCGCACGAGCTGGACATTTCGGCGGGCGACACAATCTACATAATGTTCTTCAAGGAAAACATACCTCAAGGCTCTTTCCCTCAGGCGGCATATTCAATTTCATTTGAACAATAAACGGATCTTTAAGGAGGAAAATATGAATAAAAAGTTTGCGTTTATTATGGCTTCCGTGGCAGTGGGGTTAAGCCTTGCGGCTGTCGGTTGCGGCGGGCAGGAACATGTCCACTCTATGGAGCATATCTCCGCAACACAGGCAACGTGTACCGCGGCGGGCAACAGCGAGTATTACTACTGCGACGGGGTGCGACAAGTACTTTTCCGACGAGGCAGGTCAGAATGAAATAACGCAGGAAGAGACTGTGGTTGCTGCAACAGGACACACTATGCAGCATATTGAAGCCGTGTCTGCAACCTGCACGACGGCGGGAAATATTGAGTACTACTATTGCAATACCTGTCACAAATATTTCTCCGACGAGGCAGGTCAGAGTGAAATAACGCAGGAACAGACAGTGGTTGCTGCAACGCAACACGCTATGCAGCACTTTGAACCTGTGTCTGCAACGTGTACAACAGCGGGAAATATTGAGTACTACTATTGCAATACCTGCCACAAGTATTTCTCCGACGAGGCAGGGCAGAACGAGATAACGCAGGAACAGACTGTGGTTGCTGCAACGCAACACGCTATGCAGCACTTTGAACCTGTGTCAGCAACGTGTACCACGGCGGGAAATGTGGAATATTATCATTGCGACAAGTGCGGTCTCAACTTTAAAGACGAGGAAGGGACGACGCCCGTTGACAATGTGGTAATACCCGCAGGTCACAAGCTGACCAAAGTGGACGCCGTGCCTGCGACGTGTACCACGGCGGGAAATATTGAGTACTATTACTGCAATACCTGTCACAAATATTTCTCCGATGAAGCAGGACAGGAAGAAATAACGCAGGAAGAGACTGTGGTTGCTGCAACGCAACACGCTATGCAGCATATTGATGCCGTGCCTGCGACGTGTACCACGGCAGGAAATATCGAATATTACTACTGCGAAGCGTGCCACAAGTATTTCTCCGACGAGGCAGGTCAGAATGAAATAACGCAGGAACAGACTGTGATTGCGGCAACGCAACACGCTATGCAGCACTTTGAAGCCGTGTCTGCAACCTGCACGACAGCGGGAAATGTGGAATATTATCATTGCGACAAGTGCGGACTCAACTTTAAAGACGCAGATGGTGCAACTCAAATTGAAGATGTTGTAATACCTGCGGGACATAATCTCACCAAAGTGGACGCCGTGTCAGCGACCTGTACCACGGCGGGAAATATTGAGTACTATTACTGCAATACCTGTCACAAATATTTCTCCGATGAAGCAGGACAGGAAGAAATAACACAGGAAGAGACTGTGACAGAGGCAACGGGTCATGTTTGGGCTGAAGCCTGGACTTCCGACGAAGCCGGTCACTGGCACGCCTGCACGGCTGCTGGCTGCGAAGAAAGGAATGACTATGCGGAGCATACCTATGCGCCTGCAACTACGGAGGCGCCCGAGACCTGCACCGTATGCGGACATACCAGGGGCGAAAAGCTCTTCTTCGATAAGCTCGCGGACAGTTTCTCCACAGAGAGCAACCCCAACGGCAACTGGACTTACGGCTCCGTGGCCTATGCGTGGAACGGCGACCAGGCAATAAAGAATGAAGCGGGAAGCGAAAGCTTCACCTTCACGGCGGCAACTGACAAGACGGCAGACTCCTGGAAGCCTGCAGGCGGCGGCGAGATAAAGGCGGGCTGGCTGAGTGCGGACAGTACGCTTACCATAGCTTACACGTTTACCGAAGCGGGTACATACAATTTGCACCTCTGGATGAACGGCAAGCAGGAAGGGTCGCGCTTTATAGTGCGCACGGCGCTTGTCGGAGAAGGTCAGACGTCGGCAAAGACCACCGGGTTTATAAGCGGTGCGGAAAACAGGGAGTGGAGCAATGACTCCTCGCTTACCGTCGAGGCGGGAGATACCGTCTACATAATGATATTCAACGAGACCAAGACGGAAGGCTCTTTCCCCCAGGCTGATTACGACATAAGCTTTACAGAGGTAAGGGCATAACGCCAAGTCAAAAACGCACAACAGCCGCAGACTGTAAAAATCTGCGGCTGTATGGACGGACGAAAAACGGACAAGGGCGGAAGTTTTCGCCCTTACCCCGTCAGTTTATGCGGCAATTCAAAGTGCGCATTGCGCGCGGCTATGTAGTCTCGCCCTGAACAAGTCTTACGCCCAGAGTGGTCACGGCATTTGCGGCGGGGTTTCCGTCCTGCATCTGCATAAGCGTGTCAACAAGCGTCTCTGCAATCAGGGGAATGTCCTGTGCTACGGTGGTAAGTCTTGGTAGCGATGTGCGCGTAAACGAGGTGTTGTCGAACCCGACGATTTTAAACTTCGACGGCACGTCAATTCCCTTTTCCCGCAGCAGTCTGTACAGCGCGAAAGCGATAAGGTCGTTGGAGCAGAACGCCCCGTCAAAGCGGTCTAATCTGTTGCCTGCCGAGCGGCGGACAAAGTCGTAGTAATATTCGCAGCTGAAATGGTTTTCCGTGGCAAAGTTTTCGTACTCCACGCCGTGTTCGTCGCAGAACGCCTTGAACCCGCGGAATCTTCCGTGGCCGAGCAGCGACGGGTCTTCAAGGGGACCGGAAAAGTGCAAAAGGCGTCTGCATCCCCTTTCGTACAGGTGTGCGGCGGCAAGCTGTCCGCCCGCGAAGTTGTCCGAACAGACGATGGGTATGGAGGGGTTGTTGTAATCCTTGTCGAAGGATACCACGGGGAAGCCCACATTGTGGTAGCTTTCGGAATCGAGTATGTGCGAACAGGCGATAAGCCCGTCCACGTTCTGTTCCTGAAGTACCTTCAGGTGGTTGGATTCCCTTTCGTAGGTATCGAAGGAATTGCACAGAATAAGGCGGTAGTTAAGCTGCTGACAGCGGTGTTCTATGGCGGTCACCAGTTCGCAGAAAAAGGGATTGGAGGAGTCGGGAACTATGACGGCGAAGAGATTGGACTTTTTGGAAAGCAGCGTTCTTGCTATCTTGCTGGGGTGATAGTTCATCTCCTCGATGGTATCGTAGACCAGTTTTCTCGTCTTCTCGCTTATGTATCCGCGGTTATTGAGTACGCGCGAAACGGTTGTCGGCGACAGATTTGCGCGCCTTGCGACGTCCTTTAAGGTTGCCATGATATCTCCTTAAACGGCAATAAAAGTAATTTTTCAACATTATATCACAGCGATATGCAAAATTCAAACGTTTATCCCGAGGGGAACAAAATGAAAGTAAAATCCTGTAAAAAAACTGCAATTTTATGCATTTCGGCGGCAATGTGCGCGGCGCTTGCCGGTGCGGCGGCTTCCGCCCTGCCCGCATATGCGGCGGAGGACGTGCAATATAACGGACTTTACCGCAATCAGCTTGCCTATTCTGCGGCAAAGGGGTGGAACAACGACCCCAACGGTCTGCTCTACATAGACGACACTGACGACGGGGTGGATAACGGTACGTATCATATGTACTATCAGTACAACCTGAACGAGCAGGAGCTCGGCTGGGGTCACATGAGCTGGGGGCACGCCACCAGCACCGACCTCGTGCACTGGACGCAGCAACCCGTTGCCATTCCGGAAGGACAGCAGGGCTACGGCATGATGTTCTCCGGCAGCGCGGTGTACGACAAGGACAACACCAGCGGACTCTTTGAAGAGAGCGGCATAATCGCCATACTCACACAGCCTGACGACAATGCGGGCGGACAGCGGCAGGTGCTTGCGTACAGCGAGGGGACGGAGGGCAAGTCCTTTACAATTTACGGCGAAATTCTGGGCGCGCACGCCGACGGCGACCAGGGCGACGGCGAATTCCGTGACCCCAAGGTGTTCCGCGTTCCCGAAATGGGCGAGGATAAGGACAACGACGGTCAGCCCGGCGGCAAGTGGGTCATGGCTGTCGGCGGCGGTTCAGTGCGCATGTACTCCTCCGACAACCTCATAGACTGGACATATCTCGGCGAAACGGGTTTCTGGGGCGAATGTCCCGACTTTTCGCGCTTTACGGTCAACGGGCAGACGAAGTACGTGCTTATCGTCTCCCCCGAAGACAAGCAGAAGAGCCACGACTATAACGCAACTCAGCGTTTCGACACTTACTATCCCGCAGAATACTATGTGGTAGGACACTTTGACGAGGGGGCGGAGGGGCTTTTCGTCGCGGAAACTCCGCTGACCCGCCTTTCGCAGGGCATAGACAGCTACGCATGGCAGTCGTTCAACGATGCGCCCGACGGCAAAGTGTACGGCATAAGCTGGTCTGCAAGCTGGAAGACGGTATCCGACTATCAGTCCCTGCGCGAAAACCATAACGGCGGCATGACCGTCGCGTGCGAACTGCAGCTCACGCAGGAGAACGGCGGGTATGTGCTTACCCGCTATCCCGTAAGCGCGATAGAGGGACTGCGCTCTGCAGAACCCGTGTACAGCTATGACGGCGTGATTGAGGAGGGCGAAAACGCTCTCGGCGACACCAGGGCGACGGTTGCCGACTTTGAAATTGAGCTGGACTTTACCGACGGCACTGCCGACAGCGCGGAAATCTGCCTGCGCAAGTCGGATGCGGAAAGGCTTGTACTCACTTACGACTCCCTTTCCGGGCTTTTGACGCTCGACCGCTCCCAAAGTTCGCTTGCGGCGGCTTCCACAACGCTCTTCGGCGTGGACTATTCGCAGGTCGTCCCGCTTGAAAACGGCAAATTGACGCTCCGCATATTGCTTGACCGCGCCTTCGTAAGCGTGTTCGCAAACGGCGGCAGGGCAAGCTGTTTTTCGGCATTCTTCCCTGCGATAAGTTCGGACGGAATGTCGCTCACGGCGGACGGCACGCTGGGCGTAAGCGCGAAGGTCTACGGCATGAGCGGAATATTCGGCGGCCAGACTGCAAACAATAAGCTGTATGTCTCCACGAATAAGATTGATTCGACCGTAGGCGAGGTGGTGCCCGTCTCGGCATCCATGCTTTCAGAGGGCTTTACCAATGCAAGCGCGGTATACACCGTAACCGAGGGCGCGGAAAATATCTCGCTGGAGAGCAGGGGCGACGCTACGTATATCACCATGCTCAAAAAGGGCTCGGCGCGCATTGCGGTCACGGCGGACGGCGCTTCCGCCAGCCAGATTATAGAAGTTTATATCTACGGCGACGGACTGAAAAGCGACGTTGACTACACTGTGCAGTGGGGCGGTTTCAGACGGCCTGACGACAACGGACTCTGGTTTTCTTCGGGACAGGCGGACTCCTTCCTCTACTGCGAGGAGCAGACGGAAAATTTCGCCTATTCAGTTACCATGACGCCCGCAAACGGCAATGCGCAGGCCGCCGCGCTGGTTGTGGGCGCGTCTCCCAACCACACGGACTACTACGTCGTCACGGCGGACTTCAGCCAGAACGTCATAAAGCTGTGGCGTTCGGGCGTGGGCGACATCAAGACAGCGCCGTATGCCTTCGGCGGCGCGCGGGCATTAACGCTCCGCGCCGTGGTCAGCGACGGCGTGCTGTCCGTATATGCCGACAAGAGCGACAAGCCCTCTCTCACGTACACTTTTTCGGAGTATGAAGGCGGACTTGTCGGGCTCAACGTCTACAACGGCGAATTTATCTTCAACGACATACACTTCTCCGACCTCAGCGTGCGGGATAATTCCATGCGCATAGGCAGTGTGGGCATAGAGAGCATTCTCAACGTCACCGACCGCAACGCGATTCTTTCGGACGGCGACTATTCGGTGCAGGACGGGGTGCTTACCTTAAGTCAAGATTACCTGCTTTCGCTGTGCGGCGGCAAACAGTACACCTTAAAGATAAACACCGTTGACGGCGCGCTGTATATGCCAGTGACCTCTTCGGCGCAGCCCCTTTCGGCAACGTCTGCAGAGCAGAGTTACGACGCGGACGGGGAGGCGGCAATCACCCTCGGTTCGTCGGATGTTACCGTGACCTCTGTCATGGTGGACGACAAGATTGTAAATTTCACGCAGCAGGGCAACACCGTAACGATTGCGGCGGGCCAGCTGTCCGCCTTGGGTAACGGCAACTACGCCGTGGAAATTTACACTTCTTCGGGCAGGGCGGAATGTACGATAGTACTCACGGGCGAAACGCTTCCCGAATTGCCGCAAGAACCTGTGACTCCCGTCATCTCGCTTACCGTCGACGGACAGAGCGTGGCTGACGGCGATAATCTCGCATTTGAATTGGGCGCAAAGGTGAATTACCGCGTGTCTGTACAGGGCGGTACGATAAGCGGCGGCACGCTCGTACACCCCGAAGACGGCAACATCGCCCTGACTTCAACCGAAGGCGAACTGACTTTCGACGCGGCGGGCGAGTACAGGATAATAATCACGGCAGACGGCGCGGAGGACTTCGAGGTGACAATAACCGTGACCGCGCCTGCAGAACCCGAGGTCCCTGACCAGCCCGAACAGCCCCAGACGCCGCCTGCAGAGACTGCGCCTGAAGACGGCGGAGAGGGCGGAAACGGCGGTTGCGGAGGCAATGCGGGCAGTGCGGCGGGGATTGCCGCAGGCGTGCTTGTGCTGGGCGGGGCTTGTCTGCTTTTAAGAAAGCGCCGTTCATAAGCTGCCCTGCAAAATCGGCGGGCGTTGCACCGTGCAATGCGGGCGCGTACAGAGTGTGCTGCGTGTAAGCGTGAACTGTGTGCGGCAAATTGAATTTACAGTGTCTGCGGACGGGAATTTTCCCCGTCCGCATTTTTATGTCCGATAAATTTTGCATATGCAGGGGTAAACTGAAATGACAAACGCACACGCGCACGTCGGCAAATTTCCGGTGCGGTATTGCCATTTTATTGGTCGTATATTATAATTATATCGGCGTAAATTATAAAGGTTGCGCCCCGTGGCGGCACGGCGTGCGGACGGGAACGCGCAGACTGAAAGCCGCATACGGCGGAAGGAGAAGAGCATGGACGGAAAAATACAATTTGTGCAGGGCGACATACCCCTCGCGGAATATCCGCGCCCGCAGTTCAGACGAGACAGCTATCTGCCGCTGAACGGGCTGTGGGATTATGCCTTCAGTCCGAGCGCGGCTCTCCCCGCACAATATCAGGGCAAAATACTCGTGCCGTACTCGCCCGAAAGTCCGCTCTCGGGCGTGAACAGGCAGCTTAAGCGCGACGAATTTTTGCACTACCGCCGTTTTTTCACTCTCCCGCCAAATTTCAACAGGGGCAGGGTTATAATAAATTTCGGTGCGTGCGACCAGTGCTGCACGGTGTACTGCAACGGCGTCGAGGTGTGCAGTCACAGGGGCGGATATCTGCCCTTCACCGCCGACGTGACGGGACTGCTGAACGGCGGGCGCAACGAGCTTGCCGTCACGGTTACGGACGATGCCTCCTCGCACATATACGGCAGGGGCAAGCAGAGCTATTCGGCGGGCGGGATATGGTACACGGCGGTAAGCGGTCTGTGGCAGTCCGTGTGGGTGGAAAGCGTGCCCGAACAGTACATAGCCTCTCTCAGACTTGTGCCCGACGCCGTGAACGGCACGCTTACGTTAAGTTGCCGCGTGGCGGGCGGCGGCGATTTCCCCGCGGTTGGCTGCGAGGTGTCAGACGGCGGCGAAATTATTGCGAGCGGCCAGGTGCCGCCCGACGGGACGTGCGTGCTGGACGTCTCCCGTTGCGAAAGGTGGTCGCCCGACTCCCCCAGACTGTACGACATAGTCCTAACGTGTGGGCAGGACAGGGTGCAAAGCTACTTCGGACTGCGCACTTTCGGCGTCGGCGAAAGGGGAGGCATGCGCTGTCTGACGCTCAACGGCATACCCGTATTTCAAAGCGGGCTTCTCGACCAGGGGTATTGGGGTAAGGGCATATATACCCCTTCTTCCAACCGCGAAATGTACGAAAGCATAAAGGCGGTAAAGGCGCTCGGGTTCAATATGCTCCGCAAGCACATAAAGGTGGAACCCCTTCTGTGGTATTACTATTGCGACGTGCTGGGCATATTCGTCTGGCAGGACATGGTCAACGGCGGCGCGCCGTACTCCCCCGTGCGCATAAATCTCGGTCCGTTCATAGACCTCAGGCTCAACGACAGGAATTTCAGGAGCATGGGCAGGGATGACCCGCTCTCCAGACGTCAGTACCTGGACGAGGCGGAGGGCACGGTCGAACTTCTAATAAACTGCGTCAGTCTGTGCGTGTGGACGCTGTTCAACGAGGGCTGGGGGCAGTTCGATTCGCTCGCCGTGGGCGAAAGAATGCGCGCAAAGGACCCTTCGAGGCTGTACGACAATGCCAGCGGCTGGCAGGACACGGGCGGCGGCGACTTTTACAGCAGACACATATATTTCCGCAAGGTGCGGCTTAAAAACGACGGCAGACGCATACTCGCGCTCACGGAATTCGGCGGATACTCCTTTTCGGACGGGCAGAAGGGCAAAAAGCTGTTTTCCTATCGCAAATTTTCCTCCGCAGGGGAATACATGCAAGCGCTGGAAAAACTGTATATCAGGCAGATTGTGCCCTGCATACTGCGCAGCGGACTTGCCGCCACGGTATACACGCAGCTTTGCGACGTGGAGCAGGAGATAAACGGAATTTTCCGCGAAGACGGCTCCTGCAAGGGCGAAGAGGAGCGTTTCAGGCGCATTAACGCCGCCCTGTATGCGGCGTTTGACAGCGTTTTCGCCCGTACTCCGCCGTCTTTCCCCGACGGGGCAGTTAAAGGCAATATTGTCAAATAGTGCCCGTCGGAAGGACTTCATTGCTTGACTTGAAGTATATTATTTGGTACAATACAGAATGTAACAAAATTTTTTATATTTTTTCATTATGCGACGGCGGCGGCCGTCCACCCGGGAGGAAATATGGGAAAAGAACTGAATATCATAAGATTAAACCAGAGCATGTGCAAGGCAAGCGCAGACAACAACGAAGTGCTGTTCGTGCGGGTGAGCGACGTCGTGACGGACACTTCCGCCATGATTGAAGTTCCAGAAACGCATCATGCGATAATCATGAAGGGCAACGGAGATATGCGCTACTGCGGGCGCGGGCTTTACCCCGTATTTGACGACAAGACGGACAAAAAGCAGTGGAAGAAGGGCATCTCCGTGGACATCGTGTACATTGCCAAGGATACGCAGGTGCTTGTGCGGTGGGGAACGCCCGACCGTCTGCGCTATCGCGACGCGGCAAGCGGCAAGGTTCTCACCGTCGGCGCGAGGGGCGAGTTCGACGTCTCCGTCTCCAATCCCGAAATGTTCTACCGCAAGGTCGTGGGAAACAAGCGCGAGTTTGACATAGGCGCTTTCCGCGCCCGTTTCGGCGGTACAGTCGCAACAGAATTTACCGACATTTTCCTTCGCATAGTGGAGGAAAAGGGACTTACATACGACAGGTTCAGCGCCAACAAAAAGCAGATTGGCGAGGCGATGGGCGCAATCCTCGGAAAGACGTTCGAAGCCGAATGGGGTCTTAAAGTCGCGCACTTCCAGATATTGGACATCGACCTTCTGGACGAGGAGATGAACGCCATAGAGGACGTTGCCGAAGAACAGAAGAGAAAGGCGCAGAGGCGTGAAGAGCTGTCCGAAGAGGAGAGGCTGGACGACAAGAAATGGGAGAGGGAAAAGTATCTGCGCCAGCTTGAAATGCAGGACAAGGCGGCATATTACGATATGCTTAAGGCCGTCGGTGGTAAGTCGCCCGCGGCGCAGAAGCCGCTTGTCTGCCCCGACTGCCGTACCCCTTACAGCCCCGGCGCGAAGTTCTGCGCCAACTGCGGCAGGAAGCTTTCCGACGAACCCGTCGTCTGCCCCGACTGCGGACACGTGAACGCCGCACAGGCGCATTTCTGCGCTAACTGCGGCAGAAAACTTATAGGAGGTTGAGAGGTATGTTTTTTTTCGGACGCAAGAAGGCTGCGCAGAAGAGAGGGGAGGCAAGGGAACTTGTGGAGACCAACTGTGCGGCTACGGAAGCCCTGTTGGTGCTTGCAGGCGACAATGAGGAGCTGGTAAAACAGCTTACCGAACTGCGCGAACAGCTTAAATACCTCGTCCCCACCGAGGATACGCCCGCGTATGACAACAAGATAAAGAATAAAATAGGCGATTTGAGGATTGAACTCACCAAATCTGAAGGCGCCGAATCTGCCAGAGTGCAGAAGATAATCAAGGAAATAAAGCTGCTTCTTGCAGACAGGAAGGCTGCCGTTTAAGGGGAAATATGCTGTTTTTCAGGAGCAAATACGACAAACTTACCAGGGAGCAGGTGGTGGAAGCCATCTGCACGCTTGAAGGCGAGCTGGGGGGAATAGAGGAGGAGCTGTCCGCCAAACAGAAGCAGGCGGACGAATTCCTTGCCAAGGGCAGGGCGGAGAGCAACAGGGAAATAAAGCTGTTCTACGCCAAGCGCGTAAACGCCGTCCGCGCGGAGCGGGAGCAGAGCGTGCGCAGGGCAATGTACCTCATGTACAACATACAGCTTCTCAACAAGCTCAAGGCGGCGATAGACGACAACCGCTTTTTCCGCAATGCGGGCAAGGTGTCGCTTGGCAACCTGCTTTCCGACCAGCGCGGTCTGGCAAAATTTCTGAACAAGACGCTCGGAACGCGCGTTGCCGCAGAGGATGTGCTGACTTCCGCAGACGAGACTTTCCGTTCCGTGGAAGAGGCATACGACCCCAACGCCGCTATCTACGGCAAGAACGAGAGCGATGACGAACTGCTTGCCATGTTCGAAGCGGAAGAGGCCGTCGCACAGGAAGACGAGATGCGCGGCGAAACGGCGGGAAGCGCGCCCGAAGTAAAATAGGGGGAATCATGTCTGCCACAAAGAAGGATATTGAAAAGAGAATACTTGTCAACAAGACCATCAAAACGATGGAAAAGCAGATTCAGAAGCTGGAGGAGCAGAAGAAGGCGTACATAGAGGCGGGCAAACTTGCAAAGCAGAAGGGGCTCACAGCGCAGTATAACCTTGCGCTTTCCGGACTGAGAATGACCATTTCGCAGCAGAGGCGCGTATACGAGATGAAGCTCAATTTCGAGATAACCTCGCAGATGCGCGATATGTCGCAGATGACAGCGGAATTTCTTCAGGGAATGGGGACGCTTTCAAAGGATATGCTCAAGCTGACCCGCACGCGCGACTTCGACAAAGTCCAGCGGCAGTTCACGGACGCAATGGCAAGCGCGGAAGCGCAGACGGAGCGTATGGAGGCGTTCATGGAGGATACGGAGGCTGCATTCTCCGCCGCCGCGCCCGGGACGGATGCGGAAAATTCCGAGCTGGAAGCGCTAATTACCAACGAGGCTTCCGCAGAGGATAACACGGAACTTATGATTGACAGGGAGCTGGAAGAACTTAAAAAGAAGATGGTCTGACGCCTTTAAGTCGGTCAGCGTGCAGAGGTCGTAATGGACAATCTCAATCTGTTGAACGAGACGTTCAATCTTTATTTCAACAAGGCAAAGGAATGTATGGCGGGCGGCAAGCAGCTTCTGGCAAAGAAGTACTACGTCCTCGCGGCGGAACAGATGATAAAGATGGCGAAGGCGAGCGACGGCAAACTGCGCGAAGCGCGCTATGCCCGCGCCAAAAGCATACTTCAGTTTTCCGAAGGTCTTGCCGCGGGCAGAAGCGCCACGGACGGGGCAAAGAAAGACAGCTTTGCGCCGTCAGTTCAGCCCGCAGAAAAAATATCGTTGGAGGAAGCTCTTTCCCGTCTCTCGCGGCTGGAAGGGCTTTCGGGCGTTAAAGCTCAGGTCAGAGACTGGGTGGACCAGATAAAGGTCTTTCAGCTGCGCAAAAGCCGCAATATGGCAGTGCCCGACATGAGCTATCACCTCGTGTTCACGGGCAATCCGGGCACGGGCAAAACTACCGTCGCCCGACTTATGTCGCAGATATACTGCGCCCTCGGCATACTTTCGCAGGGGCACCTCGTGGAGGTGGACAGAAGCGCGCTTGTCGCGGGATATGTCGGACAGACGG
The DNA here is from genome assembly GCA_944368635.1 of uncultured Clostridia bacterium. Classification (GTDB taxonomy): domain Bacteria; phylum Bacillota; class Clostridia; order Christensenellales; family Borkfalkiaceae; genus Coproplasma. The sequence continues at coordinate 12,820 of CALVXA010000042.1, forward strand.
CGATAAAGACAAAGGAAGTGCTTAAAAGCGCATACGGCGGAGTGCTGTTCATAGACGAGGCGTACACGCTTGCGGGCGGCGGCAGCAACGACTTCGGGCAGGAGGCAATCGACACCATCCTGAAGGAGATGGAAGACAGGCGCGACGACCTCGTAGTGATATGCGCAGGATACAGCGACCTCATGCAGAAGTTCATAAATTCCAACCCCGGACTGCGCTCCAGATTCAAGAATTTCATTCACTTCGACGACTATACGGGCAGGGAGCTTACGGGTATTTTCCTCGGAATGTGCGCGTCAAGCCAATACGTTGTCGACGAGGACGCGGCGAGGGCGATTTCTGCATATTTTTCGGCAATCTATGCCCGCCGCGACAGGAATTTCGGCAACGGCAGAGAGGTGCGCAACCTGTTCGAGAAAATAGTCACCGCCCAGTCGGGTCGTGTGCTTAAAATCAAAAATCCCACCGACGACCAGCTGTGCCGCATACTTTATGAAGATTTGCCCGCAAACATCCTCGAGGCGGCGGCGGACGACAAAACCGCGCAGGACGGCAAACCTGCGCAGGGAAAAATCAACGGCGCCGCGGAAGACGGCGCGGACTGCCGTCGTGCGGACGGAGGGGAACAGGGGAACGGAAAAACCGATAGGGACAGCTCTGCCGTCGGATACAAAAAGGACGGAAAGAGCTATGCGGGCGAAGGAAAGGAACTTGCCGCCGAGCAGAAAGTTTTAAAGGGCGCGGAAGAGGAATTCAGCTTCGAGTGGGACACCCTGCCTTCGGTCACGTTTGACGACATAGCGGGGCTGGAAGACGTAAAGCAGGCGGGTAAACTTAAGGTATTGCTGCCCCTCAGCAACCCCGAGGTGTTCGAAGGATACGAAAGGAAGAGCGGCGGCGGACTGTTGCTTTACGGCCCTCCGGGGACGGGCAAGACCATGGTAGCGGCGGCGATAGCCCGTGAAATCGGCGCGAAGTTCTGTTCCGTCAAGCCGTCGGACCTCTTGAACCAGCGCGTCGGAAACACGGAAAAGGCCGTGCGGGCGCTGTTTGCCGAGGCGCGCAGCTTCCCCTGCGCCGTCATATGCTT
>CALVXA010000043.1 GCA_944368635.1 uncultured Clostridia bacterium
TGTCATAAACTTTGGGCAACAAAGTATTCGTCCTGAGCCGCATCAGCACCTGGTAGCGCACCCTGCCCTGAATTTTCTTGATGGGCGAGTGCATCTTATTCAGAAATATAAATTCCTGCGGATAAAGTTTTTTCAGCTCCTCCGCGGCGATATATGCCTTTTTAAGCGCTTCCAGCGCAGTCTCGTCCTGCTGCGCGACGACCATTATGCGCAGTATGAGCGCATACGGAGGAAAGAGTGCCGCCTTCCTCATCTTTATCTCGTTTTCGAAAAAGCCCTTGTAGTCGTAAGCGACGGCATAGCGCAGTATATAGTTTTCGGGCGAGTAGGTCTGCAATACCACCCTGCCCTTGGCGCCCGCCCTGCCGCTTCTGCCGGCAACCTGCGTAATGAGCTGAAATGTGCGTTCGCCGCTTCTGTAATCTGAAAAATGCAGGCTCATGTCGGCGTCGAGTATGCCCACAAGCGTGACGGAGGGGAAGTCGTGCCCCTTGGCTATCATCTGCGTTCCGACGAGTATGTCCGCCTGCCTGTCGCCGAAACTCTTCAAAATTCTGTAATGCCCGTCTTTGCCGCTCACCGTGTCGTTGTCCATGCGCAGTATGCGCGCATTTGGGAAAAGTTCCTTAATCTCCGACACTACGCGCTGCGTGCCCGTGCCGCTGTACCTGAGATGTCTGCCGCCGCACTGCGGACAGGCGGAAAGCATCCTGTACTTTGCGCCGCAGTAGTGGCATTTCAGGCAGTTTTCCTCGCTGTGATAGGTAAGCGACACATCGCAGTTTTCGCACTTTGCCACATACCCGCAATCTGTACAGATTACCGTCTGCGCATACCCTCTGCGGTTTAAAAATATTATGGCCTGGTTTCCTGAGTCAAGCGCTTCCTTAAGCTCCTGCTTTAAAAGCGACGAGAGGTTGGATACATTGCCCCGCCTTACCTCTCTGCGCATATCCGCAATTACTATTTCGGGCATGGGCTTGCCGTTTATCCGCTCCGTAAGGGTTACCAGCCCGTACTTGCCCTCCGTCGCCTGCACATAGCTCTCCACAGAGGGAGTCGCGCTGCCGAGAATCAACTTACAGCCGTTATATTCCGCCCTCATCTTCGCCACGTCTACCGTCGAATAGCGGGGCGCGGTCTCCGAATTGTAGGAGGCGTCGTGTTCCTCGTCTATTATTATTACGCCGATGTTTTCCAGCGGGGCGAAGATTGCAGAGCGTGCGCCTATGGCTATCTTTGCCTCGCCCGAGCGGAGTCTCCACCACTCGTCGAAGCGTTCGCCCGCAGAAAGTCCGCTGTGCAGTATTGCCGCGCGCGAACCGAACCTGCGGCGCAACTGTCCGAGCATCTGCGGCGTGAGCGAAATTTCCGGCACGAGAAATATGGAAGATTTGCCCGCGGCGAGCTGCCTTGCAATGAGTGTGAGGTAAATCTCCGTCTTGCCGCTGCCCGTCACGCCGTGTATGAGCTGCACGCGCTTGTCCGACTTTTCTATATATTCCACGGCGGCAGTCTGTGCGGGGGTAAGCACCTTTGCCGGCTCCCGCTCGTTATCCTGCGGAATGGGCGTTCGGTTGCGCCTTACCTTATAAATTTCCGCCGCGCCATTCTGCGTGAGAGCGTTGACCACGCCGCGCGAATAGCTTTCAAGCAGCTTTGCAAGGGGCATATCGCCCGACTGCAGTGCCTGCAAGGCTGCAACCTGCTTCTTTGCGGAGGGCTTGATTTCGACCTTGCCCGTCGCACGCACAAACTTTTCGTATGCCTCGTTCACCCTGCCCAGCCTCATCTCCGAGGGGATAAACAGGCGGAGCGAAGCCGCCTTGGGGACGCGGTACCTGTCCGCAATGCTCTGCATGAGCGCGAAACATTCTTCTACGAGGGCGGGCTGTTCGTCATACACGCTGTGCACGGGCTTTATCTTTTCCGCAGGGAAAGAGGGAGCTTCGCTCAACGCGATGACGAAGCCCTCCACAATTCTGCCGCCGAACGGCACTTTTACCCTGCACCCCACCTGCATATCCTGCGGGCAGGAGTATTCGAACACCCTGTCCACCTGCGAGTGGGCGATGTCCACGATAACCTGTGCGTACATCAAATTTCTACCCGACAAAGCGCGTACTCCGCGCATCAACCTGTTCCGTCCGCCGTGCGCCAAGCGAAGCACGCCGCCGCGACAACGGCGCCTTGCGGCATATGCGCCGCCTTTGAGGCGTTTTCAAGCTAAGTTTTCAAGCTAATATGAAATATTACGGCGCGAGCCGTAATATCAACTGGTTTTCAGTCCTTGGCGGACTTTATTTTGCCGTCCTCTATCTCCTCGCAGGCAAGGGCGATTTCCTTGAGCTTGCCGGGATTTTCGTTGACGTTGTTCACGCTGTTCTGCTCTATCAGCTGACGCGCGCGCTTTGCGACGACCACGCACAGCTCATAGCGGGAAGCGGGGTGTCCGTCGTGACCTAATTTTTCAATCAAAGTATCTACTGCGGGTACATTTATCATTTTTTACGTTCTCCTTTTTCGAGTATTGCTATAACTTCCCCGACCGCCTTGCCGAGGTCGTCGTTTACTACAACATAGTCGTAGAGCGGAGCCTTGGACAGCTCGTAATCTGCCCTTTTCACCCTGCTCTCAATTCTCTCCTCCGACTCCGTTCCTCTGCCGCGGAGGCGGGCGAAAAGTGCCTGTCTGTCGGGCGGCTCTATCATAACCAGCACTGCGTCGGGGTGCGCCTTTTTGACCTGAAGCGCGCCGTCCACTTCAATCTCCAGTATGACGTCGCCTTCCTGCAACTTTTCTTCCACAAACTTCCTGGGCGTGCCGTAATAGTTGTCGAAGTGCTTGGAATATTCCAAAAAACCGTTCTCTTTTATCAGCTCTTCAAAGCGCTGTCTGCTTATGAAGAAGTAGCTCTTGCCGTCGACTTCACCCTCGCGCGGGTCGCGCGTCGTGCAGGACACGGACAGGGCGACCTTCCTGCGCTTTAAAATCTCGCCGACGATTGTTCCCTTGCCCACGCCCGAAGGCCCTGAAAGGACAAGCAACGTTCCCTTACTCAATGTTCTGTACCTGTTCCCTTATTTTTTCTATCTCGTTCTTGAGCTCCAGCCCGAGTTTGGTTATTATCACGTCGTTGGACTTGGAACAGAGCGTGTTTGCCTCCCTGTTGAATTCCTGAACGAGGAAGTCCAGCTTTCTCCCCACGAGGCGCAGACCGCATATCTCGCGGAACTGCGCTATGTGCGAACGGAGCCTTGTAAGTTCTTCGTCGATGTTGCTCTTATCCGTGAAGACTGCCACTTCGGTGAGAAGCCTTGTCTCGTCGGGGTTGACACCCTCGAGATAGCTTCTTACCTTCTCTTCCAGCCTCTTTGCGTACTCCCTTGCAACGAGCGGAGCGCGGTCAGTGATTTCGCACACCAGCCGTTCAATCTTGTCCACCCTTGACAGCATATCTTCGGCGAGCTTGGCGCCCTCTCGCGCCCTCATCACATCGAGGTTTTCAAGCGCGGAGGCAAGTCCGCCTTTCAGCGCTTCTATAAGTTCCTCGTCGGCGCCCGTCGTCTCCTCCTGGCGGACAATGTCCGTCTGACGCATGAGCGTGGAGACAGTTACGTCGTCGGCAAGTTCGGGGAAAAGCTCCTTTATCTTCCTTGCCGCATCCACATAGGCCTTTGCCGCCGCCACGTCGAGGTACAGGCTCTTTGTCTTTTCGCGCTTGTCCGAAAGCGACACGTACACGTCGGCGTGTCCCCTTGTCAGTCTGTCCCTGACAAGCCCGCGGACGACTTCCTCATACGCGACGAAAATGCGGGGGCTTTTGACGGCTATATCGAGATAGCGGTTGTTGACCGTCTTGATTTCGCAGGTCAGCTCTATGCCGCCCTGTCTGTATTCGCCCCTGCCGTAACCCGTCATGCTGTACATAGCAAACAACTCCGAATCGATATTATTGCTTATACATTATACTATATGATATTGCAAATTACAAGTCGGTTTGCAATCCATGCGCCAAATTTTTTTAATAGTCGTCCCGCACGCCCTCGTACAGTCCCCTCCTGCGCGTAGTTACAAGGCGGTTGTAATTGCGGGGCGTGGTCTCGAAAGTACAGACATTCTGGTTGGAGGAGGCAATGACGCCCGACACGTCGGCAAAGTACGCCGCACCCGAACATACCAGCACTATCGGCACTCCGTACAGATAGGCATAGCTCCGCACGAGCAGGGGAGGAATTTCGTCCGACACCTCCCTCAGGACGGCGGCGACGACGTTACAGCCCATGAGCGAGAGCGCAGCGACGTCCTCGGGAAAATACAGGTCGCTGTCCGCTATTATCCCCACGGAATATCCGCCCACGCGGTAGACGCCCAGCCCGCACCCGCACCTTACGCTGTCGCCGTCAAAGACGTGGCGCATATCCGCAATACCCACAAGTCTTCCCCTGTCGGCTACGGCAACGGAACGACGCTTCAGTCCGCGGCTGTCGGTAGTACAGCCGCACAGCAGTCCGCACCCTGCCGCGGCAGACAGCCTTGCGACCTCCTCAAACCTGGCGGTCTTGCCCGAAAGCTCGCTCTCGTAGTCCACTTCGCCCAGAAAGCCATACCCGAACAGCGCCAGCTCGCACGGAGGAATGTGTGTCGTTTTGCCTATGACGCCCCTTGGAAAGACTGTAATTTTCATACTGTCATACTATTTTAAACAGAGAAAAAAGGTTACTTGTTCTATGTCGGAGCTGACGGGCATAGCATAGTCGTATGAACAGAATTACTGCTTTTGCGCTTGCCGCCCTGGCGGCAGTCGGGGCGGTTCCGCTTGCCGCCTGCAACAAAAAGACAGACGAGCTGTGCCTGTACGACATAGCCGCAACGTTTGACCCCTCCTCCTCTTCGCTGACGGCGCGCATGACGTTCGACTTTGTCAACGACACTGCGGACGAAATTGCCGAGCTTAAGTTCAACCTGTGGGGGAATGCCTTCCGCGAAGGCGCGAAGTATGCGCCCTGTTCCGCACAGGACACAGAGGCGTACTATGACGGAGTGAGCTACGGCGGAATGACTGTAACGGGCGTTGAAGGCTGTACGGGCTGGGAAACGGGCGGCGAGGACCAAAACATACTCACCGTCGCCCTTCCGCAGAGCGTCTACCCCGACGAACGCGCGCAAGTTGCAATTACTTATACCCTTAATCTCGCGCACGTAAACGCGCGGACGGGCATAACGGAAGACGGAACGGTAAACCTTGGAAATTTTTACCCGACGCTGTGCGCGAAAACTGCCGAAGGCTACGTTCAGACGCCGTACTACGCGATAGGCGACCCGTTTGTATCGGAGTGCGCCGACTATAGAGTATCGATTACCATGCCGCAGAACTTCACCGCCGCGACGAGCGGCAGGGAGCTTTCCAAAAAAGTTGAGGGCGATTTATGCACGACCTCTTACGAGCTTAAGCGGGCAAGGGACTTTGCCGCAGTGCTTTCAGACAGCTTCAGGACGGAGCGTGCCGAGGCGGACGGCTGCGCGATAACGCTGTACTATCAGGGCGACACCCCTCCCGAAGGACTGGCACAGTGCGCGGCGGAGAGCATAACTTATTTCAGCGAAACTTTCGGCGAATACGCCTACCCCACCTTTTCGGTGGTGATGACGCCGCTGTCGTCAAGCGGCATGGAATACCCCGCGCTTGTGATGATCGACCCCTCGCTTGAAAGCCACGATGCGGCATATACAGTCTCGCACGAGACGGCACACCAATGGTGGTATGCCATGGTGGGAAGCGACCAGGTAAATTCCGCCTGGCAGGACGAGGGACTGACGGAATATTCCACGCTGTGCTTTTTTGAAGCGCACCCCGCATACGGGTTCACGCGCGCATCCATGCTTGGCAACGCCACAAAGGCATACCGGGCATATTTCACGGTTTACAGCCAGATTTTCGGACAGACCGACACCTCCATGTCGCGCAGTCTTGCCACCTTTTCAAGCGAGTACGAGTACGCCAACATTGCCTACAACAAGGGACTTATAATGTTTGACGCGCTGCGCGCAAGCATGGGCGATGAAAGATTTTTTGACGCGCTGAAAGAATATTTCCAAACAAACGCCTTTACCATAGCCGACGAAGAACACCTTATTTCCGCCATGGACGAGAGATACGACACCCAGGGACTTATGGAGGGATTTCTGAAGGGCAAAACAGTCATATGACGCCGTCAACTGCAATAAAGTTGCAAGGCGCGCGGCGCGGCAGTCCCGCAAATATGGCGGCTGCCGCGCCGCGCTTTGCCTTTTTCGCCCCTCCGCCGCCGAATTTGCTCAATTTTTTGTCCGCAATGGGTTGCAAATGCTTAAATTTAGGGATATAATAGTAATATGCAATAGTAGCGGCACTTTCCCGCCGAGTGCGGCGCAACCGCCCGTTGCAAAGAAATAAAAGAAAGGGATATTATGGACGCGAACCCAAGTTTTAAACGCAGCATAACAATCCTTTCCGCCTGACCTGCATACCTTGCCCGTCGGTGCGGAAGGGCTGCTTTACGCATCGAAAAAGAGGTGAATTATGGTCAATTATTTTAACTCCGGCGAGGGAGCGGCGCTCAACCGCCTGGACAGCTTCAAGCCGCTTTGCTGGGTGGATATGATAAGCCCCACCGACGGCGAAATTGAAAGCGTTTCGCGGGCGACGGGCGTGCCCGAGGACATGATTTTAGCCGCTCTGGACGAAGAGGAAAGGGCGCGTACGGAATTTGACGAGGGATGTTCGCTGTTCGTCGTGGACTGTCCCATCATAGAGGAGAGAGATTCGGGCGACACCTATTCCACACTCCCCCTCGCAATAATTTACAACAAGAACTGCGTGATTACCGTCTGTCTGAAGGGCAACCCCGTTTTAAAGGACTTTATCACGGGGCGCGTCAGGGTTTCCTGCGATAAGCCCGTACATTTCACGCTGAACTTCATGATGGGCAACACGAAGAGGTTCCTGTACTGTCTTAAACAGATTGACAGAAAGAGCCAGCGCGTGCAGGCAGAACTTGCGAGAACGCTTAAAAACCAGGATATACTCCACCTTCTGGAGCTGGAAAATTCGCTCGTCTACTTCTCTACTTCGCTCAATTCAAACGCCAAAGTACACGACAAGCTGGCAAAAGTGGAAGCCGTGGCAACGAGAGAGGACTACCAGGACCTGTACGACGATATGGCGATAGAGTCCGGACAGGCGATTGAAATGTGTAAAATTTACAAGGACACGCTCTCCGTTTCCATGGACGCATACGGCTCGGTAATCTCCAACAACGCCAACGACACCATGAAGAAGCTGACAGTTATAACCATTCTGCTGGCAATTCCCACAATGATTGCAGGGTTCTGGGGAATGAATATGCCCGTGCCTTTCCAGGAGCTGTCGGGACTTATCTGGTTCTGGCTTGTGGTGGGCGTCACGCTTGTGCTTACTGCCGTTGCAGGCATATTTATGGTCAAATCCAACATAATGAACAGACCAAACCGAAGGCGCAACAAGAGGAACAGAAAATAGATGCCTATTTTACAGTACAGATGCCCTGTCTGCGGCAAGGAATTTGAAGAACTTGTAAAACACTGCACGGACGAAGTCCTGTGCCCCGACTGCCGTAAACCCGCAGAGAGATGTTACAGCGGCGCAATGTTTTCCGCCACGGGCAAACCCGTCAAAAAGTGCAGCGGCAACTGCAAGACGTGCGGCGGCTGTCACTGAGCCCGACCGCGCAGACCCGCTTGTGCCATATACCGAGACGCGGCAAAGACCGCAACATCATAATTTAAACTTAAAGTAAGACCTCCGCAAAGCATAAATGCGTTTGCGGAGGCATTTTTTTGCCTTTTTGCGGGTTATTTCCGCCGTCATTTCTGCAATTACTTCTGCAAAGTCAACATTCAAGCCGCCGCTTTGACCAAGACTTCTTTTCAGTCCGCCGCACCCTGAATTATTTTGGCGGACAAATCGACGAATAAATTTTCCCGACGGCGGCAATAATCTGGCATGTAAATAAAGTCGGGGGAGGGCAGACAGATGAAAATGCTTAAGCTGGCAGCGTTGCTGACGGGCACTCTGACGCTTGCGGGAGCGCTGTGCATATTCTCCTCCCGACCGGCGTTCAGTGCAGGCGAAAATTATACCTTTTACACGGGGACGGCGTCTTCCAACTGCGCAATAGTCACGGTTGAGGCGGAAGAAGCGGCGCTTAAGCGCCTGGAGCTGAGGCAGATACGCGGAGAATGTACGACTTATGCCGAACTGGATGTGCCCGCCTTTCTTGATGAGGTAAACGGCAGGATACTGTTTACCGAAAAGCTTGCCGACAGCGTGAACTACTACTGTTCGGCAGACCTGCCTTACAGCATACAGCTGTACGGGGAACAGGTCAACCTGCACATTTGCGTAAAGCAGGAAGGCGTGACCGTGGCGTCGCCAATAATATTCGGCGGATACTGAATACTTGCCCGCATATATGCGCATTATTACGTAATCGGCGAAAATTGAGAAAAAAATGAATAAGTCCCGCGCGCATGGCAATAATCACCATACAACGCTAAAACAAACATAAAAAAGGAGTTTTGACATGAACGAACAGAAAACTACGCCAAAGAAGAAGACGTTCCTGAAATCTATTATTTTTGCCGTGTGCCTGCTGGCAATAGCGGCCGTGACCGTGACGTGCGTGTTTGCCGCAAACAACTGGGGCAGAGACCTGAACCAGCTTGACGACGGAAATTCGGACAATATACAGACAGACGGCGGCAATGCCGACGGCAACCTGTTCCCCCTGCCCGATGACGAGGCAAATGCAGGCAACGAACCCGTAGCCTCGGACGAGGGTTTTGCCCTTCCCCTTGAAGATATGGAGATTGTGACGGGCTATACCTTCGGCAAGGACGCGACGCTCGGACACTACCATTTCCACAGCGGCATTGACATATCTGCGGAAGCAGGTACGGAAGTTACCGCCTGCATGGACGGCGAAATAGAGAGCATTGTGACTGGCGACAGGCTTAACGGCACAACCGTAACCATTGCGCACGCAGACGGCATAAAAACCGTATATTCCTATATCGATACGGCAGAGGGTCTGGAAGCGGGCGACACGGTCGAACGCGGTCAGGTCATAGGCACCGTATCCTCTGACAGCGGTGCGGAATTTGCCCTCGGCCCCCACCTGCATTTTGCGGTGTACGAAGACGGCGAACTTTCCGACCCCGAAGACCTGCTTTCGCTTTCCCAGAAGTAAAAAATCATCAGCTCATACACCCCCCCGCAGCTTGTCCGCAGGTCCCCCGCCTGCGGACATCTTTTTGCCGCCCGCCCTCATTGCAAAGCTAAAATAACCGACGGCAGAAAGACAAAATCAGAATGTTAATTATTGATAATTATGTAAATTTACAACATAACTACATTTTTAACACCGCAAATTCACAAAAATATACGATATGTTCATATGATATTGTTATGTTGCAACATTTTCAACATTTAAAAAATTTTTTGAAATGTCATTGACTAACATTTACCCTTTTGCTATACTACAGGCGAATCGAGGGAGGCGAAAGCCTTTCACCGATTATCAGACGGGCAAAAGGGCCCTGAATAAAATATGGGAGGTAGTGTTATGAACAGCTTGATTAAAAGTTTTATACTTTCTTTAAGCATGGCCACTTGGTCGGCGCATCACCCCTCGGACGCGCTTATGTCTAAGTGGGAAAAACTTAACTGAGGATAAGCACAAACCATTGCACCGAAGGTGCAGACACGCAAAAAACACTTTTTAAATTTGTCGGGAGGCGAAATTATGCTGGACTTTTTTAAGACATTTTTCAAATATGACAAAGATGGCAACATGGTAAACGTTTCGCGCGATGTATACACATTCTACAGAATGGGTATGTGACTTCGCGCTTCAGGTATGGGCTGTATGCCGCATAAGCTGACTGCAACGCAACGCATTGGCACAGACCGATAAGAACATAAGGTACAACCAAAAAAATACAGATATCCCCCCTTCGCCATGGCGAAGGGGGGATATTTTTTGTTTCTTGGTACTGTTTTACTGTAATTTCCCTTTGTTGCCGCGGGGATGCCGCAAAACGGCAGCCTTCTCGCACAAAAGTTTTCACGTCCGCAGAGGGAAAGCTTACGGTTAAGATGTTACGCCGTTAAACCTGCGCAGCGTACCCCTTTGAAAGCACCTTGTCGGAGGAAATTGTCAGGCTGGAAATATTCACTCCGCCTTTTTCGGCAATCACTTCAACTTTAACGGTGTGGTCGCCCGCGGTAAGATACATGTCTTGTATGACTACGTTGACAAGATTCCACCATGGAGACGTTCCAGCCCTAAGTTCAGTAACGCGGCTGAGATCCATTTCCCTTCCGTCGATGGTAAATTTAATATACTTGCTGAGCCTGTCTAACCCGTCATTGCTCTGCGTCTCGTCATTCCAGTTTGATCCTGCAATTCTCCAATTAAAGTCCACAAACCCTTCTTCGGCAAGGTTGAAGCGGTATTCTACCGTGCGTCCCTTCTGGTCGCAGCCGCCTATACCGCCAACGGCGTTAAGATCGGGGGTTTCACCTTGGTCGTCTGATGTCTTTGACGGTCCGTTGAGATATATGGCAGTATCAATATCATCGGCATTGAGGATAATGTCATTTGCCTTTGCACTGTCAAAACTGTCAAGCTTCTGCGCATACAGGACGGGCTTGGAGGAATTAAGGGTGAGATTTTCGATATTCACGCCGTAGTCCTGCTTGATAATTTCAGCGCGGATGGTATGCTCGCCTGCAGCAAGCTGTACGTCTGAAATGACAACTTTGTGCGTTGACCAATACACATTTTCGGCGGGCTGTTCGAAATTCGTGGCGCCGCTAAGGTCAACGGGAATACCGTCAATGGTAAGACGTATCACCCCCGAAAGAGTTGCAAGTCCTGAATTGCCATTACCGATACCGGCAACTATCCAGCAGATGTCAAACGTGTCCTCGGACGATGTAGTGAAGGAGTACTGAACCCACTGTCCCTGGGTAGTGAAGTACCCGAGACGGGTATTTTCACCGCCCTGAGGCGCTTCGGGTATTACATTTTCCTCCCACGTTACGCCAGTAGTCAGTGCATCCATCACATACTGATATGCTCCGCTGTTGACATATTCATCATTCTTTGCTGCACTGTAAGGATTATAATGCGATATAGTCTTATCGGAATAAACCGTCATATTGCCGACATTGGGGAAATGCGCCGTGCCCGAAGTGCCCGTATTTGCATTCGCCAATTTTATCACATGGTTGCCCTCACCGAGCGATATGCCCTTAATCACAATCTTCTGAAGGTTCCACCAGATATTTCCGTCCGTACCTGCAGGCAAATCAATTCCTTCGGTTATCTTTACGGGCGTGCCGTCTATGGTAAGATTAATGAATTGCGCAACATCTTCAAGTCCGTCATTGACATTCGGGCCGGCGTAATTGTTGCCCGCCAACTCGAATACGAGGTCGAACGTTCCCGCCTCTGTTGCATTAAACATGTATTCAATGTATCTTCCGGCAGCGTCCATATAGCCTATACCGCCTTCAGGCACATTTCCGTCACTTGAGGAAGCAAGGGAACCGCCTGCGACAACGGTACCCGCCGTCAGATAATTGAAGACAATATAGTTCCCGAGCGAAGATTCATACCCGTTATCCAGCTCTGCAAGGTAATCAAACACTTCAATATTGTATGTAGCGCTGAAACCGTCCGCAGATACGGTTACAATCTTTTCACCCGTACTTGCAAATTTACCGTCGGCGAAGTCCGTGCAGGAAACCTCGTAACCGCTTCCCAAAACTTCCGTGTCGCCGTTGTTGTATACGGCAGATACCACAAGCCCGTCATATGTGAAGGCAGTGTTCAGACCGAATACCGTCTTGACTGCGGAGGTATCCACTGCTATGCCCGTCTGTACGACCTTCTCTACGGAAATGCTCCACTCATAGTATACGCCTCCGTAGACAACGGTTATGTTCACGGTTCCCGCATTAAGCGTGCCTGAAAGGGCGCCGCCGTTGCTGTCAAGGAACTGCACGCTTGAGAGATTTTCTGCCGATACGGTCACCTGCGTCGACTGTCCGTCCGTGCCGAGATAGGTTATGACTATGCCTTCAGCCGCAAACTTATCGCCTTCGTAATAAGTCTTGTCCTCGGGCAGAGCCACACCCGTGATTTTAGGCGCATTCGCCCAGCCCATAACCTTTACAAGCCAGTCGTTGCCGACATACTTGAAGCGCCTGGAGCTTACGGGAGTTTCCTCGTTGTCGCCAAGGTCGACGTACAGTGTGCCATAATCTTCGGCTTTGTAATCGGTGATGACCTTTTCGATTACGCCATATGTGCTGAACGTGCTCTTGTATGTCTCGCCGTCATATTCAAAGCCGAGGTCAAACATCTGATAGCCTTCGCTGTCGGAGTACAGGTACTTGCCCTGACCTTCACCCGTGACGTACAGGATAAGAGTAGCTCCGTCGTCCGTCGTGTTCGTAAATTCAACCTTATTCTCGCCGACTGCGGGAACAACGGCAATATCATAAGAAGCCGTCTGATTTGCGTAGCTTACAGTTACGGTCTTTACTCCCGCTTCCGCCATGTCGGGCGAAGATACCGTATAACCCGTTTCTACGGGCGCGGTATTGCCGTCGGAGTAGTGTGCGGTGACCGTTATGCCATCCGAAGAGAACGCGGAGTTCGCTTCAAACAACGTCGTAGCGCCGCTTGCGTCGACGGTGATTGACTGCAGCGTTACTGCCTGAAGCTGCTTGAGGTAAACGTTTCCGCTTTGAGCTTCAAGCGTGAGGGAAGCCGCTCCCTCCGTGAACGTTACATTGTCCAGATTTATTGACGTCCAGCCGTCCATAGCGCCGCTGCCCGAGTAGAGAACAGTGTCGCCCTGCTTAATCTTCCATTCGCCCTCGCCGTCGAACCAAGCCTTTGCAACTATCGTCTGCGTGCCGAGCGCGCCGTCTATTGCAATGCTCTCAGTCTCGCCGTGAGCTATGTCCGTTTCGGCAGTAACGGGTGCGGGACCCGATTCAAGCACGACGTCGAAGGAGAGCGTCTTGCCCGCCATCGCCGCATTTTCCACGCTGATGAACATCTGATAGGAAACAGAGCCGACTGCCATTGTGTCTTCCAGAGGCTCCAGCTCCGACAGTTTTGTATGCGCCCACGCCGTAGGCGTGCCCACCCCGTCTGTAACCGTGTAGCAGGTAATGTATGTATAGTCTGCAATCTCCGCACCCGAATAGTCGAGGGAAAGCCCGTAATACACCTCTTGGTCTATTTCGCGGGAAACGTTTACGGTTGCAGTTACCACATCGCCGTCTTCGCACGCGGCGACAGCCTCGCTGTAGTCTGCGGGAGTAAACGCAACGCCTTCGCCCGAATAGGGCGTAATGTTCTTATTTTCGAAGAATGCCTTCGACGGCTCGTTGCCGCTGAGCGTCATTGTAGCGTTGCCTATATAAATTGTGTTTTCACGGTTGAGCACCTTCTGCACATAATATGCGTAGACGCCCGCCGCCGTAGTCACGCCAAGCGTCAGGGCGACAGCTGCCGTTGCTACCAGCATTTTTTTACTTTTAGTCTTCATATATTCTCATCAATCAATCAACCTGTTCAAGCACAAAGACGAACTGCAAAGTTCTGCCCGCC
>CALVXA010000044.1 GCA_944368635.1 uncultured Clostridia bacterium
CAAGGTCATAAACCAGGGCGTAAAGATGGGCGAAGGCTGGCTCATTCCCGCCGAAATGGCGGCGCTTGCCGAAACGGGAGTGGAAAACATAGTCTGCGCACAGCCCTTCGGCTGTCTGCCCAATCACATTGCGGGAAAGGGCGTGATAAGAACGCTCAAGAATATGTACAGGGACGAGAACGTAGTGGCGGTCGACTATGACCCCTCGGCAACGAAAGTCAACCAGGAGAACAGAATCAAGCTGATGCTCGCCACCGCAAGGGAAAACCTTGCCGCAGCGGAAAATGCGCAGGACAATGAAGGGGGCAAGCGTTAAGAACTGTAAGCTCTGCAAAAGTCCGCATTTTCCAATCATAAAAACGCAACGAAATAACTCAATAAGCTGAAGTAAAGTGCGCGGCTGACCGAAAAGGTCAGCCGCGCACTTAAAAACGTGTTTATAAAAAATGTACTCTATACGCATTTAAAATGCGCTTGATTGAATAAGCTTATACCGTTTGTCCAAGATTTATACGTTGAAACGGAAGAGTATTACGTCGCCGTCCCTTACGACATAGTCCTTGCCCTCGCTTCTCACTTTGCCCTTTTCGCGCGCTCCTACAAGTCCGCCGCACTCCAGAAGCGTCTGCCAGTCGACCACCTCGGCGCGTATGAAGCCCTTTTCAAAGTCCGTATGAATAACTCCCGCCGCCTGCGGTGCCTTGGTGCCGTTTTTAATTGTCCATGCCCTCGTCTCCTTTTCGCCTGCAGTGAGGTAGGAGATAAGGCCGAGCAAATGATAGCTCTTTCTTATGAGCCTGTTGAGTCCGCTCTCTTCAAGGCCGAGTTCTTCCAGAAATACCGCGCTCTCCTCAGGCGGCATCTGTGAAAGTTCCTCTTCGGTCTTTGCGCAAATGACCATAACCTCGCTGCCTTCGCGTGCGGCGTATTCCTTGACCTTCACGACAAGAGGTATCTCGTTTTCGTCCTTGCCCATGTCGAATTCGGATATGTTGGCGGCATAGATCACGGGCTTTGCCGTAAGCAGGAACAGGTTATCAAGGTAGACCTTTTCATCATCCGAGCATTCCATAAGCCTTGCAGGTTTTTCGGAGGAAAGAAACTTTTCCAGCTTTTCCAGAAACGCGTATTCTGCGGCGGCTTCCTTGTTGGAGCCGCCCTTGGCGGTATTGCGTATTCTGTCCTGCCGCTTGTTCACAGTCTCTATATCTGCAAGAATAAGCTCCAGCGTGATTGTTGTTATGTCGGCAACGGGGTCAATCTTATTGCTGACGTGCGTGACATTTTCGTCCTCGAAGCACCTTACGACGTGTACAATGGCGTCGCACTCCCTTATGTGCGAAAGGAACTTATTTCCCAGTCCTTCCCCGTGGGAAGCTCCCTTTACAAGCCCCGCAATGTCCACAAATTCCACAATGGCGGGCGTAATCTTTTTGCTTGAATACAGCGCGGCAAGCTTGTCAAGCCTTTCGTCAGGGACGGCTACAACGCCTACGTTGGGTTCTATCGTGCAGAAGGGGTAATTGGCGCACTCCGCACCTGCGTGGGTGATAGCATTGAACAGCGTGGACTTGCCGACGTTGGGCAGACCTACAACACCAAGTTTCATCTTTTCTCCTTAATCGTAACCCGTACAATTACGCGCAAGTTGCCGCGACATAAGTGCGCGCGTCCTGTACACACGCGTTGTTTGCCGCGCTCTTCGCGCAGGTACGTAAAAATCGTCGGTATCCCGGTCAACGCCCGCATTCCGCGTTTATGCCTTAATATGATAAAATCCGCGCGCGTATGACCGTACGACTTAAGATATTATACTTTAGATGACCAAAAAAATCAAATGAGTTGAGGTATAAGTTGCCAAATTTTTGCGCGTGTGGTAGAATTAGTGCATAAATAAGGTAACGACTATGGATTACAGAAAATACATTGCAGAAAGAATTAAAGTGGACGGGGTCGGCAGCGAGGAGATACAGTCGCTCATTGCTGTTCCGCCCAATACGGACATGGGCGATTATGCCCTGCCCTGCTTCAGGTTTGCAAAGGCGCTTAAAAAGTCGCCGGTTGCAATAGCGCAGGCTCTTGCTGCGGACTTTGTCACAGACGATGTGATTTCCGAAGTCTCCGCACTTAACGGCTATCTCAATTTCAGAATAGACAAACAGGGACTTATGCGTTCCGTTCTCTCTTCGATAGCGGAAAAGAAGGAGGCATACGGTTCTTCTGATATGGGCAATGGCAAGACAATCTGCATTGACTATTCTTCCGTCAACATAGCAAAGCCCTTCCATATAGGTCATCTCTCCACCACCGTGCTGGGCAGCGCGCTGTACAAGATATTCAGCTTCCTCGGTTACAGGGTAGTGGGCATAAACCACCTCGGCGACTACGGCACGCAGTTCGGCAAGCTCATCTCTGCGTATAAGCATTGGGGCGACCGCGACGACGTCCAGCGCAGGGGCATATTTGCCGTAAACGAGCTGTATGTCCGCTTCAACACCCAGGCGACGGAGGAAATGGAGCAGGAGGCAAGGGAGTACTTCCGTCTGATCGAGAGCGGCGACAAGGAGGCGAACGAACTGTTCGACTGGTTCAAGTCGCTCACGCTGGAATACGTGAACCGCATTTATGACAGGCTTGGCGTTAAGTTTGACAGCTATAACGGGGAGCGCTTTTATACCGACAAGATGCAGCCGGTCATCGACGAACTCCGTGAAAAGGGACTTCTGAAGGAGAGCGAGGGGGCGCAGGTAGTGGACCTGGAGCAGTACGGAATGCCGCCCTGCCTTATACTCCGTTCGGACGGCGCCTCTCTGTATGCCACGCGCGACCTTGCCGCGGCATATTACCGCAAGGCTACCTACGACTTCTACAAGTGCCTGTACGTCGTCGCCTACCAGCAGAACCTTCACTTCAGACAGATTTTCAAAGTGCTGGAACTTCTGGGCAAGGAATGGTCAAAGGATATGGTACACGTCGCATACGGGATGGTATCCCTTGAAGACGGTGCAATGTCCACGCGTAAGGGCAAGGTCGTCTGGCTGGAGGACGTAATAAACAAATGCGTCGAAAAGGCGCTTAAAGTCATAGACGAAAAGAACCCCGACCTCGAAGACAAGCAGGCTGTGGCGGAAAAGGTGGGCGTAGGCGCAGTCATATTCGGCGCGCTGTACAATAACAAGATAAAGGACATAGTTTTTTCTTACGACAAAGTCCTCAGCTTTGAGGGAGAGACGGGCGTATACTGCCAGTACACCTGCGCGCGTGCCAACTCCGTAATTGCCAAATCAGACGGAATGTCGTGCGTATTGCCCGAAAAGCTTGAAATATGCCCGCAGGAATTCGAGGTTATAAAGGCTCTCGCGGCTTTCCCGGACGCGGTAAAGGACGCGGCGGACAAATACGAACCGAGCATTGTCGCCCGCTATGCGGTAGACCTTTCGCAGAAGTTCAACAAATTCTACTTCGACTGCAAAATACTCGCGGCGGAAGAAAACGTCAGGCCGCAGAGGCTGGCAATAACAAAGGCGTGTCTGACCGTTCTGAAAAGCGCGCTCGGGCTTCTGGGCATAGGCGTACCCGAAAAGATGTAAAAATATGTACAGAGCAATCTTTTTTGACCTTGACGGCACTCTCCTGGATACTTCCAGGGATATAAACGGCACACTCAACGACGTTATGCGCCGCTTCGGTCTGCCTGAAGTGAGCATGGCAGATACACTGAAATTTATCGGTAACGGAGCAAGGGAGCTTATTCGCCTTGCGATAGGGCCGCAGAACGCCGCGCGAGTAGATGAAATTAACGGCGTCTATGTGCGTGAGTTTTCTGCCTGCAATAACGAGCACGCAACTCTCTATGAGGGGGAGGATAGGGCGCTGCGTGCCTTTGCTGACAGCGGCATAAAGCTGGGCATAATTTCAAACAAGCCGCAGGCGGCGGCAGAGCGTGTGGTAAAGCTGTTCTTCAGCAATTACGGTTTTGCCTATGTTCAGGGTCAGCGCGACGGCATACCGCTCAAGCCGGACCCCAAGGGGCTTCTCTCCGCCATTGAAAGTCTGGGGCTGAAAAAGGAGGAGTGTCTGTTCGTCGGTGACGGCGAGACGGACGCGAGAACAGCCATCAACGCAGGCGTGGACGGCATAAGCGTACTGTGGGGATACCGCACGCTTCAACAGCTTTCGGCTGCGGGCGCGACGCGGTTTGCACACAGTTTCGATGAATTGCAAAATATGGTTTTTGCGCAGGAAAAGTGATTTTTCCTGCGCTATTTTTTACGCGATTTTCACAATATTTTATATTTGTGCAGTTGAAAATAGTTGACGGCTGTGTTATAATATAGTCACAAAATAAATAATAAACAAGAGGAGTAACCGATATGAAGAGATGTAGCGTATGCGGCGCAATAGTTGCCGACGACGTAGAAGAATGCCCCGTTTGCCATGCAAAGGGCGATAAGCTTGTACCCATGAAAGAGGGCGAAAAGGTAACCTATGCCTGCGAACATCACGTAGGCGACGGCGTTGTTGAAGACAAGGAGATTATGCAGAGTCTTCGCGAAAACTTCCAGGGCGAATGCACGGAAGTAGGCATGTACCTCGCTATGGCAAGGGTTGCCGAAAGAGAGGGCTATCCCGAAATCGCAGAAGCTTACAAGAGATATGCCTATGAAGAGGCAGAGCACGCATCCAAGTTTGCGGAGCTTCTCGGCGAAGTTGTTACCAATTCCACCAAGACCAACCTTGAACTCCGTGCCGCTGCTGAAGCAGGCGCATGCGAAGGCAAGTTTGAAATTGCAAAGAAGGCAAAGCAGCTCGGCTACGATGCAATTCACGACACCGTTCACGAGATGGCAAAGGACGAGGCACGTCACGGCGCAGGCTTTGCAGGCCTTCTCAAGAGATATTTTGGTTAATCTCATTTAAAATCAAATATACAATTCCCCGACGCTATTGGCGTCGGGGAATTATTTTTAATCTAAAGCCACCGCTTCATAAGCGGACAATAACTTGTATTTTAAAGCCCTGCAAAACACAGAAATCTGTGTCGCAGATGTTTACAAAAAACTGAAATGCGGCATTGTGCGGGCAATGCGCCGTCATATCTGACGGCTTTGTGCAAACTCAATTTAATAATAATTTCAATTCAAAAGGTCCGCCCTGAGGGCGGACCTGTTTCTTCAGTTTAATCTTTGCAGACAAACCCTATTTACTTACATTGAGCGGCATATATGCTGAGGCGAACGTCACTTTCTGTCTGCAATGGGTACGTACGTACGCCTCTCCTGAACGCATTGGTATGCGGGTCGGATTATCTTGTTGCCGTTTATGAGTTCTTCTATGCGGTGCGCCGACCAACCTGCAATTCTCGCAATGGCGAAAAGCGGGGTATAAAGGCTGTCTGACAGGTTGAGCATTGAGTATACGAAACCCGAATAGAAGTCCACGTTTGGCGTTATGGGTTTATTAACCCTGCGCTGTTCGGCAATAAGCCTGCCTGCAACTTCTGCCACAGTGTTGTAAAGCTGGAATTCGTCCTGCCTGCCTTTTTCTTCTGCAAGCTTGCCCGCGTATTCGCGCAAAACTTCCATTCTGGGGTCTGAAAGGGTGTAAACGGCGTGTCCCATGCCGTACACAAGCCCCGTTCTGTCAAACGCCTTTTTGCCCAGAAGCTTGTAAACGTAGTCCGTAACCGACTTTTCCGACCAGTCGGTAAGGTTTTCCTTTATGTTCTCGAACATCTGACTTACTTTTATGTTTGCGCCGCCGTGCTTGGGACCCTTGAGCGAACCGAGCGACGCCGCAATGGCAGAGTAGGTGTCCGTTCCCGTAGAGGTTGCAAGGTGAGTGGTAAAGGTAGAGGCATTGCCGCCGCCGTGTTCGGCGTGCAGTATAAGGCATATGTCCAGTACCTTTGCCTCCAGGTCAGTGAAAGAATTGTCCTTGCGGAGGATATGCAGTATATTCTGCGCCGTTGAATAGCTTGGTACGGGTTTATGTATGAACATGGACCCGTCGTTGGTGTTGTAATACCTGTAAACGCGCAGGGAATATGCCGCAATCATGGGGAACTGTGCAATAAGCTGAAGAGACTGGCGCAATACGTTGCTCACGCTTACATTGTCGGGGTCGGGGTCATAGCTGTAAAGGTTGAGAACGCACCTTGCAATCATGTTCATCATGTCCGATGAAGGCGACTTCATTATAACATCCCTGACAAAGTTTCTGGGCAAAACCCTGAATTCTGCAAGCATAGCGGAAAAGTCCGCCAGTTCCTTGGCGTTCGGCAGTTCGCCGAAGAGCAACAGGTAAACTGTTTCCTCGAATCCGAAACGGTCTTCTTTTTCGCAGTTTGCGACAAGGTCCTTAACGTTGTACCCGCGGTAGCAAAGCGTGCCGGGAACGGGCGTGCGCACGCCGTCTATTATCTCCCAGGAGTTTACTTCGCTCACTTCGGTAAGACCGCACAGTACGCCTTTGCCGTTCTTGTCGCGCAGTCCGCGCTTGACATCGTATTTGTCATACAGGTCAGCGGATATTGCATCCGTCCTGGTGACAAGTTGCGACAGCTTGTTTATCGCGTGCGAATATTTGACAATGAGGTTAGCTTCATTAAAATCCAAAATATCATCTCCAAAGTCTGTATGACAACATTATACCATTGACGTAAAGCTTTGTCAAATAATTATTCAGAAGCCCCTTCCGCAGCCCGTCAACAGGTGTATAAATGTACAAAATATTGAATAAATATGTACATAATACGCAGTTGACAAAGGGCGCGTTTGAAGGTAAAATGTATTGCGTAAGGTTTTGCAGGGGGCAAATGAGTTTATAAAATAAATATAGCCCCGAAGGAGAATTGTTATGCAGCAGCTTAAACTCGTCTCTGCCGACGATAAACTTGAAATTTCCCTCTCCGGAGAGATAGACGCCGCTTCCAGCGAAGATTTTTATGCGGAGGTGACGGCGATATACGCGAATGACCCGAAGGATATGGTTTTCGACTGTACCGCGCTGGAGTTTATCGACAGCACAACTTTGGGTACTTTTGTCAAGATATATAAGAATATAGTGGCGGACGGCCACAAACTCACGCTTGTGAACGTAAGACCGAGAATCAAAAAGCTGTTCGAAATCTGTGCGCTCGACAAGCTTATGGAGATAATGTAATGGGCGATTTTTGTATAAATTTTTCGCTTAAGGACAGTGAATATATGACGGCGCTTCGCCTTGCGGTCGGCGCAGTGTGCGCGCTTGCCGAAGTGGACGTCGACGCCGCGGAAGACATGAAGGTGTGCGTCACCGAAAGCTGCCTCATTCTCAAGAGTTGCGGCTTCGAAAGCGTCTGCGTTTCGCTCTGCTCTTCCGGCGGCGTAAAGGCGACTGTAGAGGGCAAGGGTGGCACCCCCGCCGAGAGCGATAACGAATTTTCGCTCGCGTTGGTTTCGGCGCTCGTCTCCTCCTGCGATATACAAAGGCAGGGAGGGGTTATCTGTAAACTTTCCCTGTCGTTATGATTACTAATGAACGCGCAGACAAGCTCTTCAGGGAATATCGCAGGACGCACGATATAAAGATACGCAACGAGCTTGTCGAAAACTACATGTATGTTGCGGAGATAATAGCCAAGAAATTTGTGGGCAGAGGGGTGGAATATGACGATCTCCTCCAGGTTGCTTCAGAAGCGCTCATTGCCGGAGTGGAAAAGTTTGACCCCGACAAAGGCAACCTGTTCACCACCTTCATAACGCCCACCATTACGGGAATCATCCGCAATTATTTCAGGGACTATTCCCGTTCTGTAAGGGTGCCTCGCAAGCTGTATGCCCTTACGGCAAGGGTCAGGACGGCGATAAACGAATACTCCAAGCAAAACGGCGTCAAGCCGTCCGTGAAGCAGCTTTCCTCCATGCTCGGCGAGAGTGAGGAGGACATCATGGAGGCAATGGAATACAAGACGCCCGTAAGCCTGGACTCCACGGTGAAGGGCGAGGACAGCGATGTGCCGCTTTACGAAGTAATCGCGGACGAGCGTAACTCATTCGAGGCATTCGATGACGCGGACAGTCTCCGCACAGAGATATCCAAACTCAGTCCAACCGAACAGCAGGTCGTCAATCTGCGCTTCGTCAAGGGCAAATCTCAGGCGGAGGTGGGCAAAATCATGGGCGTGAGCCAGATGTTTGTCTCCCGCGCGGAGAGAAAGATAGTAGAAAAGTTAAGGGAAGCGCTTGCAAAATGATTTCTTTCAAAGTTGAAAAATTAAGCGAGATGAACGATTTCCTTAAGGAGTTTATGGACTATCTCCACGCTCAGGACGTCAGCGACGATGTGCTTTTCGACAGCAGATTGGTGAGCTGCGAACTCATCTCAAACGTCCTCAAGCACTGTCACGAAACGGCGTATTTCAAGGGCGCCGTGGAGGGAGGAGAGATTGTCATCGGCGTCTCGTCCAAGTCGCAGTTCTGCTGCAGTTCAAGACCTTCGCTCCCAGACGTGCTGTCGGAGTGCGGACGCGGGCTCTATATCGTGAACGAAATAAGCGGAGGCAATGTCAGTTTCGAGGGCAATAAAATCGTTGTAAGGCTCAAGGTATAATGTCTTCCTTATTATTTTGTATATCTGGCGCGATTTTTCGCGCCAATTTTTTATTGCCGGAAATGTACCGGACATCGCGCGTCAGACGGAAATACGTTGTAATGCAGCAGTAAAGTCTGTCCGCGGCAACGAAAGACAACGGGCGGCGCGTCATTTGCCGTTCCCGGCTGAACATTAAAGGTACCGCAGATAAAAAGTCTTTGCCACGGCGCTTGTTACACGCAGTCGCACTCAATAATATAAAGGATAATTAAAGGTCAAAGAATCAGACAACAGGTGAGGTGTCTATACTCTGAAAGGGTAAGCACCTGACTCGTCAACATATTGCTTTTGCTGCAGTATTCTGTAGCACGACACGCCTGTAAAACGCGTTGTTCGTTCTACAAAATAAGCGGCGTAATCGGAAACAAGGTAACTTCAAGAATTATTAAGAATTGCTTAAGCTGTTTTTTTATCTTACCACGGTAGAACCGTGATTTGTTGAGCTAAAGCGATACTTAAAAGCTCCCCGACACAAATGTCGGGGAGCTTTGGGTTTTTGCGCTCTGTGCGCTTAAATCTGCTTGTATATCTTTGCCAGCAGTCCGTCGGAAAGCAGGTTTCTGAACCTGTTGAGGCGGACGAAGATGGCGGGGAAGAACTGCGAGTTGTCGCCGCCAATCACATATTCGGGAATGTTGGGCAGTTTTCCCTTCGATTTCTCCAGGAATATCTGGACGAACTCTATCTTCTCCTGGTCGGTCAGCGTATCCATAAACGCATCCGAAGGTCCGTTGTATATTGCCTTGTAGGTATACGTCACGGTGTTGCCTTCCTGTGTAGTATACATCACGTGCGATATGGGTTGCTGAACGGGTTGCTTCTGCTCGGGAGGGAGCATGGAAAGCTGTTCGGCTGCAGGTTCTTCTGCAGGCTGGCTTTCAGCCAGCGGCATTGCGGTCGCAGGCTCTTCTGCGACGGGTTGCGCCGCGGTTACGGACTCTTCCGTTGCAGGCTGTGCAGGCTGCGTTTCGGGGACGATTATGTTGTCGTAGTCCTCTTCGAACGCTGCGGGCTTTTCGCTGTATTCATTTGCAGGTTCAGACTCTGACTCCGGTTCGATTACAGCCGTCTCTTCTGCGGGAATTGACGTCTCTTCACGAACTTCGGACTCTGCCGCGTTGCCGTCGGTTTCCTTTGCAGTTGCCGGAATTTCTTCGTTATATGCAGGTATCACGGGTGCAGGTTCGTAGGGTTCGTCTGCAACGGGTTGTTTCTCGCTTTCGGGCGAGCTGCTTATGTCCTCGTCTGCGACAAATGCGGGAACATAGGAGGGATCGTCTGCGGAAGGCGTGAAATCGCTGTCGTCGTCGAATGCCTTTGCCTGTCTGCCGTCCTCTACGTTAACCGTACCCTTGCGCACTCTCTTTTTGTCAACTACCGTTCTGATAATTGCAAGTATAAGCTGAATTACTGCAATCAGCGTGAGCAGATAGAGGTATATTCCGGGCGTGCCGTAGTCTTTTGCGGCAAGCAGCAGTATAATGGCTAACGCCGCAACGATTATGGTCAGAGAATATCTAATAATCGCGAACACATTGTGTCCTGCGTTGGATACGGGTTTGTTCCTGCCTGTTGCGCGGTCGAGTTTGTAGTGCTTGCCAATTGCCAGAGCCCAGCATTCCACGAACGCGTTAATTGCCGTGAGCAGGGGAACAAGAATGAGTACAAGGGTGCTGATAAGCAGCAGAGCGTCAGAGATTTGGAACACTTCGCCTATTGCCGTCAGCGAAATCAGGTAGTCGGCGCCGTAAACTGCGACGCCTTCGGTTGTCACGTAGCCTGCAACCGTGCCGCTTTTAAGCGCATCGGAAAGGCTGTTCATGGGGTTTGCAAGTGCGGGGATAAGTCTGCCGATGTCAAAGAGTGCGACAAGAGCAAGGCAGGCAATTATGAAAACTACCGTCCTGTATACGCCAAGTCCACCCTTGGTTGCAATGGACTGCACAATGGCCATCAGCACGCATCCTCCGAGGGGGATGAGCAGGTTGACGACCCCGAAATTTTCAAAGGAAGGATATGTGACGAGCGTGAAGAAGAGCGCGCCTGTAAGGACTGCAGCGGATGCAATCTCGATGAAGAAAGCGCTGCGCGCGCTTGTGCCCTTGTCCTTGTTGCCTGCGCAAACGGGTATGAGCAATATTATTCCGAGTACGCACAGCACGGCATATAAAAGGTACAGCGCCGCAAGGTAGTTCACTCCGAAAATAACGTGACCGCTTGCGGGGAATTCAAGGAACCATGCGGGCAGTTCGGGGATAAGATTTTTGCCGAGCGCCCCTGCAAGACATTCGTTGAGCATGCCGGGCAGATATCTTATCATCATTCTGTCTGCCATCTCTCCGCCGTTGCCGTAGAGCGGAACGAAAAGACCTGCCAGAAGAGTAAGCAGCGCAATTACGTATGTAATTACGATGGCAGTCTTTTTGCCCTTGTTCTTCGACTCCAGCTTCTCGGCGTCGATGACGAAGCTGCTGTCGGAAGCGTTAGTAATCTTTGTTGCCATAACAATTTCTCCAAATATTTTTATCGGCGAGAAGGGCTTGCCTGTGCCCTTTATGCGCCGCGGTTATCGCTGTAAAACTGTCTTTCGGACTATAACTATTTTAATACATTCGTCCCTTCATGTCAAGGTGTATAATGACAATTTGTACCAAGTTTATGTAATAAATGTTCGTTACACGGGCGCGCACGCAGGCAAATGACACGCCCCGTCGGCACTTATATTGTAAGCTTGTACGCACGTACTTATACCCTTCAGTCGCATTTATCGGCAATTTGTTGCAAAGGTGTTGAAAAAAATGCAAAACGGGAGTATAATAACAGAAAGGGCTTTGGCGCGATTCCTGTTCCGCGGTCAGTCATAAGACGGCGATTTATAAAAAAGGAGGGAGGATATGCCTCAATCAATAGATCTTACGGAGGGCGAAAGTCTGCTTGTTTCGCTTGCCAACCGCGTGGACGAGGATAGCAGAAAGGAAATAATTGCCGCATACGACATGCTGCGCTTCGTGAAAGTGTTTGAAGACGGCGACGAGGTTTCCGTATATTACGCGCTGTTTTCCAACGACCTGAATATCAGACTTACGGCACGCAAGCTGTATATGCACCGCAACACGCTGATTTACAGGCTGAATAAACTCAAAGCCGCCACGGGTGTGGATATAACCACGTTCTCCGGTGCAATAATATTCATAATACTTCACTGCTTCTATATGTCCGGCAGGGGAAGAACAAAGGAGCGTCATGGATAACCAAAATCGTGAAAAAGTAGCCGACAAGTCCGGCGGCAGAAAGCTTGTGATGGTGTTTATCTCCGTGATATGTGCGCTTGTAATTGCGGCAGGGGCGTTCGTCGGAGGATTTTTTACGGGCAAGTCGACTTTAAGTCCTGCGGCGCGTTCGCTCGACTGGGCGATAAAACTTATACTCGAAAATTATGTCGGCGGAGAGGTGTCGGAAGAACAGCTCAGGGAAACGCCCCTTAAGGCACTCGGCTCGCTGCTTGACAGATATTCGGCATACTACACGGCGGAGGAGTACTCCGGCGTTCTCGCCGAAAACAGCGGGTCCATGCTGGGAATAGGCGTGACCGTAACTTATCTCGAAGAAGGAGTAAGCGACCTTGGCGACGGACTGTATATAATGGGAGTGTCGGGCAACTCGCCGGCTTTCAGGGCAGGCGTGCGCGCGGGAACGTTCATTACGGGTGCAAAATCGGGTGATACGCAGGCAGATTTTTCCTCCTCCGCAGACTTTACGGACTTTATGAGCGGTATTCCCGAAAACCAGGACTTCACGCTCATAACCGACAAGGGCGAATACACACTCGCAAGGGCGGCATATACCGCATCGTACTGTTCGATGGCGACAAGCACTGCGGACTACTCCGTAATGTATGAAAACGGCGTTATGAGCGTGGAGGATAGCGACGGCGGAATTTCCGCGCTCCCCGCAGACGCCGCCTATATCAGGCTGAGCCAGTTCTACGGCAATGCCGTGCAGGAATTTTGCGAACTTGTTACGGAGTTCAATGCGCTGGACTGCAAATCGCTGATACTCGACCTGCGCGGAAACGGGGGAGGATATCTCGATGTTATGTGCGGTATTTCGGGCATATTCCTGGGGCAATTACCGCAGGCATCGTCTGTTGCGACCACTGCCGTATATAAGGACGGACATTCGAAAAATTACAATGTGGTAAAGCAGGATAAAGACAGCACACTGCCTGCGGACACAAAGGTGTATGTGCTTGCCGACAACGGAACCGCAAGCGCGTCCGAAGCGCTTATAGGCGTGCTTGTCTCGGGCGGCGTCGTCGGATATGAAGACATCTATGTTTCCGACTTTTCGGATGACTATCTTGCATGGTCGGGCACTGCGGCAAAGGATTGCAGGACGTACGGCAAGGGCATAATGCAACAGACATATGTGCATACGACGGGCGAAGCGCTTAAACTGACTGTTGCAAAGATTTACTGGCCTAATAACGTGTGTATCCACGACAGGGGAATAACGCTTGAAGACGGGTGCCGCGCACTGCCCGCATATTGGAACGTGACATATGGCGACGAACAGCTTTCAAATGCAATAACTGCCATATATGGCGGGGGCAACGCCGATTTACGGCGATAAATTTGTGCATTGCCGCCCGACATAACATCCAACATAAATGTAAAAAAATTCAGGAAACTTATCTCGGTTTCCTGAATTTTTTTACTCTCACCGCATTGAACAGAACGCACACCGAAAATCCGTTCGGAGTGCGCGCTATGTCGGCGGAATACGCCCCTTCCGTTTCAAAGTACTGTCCGCAAACCTCCTTCAGGTCGTGCAGAAACAGTGCCTTTTCCTCTTCCGTCATGTCCTCTCTCTCGTTAAGCAGACTGCTCAAAGCGCCCTCCTCAGATATCTTTTCAGCGTTCCGCAAGGACCTGTAAACTGCCCTGTCACGGAAAATATCCTGTCGCCCCTGCCCGCAAGTTTTGCCGCGCACATTGCAAACGCCCTGCGCGTGCTGTTTTTCATTCTGCCGAGCGGCAGCGTAAGGTCT
>CALVXA010000045.1 GCA_944368635.1 uncultured Clostridia bacterium
ATTAAACTATATCACAAACTTCTTGGCTTGTTGCTCTTTTTTTATGCCCTCTGTCTCACATCTATTGTAATCATACAGTTTTTTCATTAAATTGCACGGACTTTATTGACTAACAGATTGGATTGATATATAATTATAAAAGCTATCAAATGCAAATCTACTTTATTTTTTGGAGGAAAGATGAGCTATAAGACCAGAGAGTGGCGCAACTCTATGCGCGTTACGGTAGACTATAACAATATGATGTCCAAGTTCCTTGGCGAAAAGGGAATCAAGGATGCGGAGCTCAGGGCAGTAAAGGGAGAGGCAGAAGCTGCTTTCAACTATGTACAGGCAAACAGGGGAAGGGACGAACTCTTTATGGGCTGGACGGAACTTCCCTATAATCAGGACGAAATTGTAGCGGACATTCTTGCTACGGCGAAGGAAATAAGAAAAAAGTTCAAGTATTATGTAGTCCTTGGCATCGGAGGAAGTGCGCTCGGTCCCATTATGGCATTCAACGCGCTCTGCCATCTTCACTATAACGAGTTGCCCCTTTCCAAGCGGAAGGGTCCCAAGTTCTATGTGGAAGACAATGTTGACCCCGTAAGAATGGCTGCACTTCTCGACGTTATAGAGCCTGATAAGACCTGTTTCAACGTAATTTCCAAGTCGGGCGCGACATCTGAGACGATGACTCAGTATCTCATAATTTCTGATATATTGCAGAAAGCCGGCGTAGACGTGGCGGAGAACATGATCTTTACGACCGATGCTTCCAAAGGTAACCTCAACAAGATAGATGCAAGCCTTGGCGGCAGGGTAAAGAAGTATATCCTTCCCGACGGCGTAGGCGGAAGGTTTTCCGAACTGTGTCCCGTAGGCCTTCTTCCCGCGGCTGTGCTCGGAATAGACATAAAGGGAATGCTTGCAGGCGCCGCATATATGGACTCGCTCTGCTCCAAACCCTCTGTTTCCAAAAACCCCGCGCTTGCCTGCGCAGTTCTCCAGTATATTTCAATGAAACAGGGAAAGAACATCAACGTGCTTATGCCCTATTCAGACAACCTAAAGCTCATGGCAGACTGGTATTGCCAGCTTTGGGCAGAGTCTCTCGGAAAGGCTGAAGACTATGACGGCAAGGTTGTAAATGCAGGCACCACGCCTGTAAAGAGTCTGGGCGTGACTGACCAGCACTCGCAGGTTCAGCTGTATACGGAAGGACCTTACGACAAGGTGATCACGTTTATTTCCGTAGGAAACTATGCTACCGAAATGCCCATTCCCCACGGCTGTGAGGATATTCCCGACGTAGGTTTCCTCGGCGGACACACCATGCAGGAACTCATTCAGGCGGAGAACAAGGCAACGGCTTATGCGCTGATGATGGCGGGCAGGATGAACTACACCATAAATATGCCCGAAGTGAATGCGTTCACCCTCGGCGAGCTGATGTTCCTCCTGGAGCTTCAGACGGCATATACGGGTGCAATGCTCAATATAAACACCTTCAACCAGCCAGGCGTTGAGAACGGCAAGAAAGCGACGTTTGCCCTGCTGGGTAAGAAGGGATACGAAGGAAAGAAGGCAGAGATGGACGCCGCCCCCGAAACGGACGAAAAGTACATTGTCTGAACTTTAAGCGGATTAATTTAATTCAAAAGGGGAGGGGCGGCCGATAACCGCCCCTTTATGTATATATGGATCTGTGGCTTTTATGCGTACTCTGCACGTTGGGTGTAATCGTAGGGCTGTATGTGGTTTTCGGGCTGTCATTTGCTGTTTGGGTTGACCGCGCCGTGTTTGGCAAAAGACAGGACAAGAACGTGCTGTACAGGTATTTTCTGCCCGAAGAGGTCGGCTTAAACGGAGAAGATTTTCCCGTTGTTTGCGGAAGAACGACTCTCGACGGTAGGCTGTACTACAACGGCAATCTTTCGTCCATACCTGTGTTGGCGATATTTGTCCACGGGTTCGGGGCAGGTACGGCAAGTTATACGACGGAGATAGCTTCGCTCGTAAAGCAGGGCTATGCTGTCCTCGCCTATGACGCTTATGGTTGCAACAAATCGCGCGGCAGCGGGATAAAGGGCTTTGCAATGGGCACTGAATGTGCCGTTTCAGCTTTCAATGCCGCTTGTTCTGACGTTCGCCTTATCGGCAAGAAAAAGGTTCTTGTGGGTCACAGTTGGGGTGCATATTCTGCGCTCTGCGCACTTAAATGGGCAAGAGCGGACGGCGCGGTCGCACTCTCTGCTTTCGATTCGCCCGTCCGCGCCATCGTGGACGCCGCAGGGCTTGCAGGCGGAAAAGTGTTAAAGGAACTTGCCGCACTGGCTTCTCCGTGGTTTTATTTAATAAACTTCTTGAAATTTGGCGCAAAAGGCAATATTCGCGCATCTTCCGCGGCTGAAAGGAGCGGTGTGAAGTGCCTTGTTATTCATGGCAAACGCGACATTACCGTACCGCTTGCAGACAGTGCGGCAATGCATATGCGCACGCCGAACGTAATTGTCCGCCTGTTTGACGACAAAGGGCACAACCCTTACAATACGACAGAGGCGGAGCGTATATTGCAGTCGTTGTTCTCGTCAGAGTTTGAAAGCAACGAAGAAAGACTGACGTTTTATCGTCGGTTTGACTGGACTGCCGCCACGCGTGAGGACGACGAGGTAATGGGGCAGATTTACCAATTTATCGACGGACTCATAATCTGACGCGATAATAGTTGTACATATGCAGACATATAAATATGATATGTCGTCAGTGTACGGCGAAATTATTCGTTGCGCGGAAAAAATTATTTTGCCGTAGTTATTAAAGATAAAAGATAAATGTATTACGAGGTTTGCGCTTTATTCGCATGACTAATCGATGGGTACAGTTATGAACCGGGGAGTGTATTCAGATGAATGTTGCCGAAAGGGACAGAAGGGCAGTCGCCTGTCTTGGATGCAGGCTCACGCTTACAGATTCTTTGCCGCTCAATGCGGGCGAGCTCAGACAGCTCAGCGCGGCTTTACAGGAAAAATCGTTGCGGCTCGGCGATATATTTTCGCGTAAATTTACAGAAAAGGAGATTTCCCTGCCCGACGGGTTGAGCGGGAGAATTTCTCGCCTGCTTGCCCGCAGGGAAGAATGGAACGCAAGGCTGCGCAGATACGCTGCCGCAGGGATAGGCGTGATGACGTTTGCTGAAGAGGAGTATCCTGCAAGGATAAGGCGTGCGGCGGGTGATTACTGTCCGCCGGTACTCTTTTACTACGGCAATGAGAAACTGCTGGAAAAGCCTATGGCAGGCTATGTCGGCGTGCGTGACTGCGACGAGGATGACATAGTCTTTGCGCGTAATACTGTTGCAAAGACAGTTGCCCGCGGATATGGCGTTGTTTCTGGAGGTGCGCGAGGCATAGATTGTGCGGCAGAGTTTGCCGCCCTGGGGCTTGGCGCGGACGTGGTGGAATTTACGGCTTTTGCGATAGAGGAAAGGACGGCGTTCGCGGAAGTGCGCTCTGCGGCAAGCGAGGGGCGCATGGTCATAGTTACTGCCGAACTCCCCGACGAAGGCTTTTCCGCGGCACGCGCACTTATGCGCAACAATTACATATATATGCTCTCCCGCGGGGCTGTGGCAGTGCGCGCTCATCTACGCAGAGGAGGCACCTGGACGGGTGTCGTCCGCAACCTCAAGCGCGGATGGTGTACGCAGTATTGTCGTAAACTTTCGAAGTATCTGGGCAATGAAGAACTAATTGCTCTCGGCGCAAAGCCAATCGACGAGCATTGGGACGGAGTTATAGTTCAGACTGACAGTTTTGACGGAGAAGGCATGCAACTCAGCCTGTTTGACGACTTGTCATAGTCTATTGAGGTTTAGTTCCTGCGGGACCAAATGGTTTAATAAAAGCATAAGCAAAGGGTCTGCGCTGTCCGCGCAGACCCTTGATTTTTCAACTTATTATTTTACAAACTTTCTGATAAGAGCATCATTGCGCTTGTTGTACGGCTGATATCTCATAGGTAAATCTATGAAATTTTTCTTGTCAACTATGGATTTATAGTGCGTGAACGTATCGAAACCTGTCTTGCCGTGATAGGAACCAAGGCCGCTCTCCCCGAATCCGCCGAAGGGCATATGCGGCGTTGCAAGGTGAATAATTACGTCGTTTATGCAACCGCCGCCAAACCTTGTGCGTTCAAGGAACTTCTCAATGGATTTCCTGTCTGTGGAGAAGTAATAGGCGGCAAGGGGACTTTCACCCTCATTAATCTTTGTTATTGCCGCGTCAAGGTCATCGTAAGTCAGTACGGGCATAATCGGACCGAAAATCTCTTCGCCCATCACACTGTCTTCCGCCGTCACGTTGTCCATAATAGTGGGGGCAATCTGCAGCGTCTCCTCGTTGCATTCTCCGCCGCAGACAACTTTTTTCGGGTCTATAAGTCCCTTTACGCGTGCAAAGTGCTTGGCGGAAACTATCTTTCCATAGTCCTTGTTCTCCAGCGGATTTTTGCCGTACTGTTTTTCAATCTGTTTTGCAGCTTCTGCAATGAACTTGTCCTTTACAGATGAATGGCACAGAATATAGTCAGGGGCGACGCATGTCTGCCCGCAGTTAAGATATTTCCCGAATACAATTCTGCGTGCGGCAAGCGGAATGTTTGCCGTTTCATCTATTATGCAGGGGCTTTTCCCCCCAAGTTCAAGTGTGACGGGGGTAAGACGGGAAGCTGCCTTTTCATATACCTGTCTGCCAACCGCCTTGCTGCCCGTAAAGAAGATGTAATCAAAGTCAAGGTCAAGCAATGCCTTGTTCTGTTCCCTGCCGCCCTCTATGACGGCTACAACTTCTTCGGGGAATACTTCCGCAAGCAACTCCTTAAGGACGGCGGATGTTGCAGGCGAGTAGGCGCTGGGCTTTAAAATGACGTTATTTCCTGCGGCGATTGCCTCAGCCAGCGGGTCAAGCGAAAGCAGAACAGGGTAGTTCCACGGACTCATTATAAGTACTGTGCCGTAGGGCGAGGGGTAACGGTAGCTGGTTGAAATCCACTGCGCCATGGGTGTGGTTACCCGCTGTCTTGCTGTAAATTTTTTGATGTGCTTTATCTGATAGTTAATTTCGCTCAGGGTCATGCCTGTCTCGCACAGGTAGCTTTCGGAAGCGCTTTTGCCAAGGTCGGACTTAAGCGCTTGTGCAATCTTATCGGTATAACTTTCCACTGCGTCCCTCAGGGAAATAAGTCTCTTTCTTCTCAGAGCCACGTCAAGCGTGCCGCCCTGTGCAAAGAAATCTTTTTGTCTTTTGAATAAATCTCTGATGATGTCCTCGTTATCCATTTACGGAAACCTCCATATACATTTTTTTAAGCTGTTCCCTGTCCCACAGCACGGGTACGGGATAGAGGGGATATGCCTCCCTGTAAGCGTAGTCTACAAGCGTATCCAAATCCTCGGTCTTTATTTCGGGCAGCGAGAGCGGAATATTTACCGCATTTTCGAGCGCTTCGAGTTTGGCGAAGAATATCTCCGCGCATTGTTTCGGCGTGTCGTCTTCGGATGCAAATCCGCAGTATACGCATATCTTTTTGAGTTTTTGGTAAATCGTACTGCCGTATGCCTTGAGTACAGGTGCAAGCAGTACGGCGTTGGCAAGCCCGTGGGGAGTGTTGTATTTTCCGCCGAGCGCGTGCGCAAGGGCATGAACGTAGCCTACATAGGACTTGGAAAATGCTCTGCCCGCATAGTGCGCGGCATGAAGCATATTGTCCAGGCTGATGTCGCTTTTGGTTGTATAGGCTTCTTCAAGGTTTTCAAATATAAGCTTTATAGCATTCAGACTGTCAGCCCTGGTGTCCTTTGTGGTGGACCTGCCTATGTAAGCTTCGACTGCATGGGTGAGCGCGTCTATTCCCGTGGTTGAAATGACCTTTGCGGGAAGAGTTTTCAAAAGAGTTTTGTCCAGTACGGCATAGGAGGGTATAAGCGGGAAGTCGTCTATTGCGTACTTATGTCTCGTCTGCGCATCACATATCACTGCGGCAAGCGTCGTTTCGCTGCCCGTTCCCGCAGTAGTCGGTATGGCGACCAGCAGGGGTATTTTCTTCCTTATCTTAAGTATGCCTTCCATTTTTGCAAGCGGCTTAGAGGGGCGTGCGATTCTTGCGCCGACTGCCTTCGCACAGTCAAGCGAAGAACCGCCGCCGATAGCTACAATGCAGTCACATTTTTCGTCGATATAAAGCTTTCTGGCTTCTTC
This sequence comes from uncultured Clostridia bacterium, assembly GCA_944368635.1. GTDB lineage: Bacteria > Bacillota > Clostridia > Christensenellales > Borkfalkiaceae > Coproplasma. The sequence continues at coordinate 6,243 of CALVXA010000045.1, forward strand.
GCATTCCCTGGTGGTGGGGTTTGGTATTACCTTGTCGTATACGCTGTAAGAGACGTTATTTTCAGTAAAAGTCTCAAGCATCGGCGCGGCAATTCCGAGTTGCATTATTACGGGATCGGCGACAATGAGTGCTCGGATTTTTCCCTTGTCTTTCAGAAGCGCAGGAACTTCGCATACATCTTTGAGTATTTTGGGCTTTCTGTAAGGCAACAGTGGCAACACGGCCCTCATCGAAATCTGAAAAGTTCTCGCCCATAACTTTTTTATTACATTCATGTTGTTCCTTCCGGTAGGAATTATATCGTACCGTTTCATAAGTAATTGTTTCAATTTTATTATACTTTTAAACTTGTCTGTGTCAAGACGGGGCGCAAAATTTTTTTCGCTTTGTAAAATTTTTGCCTTAAATTACAAAACGTTCTTCCAAATTATTGACTGCCGCCCGTCTTCAAGAGTATAATTTATCCGATATAGTATCCGTAAAACCAAAATTTCAATTTAAGGAGAACACCTGTATGTTGCAGATAAATGACTATGCACCGGATTTCACTCTTCCGGACGTAAACGGTAATCTTGTAACGCTTTCATCTTTTAAGGGAAGTAAAGTAGTTTTATATTTCTATCCCAAAGACAATACGCCCGGTTGTACGCGGCAGGCATGTGCTTTTGCCGCAGACTATTCCGAATATGTGGCGCTCGGCGTCAAGGTTATAGGCATAAGCAAGGACAGCGCAGCATCGCATGTGCGCTTTGCAGGTAAATATTCGTTACCTTTCATACTGCTCTCCGACGAGGGGTTGGAAGCGATAAAGGCATACGATGTATGGAAGGAAAAGAAACTTTACGGCAAGACGTCCTACGGCGTCGTAAGGACAACGTTCTTAATCGATGAGAATGGCAGGATAGAGAAAATATGGAATAAAGCTAATCCCGACAAAAATTCGGCGGAAATACTTTCGTATCTTCGCGGTTGATCGGGGCTTTTAAATAAAGATGGTCAAAATTTCAAAGGAGAATAAAAGATGCTTGAAATCAGAAATCTGACAAAGATTTACAGGACGAAGGGCGGTGCAGACGTCCGTGCCCTCGACGACGTTTCACTCGTCTTCGAGGATACGGGAATGATCTTCCTTCTCGGTAAGTCGGGCAGCGGTAAATCAACGCTGCTTAATCTAATCGGCGGCCTTGACAGACCGGACGCAGGCGAAATTATCGTAAAAGGCAGGGGAAGCAAGACCTTCTCCACGAGCGATTTCGACAGCTACCGTAACACGTTCATAGGGTTTATCTTCCAGGAGTATAACATTCTCAACGAGTTCTCCGTGGAAGATAACATAGCCCTTGCGCTTGAACTTCAGGGCAAACCCAAGAACAAGGAAAAGATTGCCGAACTGCTCCGTTCCGTAGACATGGAACAGTATGCAAAGCGTAAGCCCAATACTCTTTCGGGCGGACAAAAACAGCGTATTGCCATTGCGAGAGCGCTTGTAAAGGAGCCTGAAATAATAATGGCGGATGAGCCTACGGGCGCACTTGATTCCGCAACGGGCAAGCAGGTGTTCGACACCCTTAAAAAGCTGTCCGAAGAGAAGCTTGTAATCGTCGTATCGCACGACAGAGAATTTGCCGAAATATACGGCGACAGAATAATAGAACTCAAGGACGGCAAGGTCATATCCGATGTAACCAAACACAAGGTTCAAGCTGTCGCTGCAAGCGATAACGTAAGTTACATAGGCGATAATACCATTTCGGTAAAGGCAGGCGCAAAGCTTACCCAGACCGATCTGAGCAAAATCGAAAAATTTATTCTCTCCGCTGATGCCAATGTGCTTATATCCAACAATTCGGGCGATATTGCTGCATTCAGGAAGCAGGCAAGGATTGACGACAGCGGCGCGAGGGAGCAGTTCAAAGAAACGGATGAAAAACAAATCAAGGTAAGGGAATATGCCCCTGAAGAGAGCAAGTTCATCCGCTCCAAGCTTCCTTTCCGACATGCAATGAAGATAGGCTTAAGCAGTATGCGTGTAAAGCCTTTCAGGCTTTTCTTTACGATTTTTCTGACGTTCGTTGCTTTTGTTATGTTCGGGCTTTTCTCCACGCTTATGCTCTTCAACGAGAGAAATACCATCGGAGAGAGTCTTGAAATGTCTTCTGACGAGCTTGTCTATGTCGGCAAGTCATACTATATGACCTATAACTATTACAATGGCGATGAACTTACCAGCAGCTACACAAGTAGTGCTACCGCGGGGTTCAAGGAAAGCGAACGTCAGGAGATAATCGAAAATATCGACAGCAACGCCGTATTTACTTTTAATTACAGTAATTCAGGGAATTATGGCGGGTCAGGCGAGTTTTTCGAAATTTCAAATGTGGCAAATCCCCAGGGATATCTTTACTCTAACAAAATTGCAGGGTTTGGCATTACTTCTGAAACAAGCGCTTATCGCAATGACATGATTCTGTGGGGCGAGTATCCCCAGAGCGCGGACGAAATAATGATTTCGGAGTATACCTTCAATTCCATCAAGGAGTCGGGTTCTGTATCTGTACAGGGCAATAGCGGTATGTCCGATAAGCAGATAAATGAGTACTCCGACCTCGAAAATGTCAGCCTGAAAATTAAAAATCAGTATGGCGGTAGCGGCGATGGGGTTGCTTTAAAGGTTGTAGGCGTCTATAAGTGCCCTGAAATTCCCCAGAAATATTTGCAGATAAGTCAGCAGGCTTCCGATATGCAGTACGAGTGGGAGCAGGAACGTGTCAACGGATTTTACACCTACTGCCTTGTTTCCGATGACTTCTATGAGACCAACAGCAAATATTTTGCAAGTCAGGATAATTCATACGAAAACAAGAACTACTTTGACTGGACTGAATCCATGGATATAATGCTTGGAGAATCGGAGCTGGGTTCATTCAGCGGCGTTGCGCAACTTCCTCCGAGAAGCGGGCTGGACAAGATGACCGTATATTCTCTTGACGGCGGAGAGCTCAGTTCGCTCGGCGCAACCGGCATGGCGTTAAGTACCGGAACTTTAGGTAGTATTATCAGCGACAATGTATGGAGTTATCTGGATAATCTGATTGATGGAGAGTACGATTCTGCATTAAACGAGTGGAACTCTGTGTCTTCAGAATTGGACAAATTCAGAAAAGGAGAATATTACGACGAAACAACCCAGGCATATGTAAAGGCCACCACGCAGGAAAGGCTGCAGGCATTTGCCGACGTGATGCAGTTTGTCAATGACCACAACATTTCTGTTGCTGAAAATATAACAATCAAAGAAGATGGTCAAGAAGTCAGCGGCACGCCCGTACAGATAGAGGGATTTTTCTTCGAAAACACCGACGGCGCATATCTCGGCGAACAGTTGTATTCGATGATGAATGTGGATACTTCAAATACTTTCAGGGACGAAATGGTCACGAAGTATGATCCGACTGGCGACATCTATCAGAAGGTGATATTCAATAAGCAGGCAATTGACCTTGACAAGGTTCTTGATAGGGCGTTTACTACTGCGGACGACGATTCCTTTTACTCAATCCTCAATTCATGCGTCACGTCTGTTGAGGACTATGTAAGCCTCATTGAAATACTTTCGCAGGTATTCCTGTATGTGGGCATTGCATTTGCCGTGTTCTCCATGTTGTTGCTGTTCAACTTCATTTCGGTCTCCATTTCGAGCAAGAAGAGGGAGATAGGCATATTGAGGGCGGTTGGCGCAAGAAGTGCAGACGTGTTCAAGATATTCTATTCGGAGTCTGCATTCATAACGCTTATCTGTCTGGTGCTGTCCATAATCGCGTCGTTCATACTGTGCCTTGTGTTTAACAATCTCATTGCGCAGGAACTCGGCGTTCCCCTTGTACTATTTGTTTTCGGACCCGTTTCGATTGGAATAATGATAGGCATTGCGGTCATAACATCTGTAATTTCAACGTTCATGCCCGTCTACTCAATCGCAAAGAAGAGACCTGTAGAGAGCATAAGGGCGCTCTGACGGCTCATATAACCTGAATATGACGGATTATTTGGTTTATTTCCGTTATTTAATTAAAGCTGCCGTATTGACAATACGGCAGCTTTACTATACAATTAACTTGCAAATATAATTTTCAATTTATTTACAACAAAATACGGAGAGACAAATGTATAATATAGCCGTCGTAGAGGATACCGACAGTTCGGCAGAGAGTCTGATATCTTTTATAAATCAGTATTCCCGGGAGAGCAGACAGCAATTTAACGTTGTTCGTTTCAGCTCTGCCGATGCGTTGCTCAAGGATTATTGCTCTACTTACGCCGTAATATTCATGGATATTCAGATGCCGGGAATGAACGGCATGGATGCGGCTTTCGAAATACGTAAACTTGACAGGACGGTGTCCTTGGTTTTTATAACCCGCATGGTGCAATTTGCCCAGAAGGGATACGAAGTGGATGCCGTGAGTTTTCTGATTAAGCCCGTCACCTATTATGACTTTTCCATGAAGTTCAGGAAGGCTTTGGATATCTATCTTATGCATGAGGAAAAGGGTATTCTCATAAACGTGACGGGTGGGGTAAGGCGTATTTCTACTGATAAACTCATGTATGTGGAGATTATCCGTCACAGGCTGTACTATCATCTCGTCGATGACGTCGTAGAGGTTACGGGAGTGCTCGCAAATGTCGAGAATGACCTTAAAAAATATGGGTTTCTTCGCTGCAACAAGTGTTATCTCGTAAATCCTAAATTTATAATAAGCGTAAAAAATTCCGAAGTACAGGTAGGCAACAGCGTATTGCAGATAAGCAGACCGCGCCGCGCGTCCTTCATGGCAGAACTTGCAAACTGGTTTGCGGGTGCAGGCGGGGGAAAGGACTGATGGATATCGTTTCCGTTGTTTCGGACTATTTGCGCATAATACTTGAATTCCTTATCGAACTGTATGTATTCTGCGCCCTCGTGACGCTGCGGCTTAACCGCGCTCCTCGTTTTGCCTTAAGGGTTTCGGCAGTGGCGATTGTGTTGGCAGCGGGTTTCGGCGCGGCATTTTTATACAATCTTTTCGGGGATAACGTGTTTGGCAGGGTGCTCATTTATATATTGCTTTTTGCGCTCGTCACTCTGCACGTCCGACTGTGCTTCAATGAAGATTATAATACAGTTCTTTTCTGTTGCAGTTTTGCATATGCGGTACAGAACCTTTTTTACAAACTCTTTCTCATCCTGTGGGGTGTCGGCGAAAATTTCAGACTGTACGATGGCTGGGGAAATTTGTACGAGCTGTACTACAGACTTATTTATTATTTCTTCTTTGCGGTAATTGCTGTTGCGACATATTTTCTTTTCATACGTCCGCTTACGCTCCGAATGACTGACAACAGCCGCATAAATTACCGTATGCTTATAACTTCGCTCATAGTGCTTGCCATAACGATAGTACTTTGTTCGCTTGAAGATGTATTTTTTGCACGGTTGAGTACTGAAAGAATAGGCAGATTTACGGACAGAAATTACTATGTGCTGTGGCAGACCGGCAATGCCTTTTCAGTTGTGTGCTGCGCTGTCGTAATGCTGTTAATCTCGCGTACGGTGGAACAGAAGAACCTGGAGAAGGAAGTGGAGTACCTGCAATATGCAATCAAGCAGAGTAAGCAGCAGTACGAGATCTCCAAAGATACCATAGACATGATCAATATAAAATGTCACGATATCAAATACAAGCTCAGCGCATTCATATCCTCGCGCGAGAGCATGAGCAGTCAGGCCGTTGACGATCTGTATAAGAGCATTTCTATATATGATTCAAAGGTTTCGACGGGCAACGAGTTGCTGGATGTCCTGTTTACGGAGAAAAGCCTGTATTGCGAGCAGAACGGCATTGAATTTACCTGCATGATAGAAGGGCAAAAACTTTCCTTTATGGAAAGCGGCGACCTGTGTTGCCTTTTCGGCAATATAATAGACAACGCGCTTGAGGCGGTCATAAATTTAAAGGAGAAGCAGAAGAGAATAATCAACATTGTAATCAAGAGTAAGAACGATATGCTGATCGTGCAGGAGGAAAATTATTTTTCAGCGCCTGTGTCTTTCAGCGACGGTCTGCCTTTGACCACCAAAGCGGACAAGAACTATCATGGTTTCGGTCTGCGCAGCATCAGGATGATTGCCCGAAAGTACGGCGGAGAACTTACTACATTCGTCAGGGGCGATGTGTTTCATCTTAATATACTGTTCAGCGGGGCATATACTTATAATGTGGAGCCGTAATCTGATTGCGGCGGGTTGGCTCCGTGCAGCCGCTAACGGTTAAGGCAGGCTGGCGCTGGCAAAAGCGTACTTTAAAATGTTCAGCGCATTCAGACAACAATAAGGGCGTACGGCAAATTTCCGTACGCCCTATAAACTTTATTCGGTGTTGAATTTTTGTGAGAAGTGATTATTCTGAGGAGTTTCGCATGGCGTCGGGCGGCTTATTGTATCGTTTCCACGTCAATAAGATTTGAATTCCCGCTCTTGCCGTTGGGCGTGCCGCCCGTAAGAACTATTTTGTCGCCCTTTGTGACAAGCCCCGACTCTATGGCTGCCCTCTTTGCATAGTGGAACAGAACGTCTACGGAGTAGAATTCTTCGCTCATCACGGGAATGACGCCCCAACTCATGGCAAGCTTTCTGTAAGCGTGTTCGTCTGTGGTCATGCCAATAATGTCAATCATGGGGCGGAAACGCGAAACAGTCCTTGCTGTACCTCCCGTCCTGGTGCAGACAACAATAATTTTTGCGCCTATATCGTGTGCAAGCGTGCAGGCGGAGTGTGAAAGCGCTTCGGCAAGGTTTCTTATACGATAGTCTCCGTCCTCTATGTATGCGAGATATGCCGTGTTGGCTTCAGCTTGTTCTGCAATTCTCGCCATAGCCTTGACTGCCTCCACGGGATATGCGC
>CALVXA010000046.1 GCA_944368635.1 uncultured Clostridia bacterium
TGCTCTGCCCGCTATTTTTATGTTCGGAATTCTTTAAATTCCTCAATATAGCAAAATAGCCCGAACATTCTTTTTACAGTAAAGAAGTTCAAGCTATTATGACTTGGTGCACTCAACAGGAGTTGAACCTGCATGGTCGCCCACAAGATCCTTAGTCTTGCGCGTCTGCCAATTCCGCCATGAGTGCGTGCCGTTCTTCAAAAGCTTTTTTATTCTATAATATTTCTTAAAATAAGTCAAGCTAAAAGACGACTAAAATACAGAATTTTTTTAATTATTTTTCAGTATTGCTTTGAAGCAATTTCCGACAACAAATCAGCCACCTGCCAGTTCAATGTCTCAAGCGTACCGTCGTTGTGAATAACAAAATACCCGTCAAATTCTGCATTGTCATAATCAAACTGATTACACATTCTGGCACAGACCTCCTGTCTTGAGAGTCCGTCGCGGCGAACGACTTCCGCTATGCGTTTTTCCCTGTCGCGCAGCACTACTATCACTCCGTCAAACTTATCTTCATAATCACATTCGAACAAGAGCGGGACTTCGAAAAAGCACAGCCCCTTGCCTTTCGCCATGGAAAACATTTTCTCCATGATAAGCGGATGTGTAATTTCATTGAGTCGTTTGAGCTTTTTACAATCCGAAAACACAAGACGCGACAGCTCGCCCCTGTCAAGGCCCCCGTCGGCGGATCTTATCGTCTTCCCGAACTCTGTGGCAAGCATATTCACAAACTGAGGTTGCCGCACAATTTCAGCATAGACGGCATCGCACGAAAAGACACAATAACCATAGTCGGAAATAATTCTGCCGACCGTTGACTTGCCGCTGCCTATGCCGCCCGTTATTGCTATTTTAATATCACTTTGCATCATACCAATTTTTACCGCTGTGTACGTCGACAACAAGCGGGACTTTAAGCTTTACCGCATTTTCCATTTCGTTTACCAATATGGCACGCGCTTCGTCCTGCTCATCTTCAGGCGATTCTATGACAAGTTCATCGTGCACCTGCAAAATAAGCGCAGACTTAAGTTTTTTTGCCTTGAGAGCCCGGTATATATTGACCATAGCTATTTTAATAATGTCCGCGCTTGTACCTTGTAACGGCATATTCATCGCCGCCCTCTCGCCGAACTGTCGCAGATTGTAATTGCTTGAATTTATCTCTTTGATATATCTCTTTCTTCCCGTCATTGTGGATACATACCCATGCGCACGCGCAAATTCCACATTTGACTGCATATACTCTTTTACCGCGCCATAACGTTGGAAATATTTATCTATATATTCCTTTGCCTGTCTTACAGGAATGTTCAGATTTTTTGCCAAACCAAATTCACTAATTCCGTAGATTATACCGAAATTCACTGCTTTAGCCTGCCTTCGCATCTCGGCTGTTACTTTATTCAGGGGAACGCCAAACACCTGTGACGCCGTAAATGCATGGACATCGCGTCCTTGCTCATAGGCAGTAATAAGTTCCCCGCATCCTGAGAAGTGTGCGAGTAGCCGCAATTCTATCTGCGAATAGTCAGCATCTATGAAGACATTCCCCTCTCTTGCAACAAACAGCTTGCGCAGTTCCCTACCTTCTTCCTCCCTTATTGGTATATTTTGAAGATTTGGATTCACGGAAGAAAGTCTGCCTGTCGAAGTAATAGTCTGGTTATAGGTAGTGTGAACGACGTAATCGCAGTCAAGAAGCGGTTTAAATCCCTCTATATATGTCGAAAAGAGTTTCTGATACTGTCTGTACCGTAACACATACTTTACAACTTCGCTCTCTTCGGCAAGTTTTTCAAGTATATCAGCATTAGTGGAATACTTTCCCGACTTGCTCCTTTTGCCTGACTTCAACCCAAGCCTGACGAACAGCACTTCGCCAAGTTGCGCCGGGGAATTTATGTTGAACTTTTCACCGCATTTTTCATATATGGCATTGCTCAATTCCTCAATTTTTTCCGCATATTGCTTGCCAAGCCGATCCAGTTCCGCCTTATCCACCTTCACGCCTTTTGCTTCCATGACATATAGCACATCAATAAGCGGCCTTTCAATATCCTCATACAGTCCGAACATTTCTTCGTTCTTGAGAATATCAAAATACTCCTCATACAAAATGCTCATTACATATGCGGAATACTTCTTCTCGTATCCTCTCTGTTGGCAGAGCTCGGCAAGCGTAGACCCCGCAGATGTGTTATCGGCAAGATAGCACAGCACTGAAAGGTCATCCACTCTGCATTTAGGTCTGAAACCAGCAGACCTGGTATGCAAAAATTTTTTATAGTCGAAAAGTACGACGGTATTTTCCTTTTTTGACATTACTCCGTCAATACAATCCGCGAGCGCGCTTTCTGAAAGCATACTGAGAAGGCTTTCCTCCTGACATCTGACGGCAACGCATCTGCCCTCGGAGTAAATATTTACCCCACCCTCGCAAGACGCAATAAAGTATTTTCCTACAACTCCGCAGAACGCACGTAGCTCTTTTGTGTCGTTAATTTCGCGAATTTCGGGACAAAACGCACGGGACTGTATTGTCTCCTCACCTTCAAATATGTCGAGGGCGAGCAACGATTTAAATTCAAAACTGCGGAACATCTCCTTAACTTCCCGTGAAAATTTATGGGGAGTACGACAGTCTTCAAGTTTAATTTCCAGCGGACAATTTCTGTCTATCGTTGCGAGTGAATACGAAAGTCTTGCCATTTCCCTGCCTGCTTCAAGCTTCTTCCTTACGCCGTCGAGCCTGATTTCTTCAATATGGTCATATATTCCCGACAGGTCTCCATACTGCCCCAGCAAAGCGCGGGCTGTCTTTTCGCCGATACCCGAAACGCCCGGTATATTGTCCGACTTATCGCCCATAAGCGCCTTAAAATCAATGACTGCAGAGGGTACAAAACCTATCTCGCTTACAAAATTGTCCACAGAAAGCTTCTGAAGGTCACTTACCCCACGTTTTGTAAAGAAAACGTCCGTACGCTCGTCCACAAGCTGAAAGCTGTCCCTGTCGCCCGTATAAATGTAGCTGTGAACGTCAAATTTGTTTGACAGAGTACCTATTAAATCATCTGCCTCAAAGCCCTCTTTCTGACATGTTGCCACTTTCATGGCAGCGAGCAAAGACTTCAACGGTTCCACCTGGGACGCAAGCTCCTCCGGCATGGGATGTCTGGTAGCCTTATACCCATCATACATCTTATGTCTGAATGTCGGCGCCTTAAGGTCGAATGCAACTATAAAATATTGAGGGTCAACATCTGAAATTATCTTGAGCATGAGCTTGACAAAACCGAATATGGCATTTGTCGGCTGCCCTGAAGAAGTACTGAAAACAGGCGTTGCATAGAACGCCCTGTTCAGCAGACTGTTACCGTCAATAAGCACTAATTTATCCATAAATTAACTGACCTTAACTTAAAAAAAGCTTGATTTTTGAATTATCCTATAATATAATATTAAAGTACTTTGAACTGATTTGCCGGTGTGGTGGAATTGGCAGACGCGCGGGACTCAAAATCCCGTGGTAGCGATACCGTGTGGGTTCGACCCCCACCACCGGCACCATTGAGGGACTTAAAACATATCGTTTTAGGTCCTTTATTCATACAGATGCCATTCACAAGAAATTCGCATAACGCTTCGACGCCAGACGAGATAAGCGCATTCTGTTGCATTTATGATTATTTTACCCTAAACGAGCAAATAAGTCAACAATTAAGTTTTTGCCATAGGTATAAGAAAAATAATCCCCCGAATTACGGGGGATTTAATTATTCTTTGCTTCTCGCTATCTTTACAATTCTTATTATCTGAATTAAAATGAACGGTATTGCTACAAGCGCAATTACAATATAGATACCGTATAGCGAAAAGAATGACAATATTCCGCCAAGTACTGCAGAATTATATGTGCAAATTCCAAGGAAATTTTCTTCCGTCACATAGCCCTTGTCAGGAGTCTTATTGGTATCCTCATTTACGCCCTTTGTAATTATGCCTTCGTCTGTAATCTCGTACACACTGTGTACTACGTTCTGTCCCTGAAGCTTACCGAACCCTTCACCCGCAACAAATACAATGTAATCTCCGACCTTCAGATCATTAAAGTCGTATTCCTTATACATTATCATGTCGCCCTTCATTATTTCAGGCTCCATCGAGCTGCTCAGAACCACGGCAAATGAATAACCGAAAAATCTTACCGGTCTGTTCTGGGCACGGCATACAACAATATTTATTATTACCGCAACGGCACACACAAAAATTATTGCCGTAAGTACGGTTGAAATGATTTTCAGAGCTCTTTTAAATTTATTCAACTCTGCTTTTCCTTCTTTCCTAATGATTTTTTGCTTGGCTTACGGCCATTGCGCTTATCTTCGGCCGCTACAATATCTTCATTAAGCCTGTCGAGCCTGGTCTGTGTACGTTCAACGAGCCTTTGAGCGCGCTCCAGCTCCTCCCACTTAAGTTTAAGATACAGTTTGGTGCGCTTTAACCGCTCTTTAAGCCTTTTCTTCTTTAACTTTTTCTTATCGAGCGGAGTTATTACGGTAAAATCTGTTGTACGCTCTATCTGGTCGTCAATAAGTTCCGTAAACATGGCGTCGTTTATGCGCGAAACCGAACGGAAAAACTTTACGAAATTGACATTAAGACTATTTTCAATCTCGAATTCTCCGTCTTCAGCCGCCCTGTAAAGCTCATCACGCATTCTGCGATAGTAATACTCGTTAATCGCATCTGCGCCGACCTGTTGCTTTGAATCGCCGAAATCGGGAGTAAATTCAAAGTTGTTTACAATCGTGTATTCCCTTTCTTGCTGCTCTGAATACTGCAACTCGGCATATTTATCCCTGTTGAGCACATTGTCGCCAACGAGAGACCCCAGACTCAACGCCGCAATTACCGACAGATCGTCGTAGTAATCGCCACCGACAGGTAAATTCTTGTCCTGAACTTCAACACTGTAACCGAGATACGTATAGGATGAAATGTAAAGCCACAGTTTATAACAGTTGTTATAGTCAATATTTTTTGTCAGGAGGTTTGTCTTCTGTATAGGGGGACGAACGGGTTTTCCCTTGCCAAGCTGACGCATGAACTCTGTAGACTGGAGTACCCGCAACCTGCGGCGTAATACCTCTATGCGTTCGAACAGTGCCCTGTTCATATTGACATAGTTCACATCTTCGGGCGGTTCATCCACACTTAAGTTAATTTCACACCTGAACCTGTTTTCGCCTATACTGAACGCAGAATGCATTCTTACATTTGTCTGCGTAAATACGTCAAGTTTATTGTTCAGGTCGACATAGCGCTGTTCGACAAAGATTATAAGCCTGTTGACAAGCGCGCAGATAAACCTGTTTTCATATATTCCAAGCTCTTCTTCAAGCTCTGCCGTAAGCAGCTTCTTCGGTCTCACCTCTCCGTTATCGTCAATACTCTGAATAAACTGCGAATGTGAAGAAAGATGTCTTACAGTCCTGGAATTAGTCCGCCTTGCCTTGGCAACATCCACAATAAGTTCACTTTCGGATATGAATTTCCTTGGATTACGTACAATCTGCTCTATCGAATACAAAGCACCTTCAATAGTCGTAATCCAACTCTCGTCCAACGTGACGGCCTGAGAGAGCCTGTTGTGAAGAATACTGTTTTCTCCGCCACGGACAGCAGCGAGAAACCTAGTCAAAAATTCTCCGTTTCCGTCCATGCGCGATATGAAGTTGTCAAATACAGACTTATCCATAAATCTTAACAATACAGCCCAACCGTAAGGTCAGGCTGAATACTTACGCATTATTAAGCAAGTTTACGAAGATCCGCAATGTAACTCAGACAGTATGACATTACGCCAGCGCCAAACTCATCGTCAAGAAACACGCTCAATTCGTCAAGCTCCTTTGTAAGAAAGGGCAGATTAAGCGAATTAAACTTTCTTATTATCTTGGACGCAATAATAAAATCTACCCCGCCAAGCTCGCTTCCGCCGCACGCCATATACACAGGTACAAACAGATTAAGCTGTTTGAGGATACGGTTACCAAAGCTGATTTTGAACTTATTTCTGATAAACTCGTCAAAACGCATTACGGACTGCAACGTCTTTTCAGAAACGGAAAATTCCGATTTGGCCTTTTCAAACAAACTGTCGAGATATGTAAACGAACAGTTGTAGCTTTCCGTCATAGGGGCGTCAAAGTAGTCTGCCTTTTCGTTCAGTTCAAGCGTTACCGCACGGTCATAAACCTTATCCGTAATTGTAAATGTGGAGTCATCGTTATTCGCAGTACCGACAAACCACACGTTCTGGGGTACCAGGTATTTACCATATACCACGTTTTTGGGGTCATCGGCGCGAGGGGCTGCAATGAGGTCTATTTTCCACTCCGCAACGTCAGGCATTTCCATAATCGACAGGAAGTCGGCGAAATAATATTCGATTCGCGCAAGGTTCATTTCATCGAGAACAATAAAATTGGGATCTTCCCTGAACGATACCTCGTACAGACTTGCAAGGAAATCCGTTTCGTTGAATTTCTTTGTAAACTCATTGTAATAACCAATAAGTTCCGCCCTGTCGCGCCATGAAGGCTGTACAGAAATTATAGGTGTGGCATTGTTGAAAAACTTGCCCATCGCATACGGCAACGATGTCTTACCTGTACCGGATATACCTTCGAGAATTATTATCTTAGATGTGGCGAGCCCAGCAAAGAAACGGCGGATTGTCTCCTCCGTATAGTACAGTTTGAGTTGAGATGCAGCAAAGTTTACAAACCTCTCCACTATCTGATTAAGCGTCAATAAATCCGTGTCACGCATCAGAACATTGTGAGGGTTGCGTTCATACTTGCTGTCGACGTTCGCAAGTTTGGTAAATCTGGAAGTTGTATTGGTCTCCGATTCGTCACCTTTCGAAACAGTGGCACGCAGAGGCGCAGCTGCATTTTCAAGCGAAGCGCCCTGGCCGAGTTTAAGCGCGAAAATCTTGCTCTTTTCCTGAACCATTATGTCTGCTTGTTCGCGCAGTCGGGCAATTTCTTCCATCAGTTTATCCTTTTCGACTTCCTTTGCCCGGAAAAAGATGTACCTGCGCAAAAGCTGAAAAAGTCTGTAAAGCAGGAAAAATATAAGTGCAATATTGCACGCTGAAACAATTATAAGGCAAACCCATCCCCAGAAATCGAAACCCGGGGCATGAACTGCCAGATTCTGCACATAGGCAATGGCGTCTAAAATAAATAACTTATAGAAGAGATAGAAAAACGTACTTATAAAGTACCATAAATTTTGCAACCACGTCCATATAAAATTAACGTAGTATTCCGCAAATTGAGCCATATTCTATCCTTTGAAAAAATAAACCAATTATTTCTTTTCCGTCTTGTCCTGACTTTCGTCTTTGACAGACTGACCGACATCGACGTCTGTTTGCGGCTGTCCGTCAGTTATCTGCGACTGCGCCTTGATTTCGGCAAGAAGTTCTTCGCGCAATTTTGCACGCTCGTCCTCCTTCTGTCTGTCTGCAGCGGCAAGCTGTTCCTTCTTCTCACTTCGTATTACAAGTACAAGGTTGGCTATACAGTACACAACAACCAACAGAGTGGGAAGCACAATACACGTGAAAAAGCCTGCGGAAGTCCCCATAAACAGCATTACGTTTCCTATTCCGCCTGACTTGCCCTGATATACGCCGACGACAGAGGAAAGCAATACCGTTTCGTTTGCACCATCGGGATTATTGTCGCCGTGCGTTACATAGGACGTGGCATACCCCTCCTCGCCCTTCACCTCGATTATTCGGTGAGTGTTTAAAACATACTTGCCGTCAGATATTCCCTGTTGGAATGTGATTATATCGCCCACCTTAAGTGTGCGCGCCTCTTCAGAGTCGAGAACTCTGATTACAATAAGGTCGCCTTTGGAGAAGTTATCCTCCTTTACTTCACCGGTACTGTACTGCTTTGACATGGAGTTTGACTCCACGGCGAGGTAAGCCCTGCCGAAAATTTCCGTATAGTTGTCATAGCCTCTTGCCCTTGAAGTGATTGCACTGACTGCAAGTATGACTGCAAGCACAAGTATTATTGCAACTAATACGTCGATAACAATGTTAAAAACTTTCTTTGTTCTGCGGGACATAACTTTTTTCCTGTCTTCCTTTGATTTACAATGCAAAAATCTGCATTATATCCCTTATATTTTAACACAAAGCAAGTAATAACGCAATATATTAAAAAATATTTTTTATTTCAGAGTGAAGTATTTTCAGAAATTGATACGATTGTTTCACCTGTTTCTGATAAACCGCCCCCGAAGCATTCCGCTTCGGGGGCGGTCTTCATCTGTCAATTCAATTCGCGTATTCTGTAAGATTAGGAAACTACGCCGAAGGAAACGGATATCTGAAGCGATTCAACGACAACCGAGTTTGCACTGCTGCAGGCAGGGTCCTGACCTTCGTACCAGATATAGATATCAACCTGAACAAACGCATCGCTGCTAACAGTATCGGCAAGTACGCTCGCATTCTCATAAGCAGTCAGTGCCGTGACAGACTGGCTCATAGAACCGGTATCACCTACTACTTCGCCAGTTCCACCCGTTACGCTCGCAACCGTATCTGCCTTGTTTATAGCATAATATGTTGCGGTTGCGCCTTCTACGGGAGCATAGATGTAGCCGTTAGTTCCGCAGACCACGCCCACCCTGAGCGCCTTGCTTATTTCAGACTGTGTATCGTTTCTCGTTACGGCAATACCACTGACATAGAGCGTGCTGTAAGATTCGGAAGTGGACTTTATGTAGAAGGAATGCTTAACGACGTCCGCAGCGCCATCGCCGTTCAGCGAGGTCGCAACAGAAGCTGCGCCGAACACTGTTCCGTCGCTTGCCGCACCCGTGGTATAGTCAACGCCCGTGTTGTTGGTCGCCTTGAAGAAATTCTGGGAACCTGCAAGCGTTGCAACCGATGAAGGTGACATCGTCTGTACGCCCGTAAAAGTGGACTCTACCGTGCTTGCCGCATCGGTACCCTCGGCGTTATTTGCAATGATAAGGTTCTTCTGAACAGCCGTCTGCACCTGCATGCCTGTTGCAGTAACGGTATCGTTTGTTGCAAACCATGCAAACGTAGAGCCTGCAGACAGCGCCACAGCTACAACCAGTGCGCTTGCCGCTCCAATGATTTTCTTTGTCGCTTTCATAAATATATTCTCCTTTTTTTAATCTTATTCTTTCAGGGTTTTCTCCCCGTTATAAAAGCCGCAATCTGAATTATGTACCTACGAAGTTAAGCGAAAGCCTCAACCTTTCGCCGAAGATATCGTTGATACATTCCGGGTCGTTACCCTCCAGCCAGAGAACTACGGTAAATCTCTTTACCCCGCCGGAGGGAAAGTTGACCAATCCCATATATCCCGTTCTGGAAAACACACAGTTTTCAGATTCAAAGTCAAAAACGTTGGTATAATTTATCTGACTGAAAAATTCCCTTTCCGCAGGAGTCATCTCCTCCGCAGGTTTATTCCTTTTCTGATATATCGTGTAAGTATTCTCCGACAACAGGGGTTCGTCCTCGATGAACATCACCCGCAGCGCCTCATCGACGTGACAGCTGGCGCCGGAACGCTTTACCATTTCCTCTATAGTGAGCGAATAGTCAACGTTTACTGCCCTGTCCGAATTATTGACGAGATAGAAACTGAACGAGTAAAACGCCAAGTCTGTTTCATTCTTGTATACACTGTGTACGCCGTCATGCCTGGCAATGTCGTCCGGCAGATTATCGGCATAGGCTGACGGGTCATAGCCGAAGACTTCCGACGTGTCGTAGGTGACATCGCCGTAATTGCCTCCCGCAGGCACCAATAACCTCGAGGTCTGTTCGCTCAGATCGCGGTTAAGCGTCAGAGAAAGACGAACGCCGTCTTCATTGCCCGCATTTATTACAAAATATTCGGCCTCGTGTCCGTAGACGGTAAATCCTACAAAAATGAGAGATACGGCAAGTGCGACAGGAATGACGACCTTGGAAATCCTCAGCCATTTTAACCTCTTTAACCACCTTATCAACAAAGCAGCATCACCCTCTCCACGTCTGACAAAGACATTAAAAATAAAAAATGCCAAATCCTATTCCCCATTACGGGCATAAATAGTCTTTGGCAACTGACAACCATATACCGCACAGCGATATTTAGGTTCTAAAGCTTTGCGTCCTGCCCTTTCGGACAGTTTGCTATTATACTTTACTCTATATTATGTATTTATATTGTATAATATAAAAATAAAAATGTCAACAGCAGGCAGTATATATTTTACTAAAAATTACAATAATATTTTACTATTGCGATGGGTTGACTCAACAGACAAACGCACGGCATACAAAACACCAGCATCATGATGCAATGCTTTACAAATTGTAATTTTCAGGCAGCTGCGGCCGTCCGAAATAGTAACCCTGACCATACTTTACTTTAAGCCCTTTGACGTATTTGAGGGTCACTTCGTCCTCTATTCCCTCTGCAATGACAATAAACCCGCTGTTCTCGGAGTATCCTGTAAGCGTGCTGACAACGCCGCCTATAAGAAAATCGTCCTGAGCTTTATCGACGAACTGTCGGTCAAGTTTTACCCAGTCAAACTTTGTCTCGTCCAACAGTTTGAGCGAAGACATCTCCATGCCAAAGTCATCGACGGCAATTCTGAAGCCAATCTGCTTGAGTTTGAGAATATTGGACGACACTTCTTCTACCTTGCCGAAAATTGAAAACTCCACAATTTCAAAACATATTCTGTCAGCAGGTATTTTGTACTTTTTATAAATCTTTCTGAACTCCTCTGCAAGGTGCGGCCACATAAGTTGTTTAGGCGACAGATTGAGCGAAAAAATCAATTCTGAATTTTCGGGATGCGCCTTATAGTGTCTTGTCTGCATGGCAAGCATATTGTCAAACGCCCAAACACCTATCCAGTTTATATCCCCCGTCTGCTCCATTATCGGCAAAAAGGAAGACGGCGCAAGCAACCCGAGCGACGGGTGTTGCCAGCGCACAAGCGCCTCATACGCATACACCTTGTCGTTATCCATGTCAAATATCGGCTGATAGTACAGTACAAACTGATTCTCCGCAATGGCTTCCTTAATCTCCTGATACTGTCTGTACTCTTCAGTCTGCGTTTCTGCCAGCTCTTCTGAATATATGGCGTATTTATTGACGCCTGCCCTGAAAGCAGTTGCAAGCGTGAGTTCCATATTCTGCATAAAAGACGAGCTGTCCGGACTGAACTCGTTATATACAAGTATGCCTGCATTAACTGAAAGCGTAAGTTTTGCGCGGGTAATGAGCGTTATAGGTCTTGTACACTCAAAGATCGCAACAGACGCAACCGTAGACATACCTTTGTTGTCCATATCCTCTTCCATATAAACTGCAAGCATATCCGGTGCATAGTCGCAGATTTTAGACCCCCTCGGAATTACTCGTATGAGCCTTTCTTTAAGCGTGAGAAAAATTTTCTGCAACTGCTTCTCTCCGAGAGAAAGCTTCATCCTTTCGACATCGTGAACCTGCAAAAGCATAACGCAGAAATGCGTGTCAGCTGTAGCTATTTCATATTTATGTGCCAGCATCTTCTCCAGACCGACTCTGTCAAGTTGACTTACCTTATATTTCTCGGCAAGCAGTCTGTTTCTGTCGCGTCTTATGCCCCGCACGAGAAAGAAAATGGCAACGCAACACAGCACAAAAAACAGTACCAGCAACAGAATATAGACCCCTGTCTCCAGTTTAAGCGGTTCACCAGCAAGCAATAATTTTAAAATATTCATTTTCAATGCACCAAAAACTTCCGCATCAGTCAGAACTTTTCGCAACGTTCGCCGCGACAACGGCACGATAGTCAAATGTATCTACTATCCTAAGCGCCTCTTCAGGTTTAAGCGATTTGGATATCAGCCAGCCCTGAACGGCATCGCAGCCGAGATAGTTGAGCATATCATACTCCTTGACTGTTTCAACGCCTTCGCAAATTGTACGCAGATTGAGCAGTTTGCCTATTGAAGTTATAAATTTTACGACCGCCTGACTTTCCTTACTGACAAGAATGTCCTTGACAAATTCTTTGTCTATCTTAATTGTGGACACAGGCAATTTTTTGAGATACAGCAATGACGAGTATTCAGTGCCGAAATCGTCCAGATGCGCATAAATGCCGTTATCCTGCAGAACCTGCAACTTTTTCAGCGTCTCTGTATAGTTCGTCATAAGAAAGCTTTCTGTAATTTCCACACAGACCGAACCGGGCTTAAGATTATACTTGCGATAAATTTTCAGAAAATTTTCCACAAACCCGGCCTGCATCAGCTGTACGGGCGACACATTAAGCGAAACGCTTACATTTTTTCCCTTGAGCTGTCTTGCAAACTTCATTCCCTCTTCGAAAATGAAATCTCCCAACTGAACCATGGCACCTGTACGCTCTGCATAGGTTATGAATGAAAACGTGTCCACATTCACGCTCCACGTCTTCTTGATTCTGAAAAGCGCTTCAAACCCTGTAATGCGCCCTTCCTTGATGCTGTATTGCGGCTGGTACTCCATCTCGAATGCCCCTTCCTCGAGCATCTTCCTGATGTCGTATTCCATCATGTATTTCGTATAGAGCTTTTTCTGCGACTCCGTGTAAATAATATAGTCGGCAATACCCGTTTCCGTAGCCCTTTGCCTGGCAGCGCCTGCCGCCTTCATGGCATATGCAAATGAACGGTCAGGCATTGTATCGTCGCAAAGCGCGACACCAGCTTTCATATCCACGGCAAACAGATTAGCCTGCAACCTTACATGAGTCTCAACATATC
>CALVXA010000047.1 GCA_944368635.1 uncultured Clostridia bacterium
TGAACTCCGCGTGACAGTCAGATTTTCTGACCGTCACTTTGTCAGAATTTGTAAGCGACCCCACGACCTTACCATCTACTACTATATTAAGCGGACTTTTACCGCCTATATTAAAAATATTTAGCGTGGAACTGTCGCTGAACACTATCGGTCGCGAATGAAGCGAATGAGGACAGATTGGTGTCATGATCAGCGCATTCAGGTCGGGAGCGAGAACAGACCCTCCCGCAGAGAGCGAATAAGCCGTAGACCCTGTAGGCGTACTGACTATAAGGCCGTCGGACGAATAGTTGTCCACGACTGCCCCATCAATTTCCGCACGAAGATTTACGGTATTGGTAAATCCGTTACCTGAGGTACAACGCTGGATAACAAGATCGTTAAGTGCGTAGAAGGTCTTGTCGCCAAACTCCGCCTGAATCATCGCCCTCTTTTCCGTATTATAATTCCCGTCGCATATGAGCCTTAATGCGTACTCGAACTGTTCGGACTCAAAATCAGCGAGAAAGCCCATGTGCCCGTAATTGATGCCTATAATCTTTACACCGTTCAACGCACAGTCAGCGGCGACAGACAGTATTGTTCCGTCCCCGCCGAGGACCATAAGTATATTTATTCCCCTGATGTCAGCCACACCCCTTACAAGCCTGCATTCAATATGGCATTTTTCAAGTTCGGCAGTTATATGGTCAAGGTACTTTCCGTATTCGGCACTGAATTTTACATTAAAATACACGCCAACTATCATGTGCATAATTATAACATAAAATATACAAGTATGCAATAAAATATACAATAAAGTACGCAAAATTTTTATAATTTTGCGTACTTTATCAATTCGCTGAACGGTATGGGCAATTTGTCGCCCTTTGAAAGACGTATCAGATATTCAATATTTTTGCCCTGAACTATCGGGGCTGTTGTCAGTCCAATTGGCAACAACCCCACAGACAAGCAATATTCATATATCTTTAATATTATTGACCTGTGTCTGTCGGCCCCTCTGACAATTCCGTTCTTGCCGACGTTGCGATCATCGCATTCAAACTGTGGTTTTATGAGAGCAATTACTTCACCGCCGTTTCCTATGACGGACGACACGGCACCAAGAATATATGTAAGCGATATGAAACTGACATCTATGACAGCTCCGTCAAGGACGTCATCAAACATTTCGCTTTTCAGGTTGCGGGCATTTGTATTATCCATCACGACTACATTTTTTTCAAGAAGCGACCCGTCAAGCTGACTCTCTCCAACGTCAATGCAGTATACTTTCCTTGCTCCGTGACGGAACAGACAATCTGTAAACCCGCCGTTGCTTGCCCCGATATCCGCAAATATCTTATCGCGAAAATCAAGGTCAAAATCTCTATATGCCTGTTCGAGTTTATTCCCTCCTCTGGAGACAAATGCGTCGTTTTCGCAGAAAGTAAGCACATCAGACGGTTTTACATCGTAAGATGCCGCTACCTTCTTACCATTGACGCGAACCATGCCGGCATTCACGGCGTCCGCCGCCTTTGTACGAGAGGAATATTTTTCAGCGAGGTATTTATCTATTCGCATTGCTTCAAGTACTCGGAAATTTCCCTGCAGGACAACCCGAAGTCCTCCATAAGTTCTCCGACAGAGCCGTGCGGAATAAATTTATCCACATAACCGAAGCAATGTACCTTTTTACCGCTGTCGGCAAAACGTGCAAGAATTACAGACCCGAAACCGCCGGCAAGCATATTGTCCTCTATCGTGATAATGTGCGTCTGGTTAAGTTGCGCCAGAATAGTCTCGTCTATAGGCTTTACAAACCGCGCATTGACAAGCGTTGCACTTACACCGCTATCATTCATTGCGCGCCGTGCAAGCGTTATGGCTCTCTCCCCGCAGGCAAGAATCGCAATGTCTGAAGTGCCTTTTTTCAGTATTTGCCAAGTACCGGGAACTATTTCAGAATCTTTATCGCCATAAGAATATTTACAATCTTTCGGATACCTTATGGCAAGCGGCGCATCGAAATGTATACTCATCTCAATCATGCGTCTGAACTCTGTACCGTCTTTCGGAACGGCAATGGTAAGATTGGGAATACAATTCAAAAACGATAGGTCAAATACACCCTGATGAGTCTCGCCGTCTGCCCCTGAAATTCCTGCTCTGTCAATGCAGATAGTTACAGGCAGGTTCTGACTGCAGATATCGACAATGATTTCGTCGTAGGAACGCTGTAAAAATGTAGAATAAACCGCATAGAAGGGTTTAATACCCTGCGTAGCAAGCGCTGCACAAAGTATAGTAGCATGTTCTTCGCAAATCCCGACATCGATACACCTGTCAGGGAATTCCATGAAAAACGGCTCGAGACCAAGACTTGGCGTCATTGCCGCCGTAACCGCAAAGATAGTTTTATCCTTGCGCGCAAGTTCACACAGAGTTTCTCCCAATACCTGCGAATATTGCAAAGACGGCTTACTTGAGGATGAGGATACGCCGTGTGTTTCCTGAGGATTTTCCTCGCAAAAGGCATAGCCTTTACCCTTCTTCGTGTATACGTGCAGAATTACCGACCCTGTTTTAAGTTTATTTTTGACTTCTGTCAGCTTATCTATCATGCATTCGAGGTCATTTCCGTCATAAACGCCGTCATACGAAAAACCAAACCTCTCAAAAATATTCGCATGTCTCTCAATCTTTTCTCTGTGTCTGCTGTCAGACGAAAGAATTTCCAGATATTCATGCATACTGCCAACTGTAGGAGAAATAGACATGCCGTTATCGTTAAGAATGACGAGTATATTGGTATTCAACGGTTTCAGACTGTTGAATGCCTCGTATACAAGCCCGTTATTGAATGACCCGTCGCCGATAAGCGCGATAACGTTAAAGTTTTCACCTTTTATGTCGCGTGCTTTTGCAATGCCAAGCGCAGCAGACACTGAAGTACCCGCATGGCCGGTATTATAGCAGTCATACGCGCTCTCTTCCCTTTTAGGGAAACCTGACAATCCACCCTTAAGTCTTATCGTGTCAAATTCGTCAGCGCGACCGCTCAGAAGTTTATGGGCGTAGCACTGGTGACCAACATCAAATATAATTTTATCTTCGGGGAAATCAAAGACATAGTGAAGCGCAACGGTCAGTTCAACCGCTCCAAGATTTGAAGCAAGATGTCCTCCGTTGTGCGTCACCGTTGCAATTATTTTCTGTCTCAACGTTTCGCACAGCTCTTTGAGCTGTGCGATTGAAAGACTTTTTATTTCGTTGGGTATATCATTCAGAAACATATAATATTTACTTTAACCTTGACTTAACAAAATCCACAAGACCGTACAAAAATGATACGTTACATTCTATACCGTCAAGGATTCTGTAACAATCATCTCCGAGCAAATCAGTTTTTACTTTGCTTGCATCAAGACCGTACAGGCTGACTGCCGTGAGCTTGCCCTCGTCCTTATCCTTGCCGGTACTCTTACCAAGCAGGGAGAAGTCGCCGCATACGTCGAGTATATCGTCTGTAAGTTGGAACAAAAAGCCCAATCTTCGCCCGAATTCCTTTAGTTCCGAATAATACTTTCCTCCGGCAAGTACTGAAGGAACAGTTGCCGAGGCAATAATAAGCTTTGCGGTTTTATTCTCATATATGTAGTTGAGCGTATCTTCATCCGCCGCCTTGTCGCCTTCGTGACTCAGGTCCGCGGACTGTCCCGCTATCATGCCGTAAATACCTGCCGCATCGCATATAAATTTAGCAGCCGAAATATGTTCGTTCCCCTTGAAGCATTCTCCGAAAAGAATAGAATATGCTGTATTGAGCAGCCCGTCGCCTGCCAGAACCGCATTGCCTGTACCGTATACTTTATGGTTTGATGGTTTGCCTCGTCTAAAATCATCGTTGTCCATTTCAGGGAGGTCATCATGGATAAGCGAATAGGTATGTATAAACTCCATCGCCACGGCAAAGGGCGTAATCACCTTTCTGTCTATACCTAACGCATCGCCGACGGCATACATTATGACGGGACGTATACGTTTACCGCCGAGCGTTACGCTGTATTTCATGCTCTCGCCGAGCAAAGCGGGCGTCGTCGAAATTTCATCCAGCCATACTTTCAGTTCACCTTCAAAATACTGAGCATATTCGCTGTATTTTTTATCGAAGTCAACTATCAAACAGATCAGCTCCTTTCAGCCGCACAGACTGTATTATATAGTAACATTGTTATCGTCATGGGGCCAACGCCGCCGGGTACGGGAGTAATATATGAACACTTGTCCTTTACGTTTTCAAAATCCACGTCACCGCAGAGTTTACCGTCCTCGTTTCTGTTTATGCCGACATCTACAACAACTGCGCCTTGCTTAACCATGCCAGCTGTTACAAACTTTGCCCTGCCTATTGCGGCTACCAGAATGTCTGCACGACTGCAAATATCCTTAAGGTTTTGAGTCTTGCTGTGACAAACCGTTACGGTTGCATCGGAATTGAGAAGCAGCATTGCCATGGGTTTGCCTACGATGTTAGAACGCCCTATAACTACGGCATTTTTGCCGCGCAACTCAATGCCTTCCTCTTTCAGCATCTGCATAACTCCGTTTGGCGTGCAGGCAACAAGACTTTCTTGGTTCAGGCAAAGTCTGCCTATATTTTGCTCCGAAAAACCGTCTACGTCCTTTTCAACAGGTATCAGGTCAAGAATGCGTTTTTCGTCAAGCTGTGCGGGAAGCGGAAGCTGTACAAGAATACCGTTTATGCTTTCATCGCGCACAAGACCGCTGACGACCTCTTCAACCTGGCTCTGAGTTGCGTCCTCAGGGAGATAGTTGGCAAACGATTTTATTCCCGCCTCTTCGCACGCTTTAATCTTATTGCGTACATATACCTGGGACGCCGGATCATTCCCGACAAGCACAACCGCAAGTCCGACTCTGCGTCCTGTCCTTTCAAAGTATTTTTCTGCACGCAATTTAATTTCTGCACGCAATTTAGCGGAATGAGCTTTACCGTCAATTATTCTGTACATCTTCGTTTGCCCCTGTCTTTTCGCCTATTACTGAAGAAAGTATCCCAGAAATATACGACGCGCTCCTCTCCGATGAATATTTGGAGGCAATATTAGCCGCCTCGTTCACGGAAACCTTGTCAGGTATATCGTCACAATACAGAATTTCAGCAAGCGCAATGAGCAGTATGCTCCTGTCTGCCGGATAAATCCTCTTCTCGGGAAACGCAAAGGAATGTCTGTCAATGATAGACGAAAATTCATCCTTGTGCGTATCTATCAACGAAAGTATTCCGTCTCCATACTTCATATCTTCTTCGGTGAGCTTTTCCGCCTTGTACAGCGCATTCTTAAGTTCTGTGCCGTCGCCTTCGGAAAACTGTCTGGAAAATAAAATTTTAAAAATAGTTTCTCTTGCTGTAGTTCTCATAATTGCCTTAAATAGAAATATTCCCTTAAAGACGATTAAGGGAATAAAGTATTGTTATTCAGTCAGATAACCGCGTTTTCAGGAAAGTCGACATCCTGTATGTGGACATCCACTTTAGCTACTTTATAGTTTGTCATGGACTCGACATTGTGTTTGATAGCCTGCTGTATTCTGAAAGCAAGCGAGGGCACGTTATAGCCGTAGTCCACCTTTACGCTGATATCGGCGACAATGCCATCTTTGTCAAAGCTCAGGCGGATACTCTTATTTTTTGCGGGCAATAATGACACGCCCTCAACTTCAGAAACCGCCAACGAAACTATGTTGCTGACTATGCTTGAATTATACGAGACCTTGCCTTTCTGCATGGAGTCGGGGTCACGTCTGAAATGTGCCATAATGCTAACTCCTTAACTTGTTTGTCGCAAACAATTATAACACATACATCAGAAATTTGCAAGGTTTTTTTAAATTTGAGTATAGACAGGCATAATTATTATGTTCGTGTCGGGTACGTTGAGTTCGTTACGGAGCATATTGTAGACGGAGAGCGCGGTTGTGGCGTCAAGCTCGTCATTGTCGATGAAGACGTTTACGTTATCGGAATCCATACCTATGGAGACGACTGCGTCTGCAAATCCAAGTGACTTTATCATGCTTTCTATAACCAACTCGTTTTCCATCATGCCGACAATCTTCATCTTTAAGTCAACTGCTTCCGCATACTTCTCGCTTCCTTCATCATAAAGCTCTATTATGCTGTCAAGTTGCAGCAATTCCTCGCTTCTGCGTGCGTTGCGTTCAGAGCGATAGGATGTGAAGTAATTTGCCGTCGTTATCGAGTCTGCCTGAGCTTCCGTGCCTCTGTCTACAAGGAGCACATTGAGCACGGCGGTAAGCGCGAGCAACAGCACCAGCGACGACATGATGATAATCTTCTTTGTCTTTGTCATTTTTTATTCTCCTTTTATTTCATAGCGTATACTGCTATATTATTCTTATCTATACAGAGCGCCGTCGAAACAGCGTTAAGAACATCGCTTCTGGTCATTATGTTGTCGCCGCCTTCGCAGACAATTATGACGCCTGCAATTCCGTCATCGCTGTCCGTAATCATGACGTCTGCCTTTCCTACGCCTTCGATGCGGTTCAGAATCTCTATCAGTTGCAGCTCCTCCGCGCTTCTGACTTCGCCGCCTGAAGTACCTGCTTCGCCTTTAGCGGTATTCATAATGCATACAATCAGGACAAGCACAAGTATGGCGCCGACTACAATAAATATTTTCTTATTTGTCCTGATGAAATCAATCACCTTTTTCATTTACAGTTATATTTATATAACCCAACTCCCTTAAATATGCCACAATATTTTCGCGCATTTTGTCGTCAAACTGTCCCCTGACAATTACACCATTCTCTTTTATGCTTTCATTTTCAAAGATTACTGAAACTTCGCAATCGCAATCTGTGCCCAATTCTTCATATATGAGTTCTTCAAGAGCAATACTTTGACTGTTTGAATATTCGCGACAGATGTATTCATAATCTGACTGCATTGTCTCCGCTGAAGACGGTAGGTCAAACAGGTCAGTAACAGGCGAAATAAGCACACATATGCACGCCACCCTCATAACGAAGTTTACAGTCTTTTTCAGTTTTCCTTCAGGCGAAATAAAACTCAATAATAATGTGAGAAATATTACGCCGAACGCAGCGAGCAGATAGGTTTTCATATAAAACTTAAAACGCTGTTCACCATCGCAATCACAACTATTATGTACATGAATGCAATCATCAGTACTGCCGCAATTACAAAGTCAATATCCGAAGCAATATCGGTAAACAGACCGTTCACGTCAGAGTTGCTTAAAGGCTGAACTATGGCACCTACAAACTTAAGCATAAGCGAGAATGACCCCACCATGACAAGCGGACCAACAATTTCGCCAACTATCAGGCATATTCCTGTCAGACCCACAGCGCTCCTGACCACAGAGCCCGCCATAACTATCATATCGAACCCAGAAGACAGGAAATTGCCCACAATGGGTACAGAATTGCCGACAAGATATTTTGTAACCTTGAAAAAGATGCCGTTGAAAAGAGATGTTGCGCCGCCTTGCACTGTTACGAACAGACCGAACACGGCAACAGTAATGCCGATTACCCATTTCATAACAGATTTTATTAGCCCGACCATGCCGGTAAAAGAAATTGACGGATTAAGTCTGGAGAGAAAGCCCAGCACTACTGCCGCAATGATAAGGGGAAATATTATTCCGTTTATTATCTCTATCGCTCCCCCGCTCAAAAAAATTGCCGCCGGTTGAAACACCGCACCTGAAGCAGAACCTCCTGTCAAAACGGTCAGCGTTATTAAGACAGGCGTTATTATTTCGGCCTGCAGCTTAAGTCTCTGAACGCTTTGCATTGCCTTCGACATTATATTGACTATCATGGCGGAAAGCATAAGCATGATCAATGTAATGCAGGCAAGCCGTACGGCAGAAGCTGTAGTTTTTTTCAGAAGTCCGTCTTCTCCTCCGGAACACAGCGACCACAAGATGGATACCGCCATAATCTGGGCAAATATCGGCACCTGCGCAGTAACCCCGCCGAATATCCTTTTCAACAGCCCTGAAATGTATTCGCCGTAGTCAAGCGAAAGATTTCCTGCGGTCAGATAGGAAACAATTTCTCCGACATCAGTCCCGTAATTGTCAAGTATTCCACCGGAATACTCGTCAATATAGCTCTGCAGTTCCTCAAGGTCTAGACCATCAATAACGGACTGAATGTTCTCACTCAGTTGTGCGCTTTGCTCTTCTGCCGCAAAGACAGGAGCAAGCAGTAATAATGCCACAAATGCAATTAAAATGGCAAACAGAATTGCCGACCAAAATTTCAGGCAAGTTCTATAAGCTGTGTGATTACGCCGAACAACGAGCGGAATATAGGAATTGTCAGCACAAATATAATAAGCTTTCCGCATAGCAACAGTTTGTCCGAAATACTTTCAAATCCAAGCTCCTTTACAGAGCTTGCAGTAAGCTCTACTGCATATCCCACACCCACCGCCTTGATAATAATGCGCAACACAGACTTATCAATTTTTGTTTGCTCTGAAAACGCGCGTATAAAGTCAAGACTTGCGGCCAGATAATCAAAAGCACACAGCAGAAGTATAATTCCGCCCGTAACCACACACAGCGGTACCAGGTCTGACTTTTGGCTTTTGAGTATAAACGCACAAACTGCCGTTATAAGCGCGACTGCACATATTTTGAATATCTCCATCAGAACATCTCGAACAGTTCTTTAATGCGCGAAAACAAGTCGGCAATCATACCGATTACTACCGTCAGGACGATAATCAGCCCCACCAGACTTACTATTGTGGCAATGTCGTCCCTGTCCGATTTCTTGAGTATCTGACAGATTATTGTGATTATAAGACCGACAACTGCGATCTTCAGAATTATGCCTATATCCATTATGCCAACAGCACCGCCACCAACACGCCTGCAAGCAGGCAGATTTTTATGCAGACAGAGGAAGATTTCCTGTAACTTTCTCCGCTTTCATCACGCAATTTGCAAAGCTGAACCTTGCGCTCGTTAAGGTAGTCAATCTGGGATTGAGCGTCCGTAGTACCTATATTTGCGACATAGCTTACTATGAATTCTTCGTCCTCTCCGCCAAGTACTTCACCGCCCTCGAAAGCACGCATGACTGAAGGATAATTCATGTATATATCTTTCACCTTAAGTTTACCGTATTTTAAATTGAGCAGTAACTTCTCATTGAATTCATAAAACTCTTCGTATGTCTTTGCTCTCTTTTTCTTGCGGGCGGAAAGCATTGCCCCCAACATACCCGACAGTAGCACAATCGCAAACAAAGTTAAAATTTTTATCATATACAGTTGCCGTCTGTTTAACTCCGCTCAGACTGATATAATACTCGAAACAGATTTTCATCAAGGCATTTATGTTGTTTACATGTGTAGATGCAACAGTACAGATACCGCATTCACGTGCTATATTCACCGCATTAAAATCTGTTTCACCGTATAATTCGTCTGTAATTATCACCTGCGGACTGAGTGCGCGTATAGCATTAGTAAATACTGTTACCTTGTCCGCACCCCGTACAACGTCCGTAAACTCACCCAGAAAATAACCTTTTCCGCTTTCATCAGCGGCAGAAATTTCCCCTCTTTCGTCACAGACAAGGACATTTATTCCCATATCTGAATACTTTCTCGCTATATCGCGCAGCAAAGTGGTCTTACCCTGTCCGGGGCTGGAATACAACAAAATGTCATGCGGCACGCCACTGCAGGCTTTAATTATGCCGTCGGCACAGCCATAGACATCGTGCGGGATACGTATATTGAGAGATGTCACATTTTTTACGGAAGTTATCCTTCCTCCGTGCAGAACATATTCTCCGGCTATACCTATTCTCACGCCCCCGTCGACCGTGATGAAAGCCCTGCTCAGCTGCTCTGTATAAGCAAAAACGCTGCCCTCCATCGCGCTGTACAGTATCTTTTGCGGATTATCGCAACAAATCGCGCCGGAACTCGTTGTCTGGGCGCCATTATACCCGAGATATACATATTGTCCGCCATAACAAACAATGACCGGCTGCCCAACACGAAGTCTGATTTCCGACAACAGATTTGTGTCAACCCGTTCAAGCGCGCAGAGAATATCGTGAGGAATGAAGCCAAGTTTCATACTTTAGTGTACAACCCTCCACCTCCATATAGAACTAAACCACTAAAAAAAGATAACCGCCGAAGCAGTTATCTTTTTTGATTAACTATCATGATATATACAGATTTCATCTGACTTTGTATAAAGTCAGTCGGTATAATTCCCCAAAAGTTTCAGGTTTGCACTCATGAACTTGTCGGACTCCTCCTGAGTAAGTTTCCTGAAAGATGAAAGAGCAAGCAGATAGACATATTCAGCAATAAATTTCTGTTTCTCTTCACTCTGCTCCTTCAATCTGGAAATAACGGGGTTTGCAGTATTTACTACAAGCACTTTACCAGCCTCGTTATCGCTCATACCGTACATACTTCCCATATCGGCAAATCTCCTCTGATATTCATCGACGTTGATTATTGCAGGGATGTCGGCATTCTTAAGTTGCTGAGTTTTGACGGTAAGTCCTTCCTGAGGCACGGCATTTTTGAAAATTTCTGCTATTACGCTGTCTTCTGCAACGTCTTCGCCTTTAAGCGCGCCGGCAATGTCAGCATCAATGCGCACAAACTTATACTTGTCCGGAGATTTATATTCAATGAAACTGATAAAATGAGGATCAATGAATGTATCGCAAGTTATTGCATTCAGGCCCGCATCTTTGAACATTCTGACGTAATTTGCCTGTTGTTTTATATCGGAAACATAGTAAATGGTGTCGGGTTGCTTGCTCTCCGAAGTTTTTTCGGAATTTTCGTCCTGAGCCTTTTCCTCATTGCCATTTACAGCATCTTCTGTTGCATTGCCCTCGCCTTCATTTTCCGCCTTATCTTTGCCGAGGAATTCCGACAATGTCTTATATTTTCCGTCAAGATCTCTCCAGATGATTATGTCCTTTACCTTGTCGTAGAATTCGGCATCCTTGATACAGCCGAATTTGATGAAATTGGAAAGGTCACTCCAGCATTCCTCAAACTTCTCCCTTTCGTTTTTGAACAGAGATACAAGCTTGTCTGCAACCTTCTTGGTAATGTACTTGGTAATTCTCTGAACCTGCCTGTCATTCTGGAGAAAGCTTCTTGAAACATTGAGCGGGATATCGGGGCAATCTATCACGCCATTCAAAAGCATAAGGAATTCAGGGATAACTTCCTTAATATTGTCGGCTATGAAAACCTGATTGCAGTACAGTTTAACCTTGCCCCTTTCAAGTTCAACCTTATTCTTAACCTTGGGGAAATAGAGAATACCCTTCAGTCTGAAAGGATAATCCATGTCAAGATGCACCCAGAAAATTGGCGGTTCATAGTCCATGAACGTAGATGTATAAAATTGTTTATACTCCTCGTCAGTGCAGTCCTTGGGTACTTTAGCATACAGGGGAAGAACTGTATTGAGCGGTTTATCTTTCCCATCCCCCTTAAAGCCGACATATATGTTATAAGGCATAAACGAGCAGTATTTTCTTACAAGCTCGCGTATCCTTCCCTCGGAAAGGAATTCGTCCTCATCCTTGGAAATGTGCATTATAATCTTCGTTCCGCGCTGCGTCTCTTCACAGTTGTCGATTTCATAGGTAGCGTTGCCGTCAGACTTCCACTTTACCGCAGGTGCATCTGCCCTGAACGACTTTGTGATGATTTCGACGTAGTCGGACACCATATATGCAGAATAGAAGCCAAGGCCGAAATGTCCGATTATTCCGTCACCGCCTGCCTTTTCGTACTTCGCAAGAAAGTCGGACGCGCCTGAAAATGCTATTTGCGTGATGTATTTTTCAACCTCGTCTTCCGTCATGCCAATGCCGTTATCGGCAACGGTAAGAGTGCGAGCATCTTTGTCAACCGATATTTTAATGCAGTATTCTTCGCCTTCGGTCTCCTCCGCCTCGCCCATCGTAACAAGTTTTTTAAATTTTGTTATGGCATCTATGCCGTTTGCCACAATTTCCCTTAAAAATATATCCTTATCGGAATAGAGCCATTTTTTTATAATGGGCATCATATTTTCACTGGATATCTGAATATTACCCTGTTTCACTTTATGTACCTCCGATATATTCAACACTTTTCTTATAAACTTTTGCGCTCCCTTTCAAACCGACAATGCCCAAAGTACGTATAAAAAAGTAAAAAATTGCGGCAAGGCTCGTCAGCTTATGAGCCCGACAGACAGATTAAGCCTTTGTATGCAACTCAGACTAATTAACGTCATAATCATTTTCATCCAGCAGTTATAGGCAAAACGCTTCAAGCTTAATTATATAACTTAAAATATCATCAATGCTTCGGGCTTTTAAGCACCCTTTTCCGTGTTCGCACAAATCTACGTGAATGTCGTTATATGTAATTGTATTTACTGGTTTTATACGCTCTATGCATTCGGTGCTACGGGTAAATTAACTCTAAATATTTATCAAAGACAGCACAATGGACCTAAAAATTAACGTAAAGATAATTACACCTGCGCATACTATGCCAATTCCCTTTGTGATGACAAAACCTGCCCGAATTTTGAGAGCAGGTCTTTCTTTATAATAACTATCCACCACTAAAGTGGTGGCTTTAGCTTAAGCCCTAAAGGGCAATTATACCGGCACGGTGCTTAAGCACCAAAAGGAACTCGCCTACTGCACACAAGCAAGCCTGCTCCTTTATTTTTTATTATTCTTTGTCTTGCTATTTGATTTCAGCCATTTGTCAAACGGGTCATAATATTCCACCATACTGATTT
>CALVXA010000048.1 GCA_944368635.1 uncultured Clostridia bacterium
GGGTGAAAAGTATGCGGTATACCGCAGGCTGTACGGCGACGGCAGTCTGTGGATAAGACCGCTGGAAATGTTCCTCGGCGAGGTCGACAGGGACAAATATCCCATGGCAAAACAGCGCTACCGCTTCGAATTGCAGCGCATCGGAAGCGTGGCGGACGGATTCGGTAAAGATTTATTGCAAAAAAAGTGAAATTTATTTACAAAAAATTTTAAATTCTGTCTTGACAAGTGCGTAAAAGTATGATAAAGTAATTATGCTGAACGGGAAGGTAAATTTCCGCAGGCGTTAAAAAATCAAAAAGTATGTGCATTTAAGGTGCTTCTGCGGCGTCGGAAAAAATCCGACGCCGCAGTTTTTCCGCCTTCTGCGTATTGCTTCGGGTGCGCAAATGTGCAGATGTTATGCGCCCCTGCGCCTTTCGCGACGGCACGGTTTGTGCGGAGCGCTTGTTAAGTGCGCCTTCATGCGCCCTTTCTGCGCTGTTAAAGCAACTGCCTTATGGGATGCGGCGCATTGGCTTATCATTGTTTTACCGCTTTAATCGTTCCAAACAGCCATTTTCCCGCGCGCATTTTTTTCCGACTTTTTAATTTCTCAGGGGAACAGATTTGTAGCTGTCCGGCAGTGCGGGAAGGTCTGAAAATGGGCGTCCGCGGCGGAAAATCTGCCCTTCTCAGCCGTTATCCCGCACGGTTTGTCGGGGCGGCGGGAAAGTCCGTTGCAAGGTGTTTAGTTTGACGATAACAAAATTGTATAGTTCAAGTCAAAAAAGTTACAATTTGTGCGTGTGCTGTTGACATTTTTTTATAATTATTGTAAAATATCATACGTTAAGATGGTCATTGCGTGCGCACCTCGCCTTCGGCGAGAGGGGGCGGGACGCGCCTTGACGCAGAGCGTTTTTCTGAGAACAATAATCATATCGGGGAGATATTTATGAAGCATAGCGATATTATTTCTAAACTGACGAGAAGGCAGAAGGCCGACCTGATGTCCGGCAAGGATTTCTGGTCGACCGTACCTTATGAAGAGTACGGGCTTCCCGCCGCGTATCTTTCTGACGGTCCCCACGGCATAAGAAAGCAGGCTGCCAAGTCAGACCACCTCGGTCTCAACGTCTCAATTCCCGCAACGTGCTATCCCACGGCGGCAACCATGGCAAACAGCTGGGATGTTCAGCTCGGCGAAGAGCTGGGCAGACATCTGGGCAAAGAGGCGGTGGCGCAGAATGTCAACGTATTGCTCGGCCCCGGCCTCAACATAAAGCGCAACCCCCGTTGCGGCAGAAACTTCGAATATTTCTCCGAAGACCCCTACCTTGCCGGCAAAATGGCGGCTTCTTACGTAAAGGGCATTCAGTCCAACGGCATTTCCGCCTGCGTAAAGCACTTCGCCTGCAACAACCAGGAGGAGCGCAGAATGGTAATCGACAGCGTCGTGGACGAAAGGACGATGAGGGAGATTTACCTGACAGGGTTCGAGATTGCCGTCAAGGAAGGACAGACACAGATGATAATGTCCTCCTACAACAAGCTCAACGGCAAATTCGCCAACGAAAACGAACATCTTCTCGTAGACATACTCAGAAAGGAATGGGGCTACAACGGCGTAGTCGTAACCGACTGGGCGGGCTGTAACGACAGGGTAGAGGGCGCAAAGTGCGGCAACGAACTGGAAATGCCTTCCTGCAAGTACGGCAACGACGATATTTACAGGGCGCTGGAAGACGGAACGCTTGACGAGGCGGTCGTCGACGAATGCCTCGACAGGCTCATCGACTGGATACTGCGTTCGGACAAAGCAATCAAGGCAGGCAGCAGGGAGTTTGATGTCGAGGCGCATCACCTGTTCGCGCAGAAGTGCGCGGAGGAGAGCATAGTCCTGCTCAAGAACGACGGCGTTCTTCCCCTTACCGAGGGGGAGAAGGTGTGCGTGATAGGCGACTATGCGGCCAATCCCCGCTATCAGGGCGCAGGTTCTTCCGTCGTAAATCCCACTAAACTGGACAACTTTGTTGCCGTGCTCAAGGATGAAAAGGCGGCATATACATATGCGCAGGGTTACGACCGCTATGGCAAGAAGAATAAAAAACTTTCCGCCGAGGCGATTGAAAAGGCAAGGGCTGCAGATAAGATAATCTTCTTTGCGGGGCTTGACGAAGTCACGGAGGCGGAAGGTCTTGACAGGGCGAATACGCGTATTCCCGCAAACCAGCTGGAGCTGCTTGCAAAGATAAACGCGCTCGGCAAGAAGGTCATAGTCGTGCTTTCCTGCGGCAGCGCGGTAGAGCTTGGCGAGATAAACAACGCACAGGCAATCGTGCACGGTTACCTCAGCGGCCAGGCATCTGCAAGGGCAATGTACAACGTGCTTTTCGGCAAGGTCAACCCCAGCGGCAAGCTCTCCGAAAGCCTTCCTTACAGCTACGACGACTGCTCTTCCGCACCTTATTTCCCCGGCAAGGAAAACACCATAGAATACCGCGAAGGCATTTTCGTGGGTTACAGATACTACGATACTGCGGGCATAAAGGTAAATTATCCCTTCGGCTACGGCCTTTCCTATACGACTTTTGCATATTCCGACCTGACAGTGACGGACGACGGCGTGACATTCACGCTGACAAATACGGGCGACAGGGCAGGCGCGGAAGTCGCGCAGCTCTACGTCGGCAAGAAGGGTTCGGCAATACCCCGTCCAGCAAAGGAACTCAAGGGCTTTGCAAAGGTATACCTCCAGCCCGGCGAGTCTGCAAAGGTGAGCATACCCTTCGACGACAAGACGTTCCGCTACTTCAACGTTAAGACGAACAAGTGGGAGGTCGAGGGCGGCAAGTACGACATCTACGTCTGCGCCTCCTCGGAAGACGTCCGCCTTGAAGGCAGCGTGGAGAAAGAGGGCACGACGGACGTGCTTCCCTACGATGCGGAAAAGCTTGAACCCTATTTCAACTGCGACATAAAGTCCGTGTCCGACGAGGCGTTCGCCGCAATACTCGGCAGGGAAATTCCCGCAGGCGGATACAACTTCTACAAGAAGAACAGAATGGTCATTCACGAAAACTGTACCATTGCCGATTTGCGCTATGCAAGGGGATGGACGGGCAGATTCTTATCGTGGGCAATACGCTTTGCGAGGAACTTCATGTGGAAGATAGGCAACAAGACCATGGCAAATACACTTACCATGGGCATGGTGCATCAGCCCGTCCGGGGGCTTGCCAAGTTCGGCGGCATGACAAGGCGCCAGATGGAGGCATTGCTCCTCATGTTCAACGGGCACTTCTTCAAGGGTCTGGGACGTTTCCTCTCCAAGGAAAAGGCGCCCAAAGATGCCGAAGGAAAGAGCAAATAATATAAGTTTCAGGTTGCCGCCGCTCATTCTGCGGCGGTTCTGATGCTGTTCTTTAAATATCAGAAGGTAAAAATTATGAAGAAGTATATCGGTATAGACATCGGCGGAATGACCATAAAGGGCATAATAATAGACCGCAAGGGCGAAGTTTACTGCCAGGGGAACGTGGTGACGGGCTGGCAGAACGGCGGCGAAGGAATGTGCCGCAACATACGCGACCTGACGGAAGATATGCTCAGACGGGGAAATATTGACAGGGAGGACGTGGTCGGCGTAGGCGTCGGCTGCCCCGGCATGATAGACAGCGAAAACGGCGTGGTCGTATTTGCCGGCAACCTCAATCTGCACAACTTTCCCTTGTCGGAGACGCTTGAAAAGTATCTCGGCTTCCCTGTAAGGGTCACGAACGACGCAAATGCTGCGGCGCTGGGCGAGGCAAAGTTCGGCGCAGGCAAGGACTACCGCGACAGCATTTTAATAACGCTCGGCACGGGCGTCGGCGGCGGCATAATCCTTGACGGAAAGCTGTTCGAAGGACATAATTCGGCCGGTGCGGAACTTGGTCACATGGTAATAGTGGAGGGCGGCAACAGCTGTACCTGCGGCAGAGAGGGCTGCTTCGAAGCATACTCTTCGGCGACGGCGCTCATGAAGAAGACGAGGGAGGTAATGGAGGCAAACCCCGACTCCGAGATGTGGAGGGGGTATAATCTGGAGACCGTGAGCGGCAAGACGCCCTTCGACTACCCCAATGACAAGGCCGCCAACGAGATAATCGACTGGTATGTAAAGTACCTTGCCTGCGGAATCTGCAATCTTGCAAACATTTTCCGTCCCGAAGTGGTAATGCTTGGCGGCGGCGTCAGCGAACAGGGCGAAAGGCTTACAAATCCCCTTCAGAAGAGGGTGGACGCCCAGTTGTTCGGCGGAACGCAGTTTGCGCCCGTCAAGGTAGTAAAGGCCACACTCGGTTCGCGTGCCGGGGCATTCGGCGCGGCGGCGCTCGCATTCGGCATAAAGGCGTAAAAACTTTATACCGTACAGGCGTTTTTTGTACATAAATCACCAAAGCATTCTGAAAAATATAATTATATGAAACTTATCACATTTACCGTTCCCTCATACAATTCGCAGGACTATCTTTCCAAGTGTGTGGAAAGCCTTTTGAAGGCAGGCGAGGATGCCGAAATAATAATCGTCAACGACGGCTCCACGGACGATACGGCAAAGATTGCCGACAAGTACGCCGCGGAATATCCCACGATAGTGCGTGCGGTGCATAAGGAGAACGGCGGACACGGTTCGGGCGTGAACAAGGGAATAGAGCTGGCGACGGGACTTTACTTCAAGGTGGTTGACTCCGACGACTGGCTGCGCGAAGACGCCCTGAACGAGCTTATGGCAACGCTCAGACGGCACCGCGACGAGGGTGTGACTCCCGATATGTACGTCGCAAACTTCATATACGACAAAGTGCATGAAAATGAGTCCTATGTAAGCAAGTATGACGACAAGATGCCCGTGGAGGAGCTGTTCGGCTGGGAGCGGGTAAAGACGTTCAGGCTGTGGCGTATGCTCCTCATGCACGCGCTCATATACCGTACGCAGATGCTCCGCGACTGCGGACTCAAGCTCCCCGAACATACCTTCTACGTGGACGAAATATATGCATACATACCCCTTCCTCACGTAAAGAGTATGTATTATATGGACATCGATCTGTATGATTACTTCATAGGCAGAAGCGACCAGTCCGTCACGATTGAGAACATGACCAAGAGATATGCACAGCAGATGAAGGTCATGTATATAATGTTCGGCGCTTACAGCTACGAAGAAATAAAGGCAATGCCCAAGCCCTTGAGAAAGCTGTGTAAACACATACTGTTCACTATCATGATGAACGTCACGTTCTTCACCACCGCCAAGGATGACCCCGAAAGGCGCGCGGCGTACAAAAAGATGTGGAAGGACTTCAAGGCGACGGACAAAAAGCTTTACAGGTGGCTGCGTTACCGCACATGGGGAAACGCATTGCTGAATATTATGCCGTGGAAGTTAAAGGGCGCCATAACTACGGCAAGCTACAAATTCCTCTGCAAGCACGTAAAACTCGGAATGTGACTGCGGGGGACAGATATCAGGGTAAAATTATATGGCGCATAGCCGTTTACGGTCTGCGGCCGCATATTTTTAAATTAAAAATAATTGGAGGGAACTTATTGTGGAAGGAAAAAAGAGCATTTTTGAAAACCCGTTGCTGTCTACAAAGGTAAAATCTGCAAATGCAAAATTTTTCCCCGAAGGCGTAATCGGTTACTTCTTGGGACCTACGCTTGCGCTGTTTGCTAACTCGGTATTGTCGGGTTACTTCAACAGGTACATGACCGACATTCTCAACATCACGGCATGGGCGCAGGATTTCTTTAACTGGCTGCCCGTCATTTCGGTCATTTTCGTCATTGCCGGCAACATAATAGTCGGCAGGCTCATGGACAGGAGCAGGACAAAGGCGGGCAAGGCAAGGCCGTTGCTCCTTCTGTCAATACCCCTTGCCATACTTGCGCTTATCGTGCTGTTCATAGTTTCGCCGTATGCAAACGATGAAAGCGATGCGGGACAGCAGATTCTGCTGCTCAGCATGATTGCAATAGGCTATAACCTCTGGTTTGCAATCGCATATCCTTTCTATTACACGCCCCATGCAGGTCTTGTGAACCTGTCAACGCGTAACAGCAAGGACAGGTCGCTGCTTGCAACCATTTCAAATGCGACAACGCTTGCGGCAATGGGTCTTACGACCATGATTCTGCCCTTCTTCCTCAATCTTCTGTTCGTGCCCCTCACCGACGCATCGGGCAATCCCATCCTCGAAAACGGCGTACAGCAGATAGATATGATTGCTTCCTTCAACCATTGGAAGATATTCGTAATCGCACTCATGGTAATAACCGCTCTCGGCGTGCTCATAGAGTACTTCTTCACCCGTGAAAGGGTTACGGAGGAATCTTTCTCGAGCGGCGTTGTGGAGCAAAAGAAGGCTACTCCGCTCATCAAGCAGGCAAAGGTTTGCTTCAAGGACAAGTTCTGGTGGATAATAATAGTTTTCTTCTTCCTCTACCAGCTCGGCGGTATGCTCAAGAACGTTTCGCAGCTGTATTTCTGCTCCGCAATGTTCCCCATCGACGGCATCTATTCGACGGCTAACGGCGGTACCTTCCACGGAACGCTCTCCATAATAGGCGCAATTCCCACGGCAGCCGGCATGGCAATCGCATGGCCCCTTTCCAATAAGATAGGTAAGGGCAGGGCGATTTTCTTCGGCGCAATTCTCTCTGCAATAGGCGGCGCGATTGGTTTCATCGCTCCCGACAATTTCGTGCTTGTATGCACGTCGTTCGTAATAAAAGCACTCGGCTCCACGCCTGCAATGTACCTTTCGCTTGCACTGCTTGCGGACGTGCTTGACCATCAGGAAGCTATGCACGGTTTCCGTACGGACGGTTTCACGATGACCATCTACGGCGCAATAATGGCGGGCATGACGGGTATTGCAACGGGTGTGCTCAACATAACCCTCAGCGCAACGGGTTATACCGCCGCAAACATCGCCAGCGAGACAATTCAGACGGCTATGACTTGGATATTCATCGGCGGCGAAACGATCTGCTATGTGATAATTGCCCTTATATTCATATTTATGGGCGTTGAAAAGTTCTCCAACCTCGACCACAAGGCTATAACTGCCGACCAGAAGGCAAAGGCAGAAGCAGAGGGAGTAGAATACGTAGACCCTGCCGAGAGGCTCAAGATGGAAGAGGCAGAGGCTGAAGCTGCATCCGACGAAGCGAGAAAGGCAGAACTCAAGGCAAAGTGCGAAAAGAAGGGGCTGAACTTCGAAGAGGAGGAGGCCAAGTACCAGAAAGCGCTTGCGGAAAAGAAGGCTGCTGCAGATGCCAAGAAGAAGGCGGCAGAAGAAAAGAAAGCTGCCGCACAGCAGGCTGCAGAACAGGCCTATGCCGCCCTCAGCGAAGAGCAGAAGGCTGCAATCGAAGCAAAGAAGCAGGCAAAGGCAAAGAAACAGGCAGAATATGAAGCGCGCGTACTCGAGGAGTACAACAAGCTCCGCGAAGAAAACGGCAGGGCAACCCTGTAATTAAATCTGTCAGCACGCGCTCTCTGCGCGGCAAAGCGGTTATCCGATATTCCGGATAACCGCTTTATTTGTTTTATAAAGAAAAAACCGCTGACTATGTCAGTGGCAACCTTGTTTCAGTTTGGTAAATCTCTCGGTCAGACCGTGTGGGGTATTGCTTAACCGAATATCGCAACCGAATATCGCAATTACAGAAGCCGCTTATCTATAATGTTATTTCGGTTACTTCATAGCATGTCGAACCTGTTTAAAGGGTTTTGTGATGTAAGAAGTTTTGATAAAATAGATATCGGAGGGCGTTATGTTAAAAGTAATGTCCGTCTGCGGTAGTTGGCAGTTTATCCTGTTAGGGGCTGTGCAAACTGCCGTGCAAATGCTCGCTTTTAATTAAAGCTGTGTACTATGCGAATTTGTCCGTCTTCTGGCGCGGCAACTTTAATAGGGCAAAAGTTGCCAACCGCGCGCAACCGCGGGGAGGGCAGTCTTGAGGCTCAAGACATTGCGCTGTCAGATTAAAATAAAAGCTCGCGTGTGCTGAACGGAGCGGGGGTGCAACCGCGCACAGATAAATATGCTGAATGACAAGTGCGCGTGCCGCTGACAGTAAGTGTGCAGACAACCGACAGTAAGCGCGTGTGCGGATGACGACAAGTGTGCTGACGGCTGACGGCAAATATGCGGGTAATAACGGCGCAAGCGCGGGGGCAGCTGATGGTAAGCGTGCGGGTGCTGACTGCTGAAAGCAAGCGTTCGGTCAACCGACAGTAAATGTGTGTGCGGCTGGCATAACCATTGCAATGGGGGATAACGTTTTGCGGTTGACGGGCTGTTTTGTAAATGTCGGATAGTATCTGTTATAATTTGATATAAGATTTCAGATATATAAAAAAATATAGAAAAAGCCCCCTCCCCGATGTCGGGGAGGGGGCTTGCGTCATTTACTGCTGTACGCCTTCGTTCAGCTTTTCAAGCAGTTTGTCAAGGTCGTTGCCGTGCACATATACGGCTTCCTCAATCGTTTCGCCGTGTGCCATAGCGCAACCTATACAGTGCATGCCAACAGCGCGGAGAATGTCTGCACTGTTGGGGTTAAGCTTAAGACAGTCAACTATAAGTGTGTCTTTGGTTATCTTTGCCATAATTAAATATCTCCATGAAATTGATTTTTATTTAAGTATCCCCTGCGGGAGGGAAGACTATTCCTCTTCCTCATCCGCGGGAAGCTTTACCACTTTTAATTCCGTTATTCTTCTGAACTCTGTCTTCACAACGGTAATCTGCAGATTTTCGTATGTGATTTCGTCGCCCATAACTGGAACTTTTCCGAGCATATCCATAACCCAGCCGCCGACGGTGGAACTTTCGCTGTCTATGTCGCCGGTATCGAAGTAATCGCAGAAATCTGCAAGCGAAGTGCTGCCGAGTACCTTGAATTCATTTTCGGAAGTTTCGCTTATGTCAGACTGCACCTCGTCGTGTTCGTCCCAGATTTCGCCCACAAGCTCTTCAAGAATGTCCTCCATGGTGACAATGCCCAGAACGTCGCCGAACTCGCCGGAGACAATCGCCATATGACTCTTATTCTTCTGCAAAAGCTGGAGAACTGCGCCTATTTTGGTGCTTGCCACTACGAATATCGCGGGTTTTGCCGCCTTCTCTATGCTGAATTCCTTGTCCTCTCTCTGCTTGATGAAGTCCTTTTCGTGCAGAATGCCTATTATGTTGTCCACCGTCTCCTTATAGACGGGCAGGCGGGAGTACCTGGTATCCAGGAAGATGTTTTCCACTTCCTTGACGGAGGCGTTGCAGTCAACCGCAACCATGTCTACCCTCGGCACAAGGATGTCCTTTGCCTCCAGGTCGTTGAAGGTAATCGCGCTCTTTATAAGGTCGCTTTCCTGTGCGTTTATGCCGCCTTCATGCTCCGCCTCTTCGACCATGGTTATCAGTTCGTCATCCGTAATGGTGTTGTCTTCCTTACTGCGGAACAGCTTTCCTATCAGCTTTTTCCACATGGAGAACAGGAAGTTAACGGGGGTGAGTACGATGCTGATGGCGTTAATTATGGGTGCAGAAAACCTGCAGAAGCCTTCGGGGAATTCCTTTGCCAGTCCCTTTGGCGTTATTTCGCCGAAAATGAGCACCAACACGGTCGTAACAATCGTGGAGAGCGTGGAGCCAAGGTTTTCGTCGCCGTTGCACCACCTGATAAATACCAGCGTGGCAAGCGAGGAGGCGAGGATGTTCACGATGTTGTTGCCTATCAGTATGGTAGTCAGCAACCTGTCGTAGTTGTCGGCAAGCTTTAAAATCAGCCTTGCCTTCTTGTCGCCGTCATCCGCCTTGGATTTTAATCTTATCTTGTTTACTGTAGTGAATGCCGTCTCCGTCGCCGAAAAATATGCGGACAGGATAAAGCATACGAGAATTATTATTATATAAACTGTTGTCATATTTCCTCCGAATAAAATAATGCGTTAAAACTTCGTCATTACAACTTCAGAGGAATGGCATGTAACACAAAATACGCCCGAAGGTCTTCCAGGGGCGAATTTGTAAATTGCAAGCGACTGTCGTCTGTTAAGCTTCGTCGCTTAGATGGGTCGTCCATAAACTCCTCAATAAAGATTTGAAAGCGTCTGCCTTGATTTTACGGGAATTTCCCGCAGGGCTTTGCGCTGTAACTATTTTACCATATTTCACTCCGTCAATGCAACGATTTTAAAGACTTTTTCTTTTTTAACTGCATCGTATCCGAACAGGAGGTACATATTGGCAATATTGCCATAAATTTTGCGTTGCAAAGAGTGTATGGTCAATGTATAATGTTTGACGAAGGGCGAAGAAAAAACAACAAAAGGAGAAATAACATGAACGTAAAATTCAAAACATTCTGCGCGATTGCGCTCTCCGTATTGCTTTGCTTCGGCATGCTGCTGCTTCCTGCCTGCGCTACGGCAGGGCAAGGCGATCTGCCGTCGGAGGAAGAGATTGTCAGTCCCCTGCCCGACGGAGTTACTGACGGCGCAACCGATGAAGACGAGGAGTCTGACGGACAGCAACAGCCTTCCGCAGACGGAAACGACCAAAGTTCAGGCGGAGGTCAGAGCGGTGGCGGAAGCCAGAACGGCGGAGGGGGACAGAATAACGGCGGAACAGTCGTCACGCCCGAGCAACAGAGCAAAGTGGGATATATCGCCGTGATAGGCGCAAACGTCAACGTGCGCGCAGGTGCGGGTACGGACTACAGCGTACTCGGTCAGGCAAAGCAGTCGACCCTGTTTGCCGTGGTGGGTAAGATTGGTAATTGGTATATTACATACTACAAGAATACCCTCGGCTACATCTGGTCTGACTACTGCAAGACTGTATATATGACGGCGAGTACGGACAGCAGGGTGGAAAAGGTAATTTCGGATGCTACCAAGCTTCTCGGCGTCAAGTACGTCTATGGTGCGGTGAGGTACCATGACGGCAGCGGAAACCGACTCAGCGGGTTCAGCGTATACGCCTTCGACTGCTCCTCGCTGCTGCAGTATGCGTTTAAGACGGGCGCAAATTACAATCTTCAGGTGACTACGCGCACTCAGGTCAAGCAGGGCAAGACAGTTTCTTCCTCGCAGCTCAAGAGGGGCGACCTGATGTTCTTCACCAATGCGAGCCGTTACAACAATACCGGGGTGGAGCGTATCGGACACGTTGCGCTGTATCTGGGCGATAACTATATACTGCACACATCTTCGCAGTTTGCCAAGATAGAAAAGATATCGGCTTCCCGCTGGAGCTACTACGTACAGTCACAGCGTATATTCTGAACAGTCGCTGAATAACGCGACAGGCAAGCCCGCACGCATTGAAGTCTTCGCGCCTTACGCGTGCGCGTGCGTGCCCGCGCGTGCACATATATATTATATGCAGGAAAATTATAATTAAAGATGAGCGTTCGGGTATACAGATTTACAGTAATTTATATATCATGAAACAATCTGCCAGGTACTTGCGCGGCGTACCACACGCCGATGAGGCCGCGCATTTGTCCAGGGCAGAAAGAAAGGCTCCGCCATACGGCGGAGCCTTTTGCATCCAGACAATCTGCGGTCATTCTGTTTTGTCGTCGCTGCTGCCTATGTCGGCGGGAGAGGGACCGTGTATGAAATCGCCCTTCGGCGGGTCGTTCTTGTGTTCTTCCCTTTCCTGCAGGGTCTT
The DNA here is from genome assembly GCA_944368635.1 of uncultured Clostridia bacterium. Classification (GTDB taxonomy): domain Bacteria; phylum Bacillota; class Clostridia; order Christensenellales; family Borkfalkiaceae; genus Coproplasma. The sequence continues at coordinate 11,718 of CALVXA010000048.1, forward strand.
AAACAGCACGGTCAGTCCGAACAGCGCTGCGCCCGCTATAAGCGAAACAATTCCCCAAAGCGTACCCAGGTAGACGAAGATGAATATGCAGGCGGCAAGGTCTGCGGCGCCAATAACCGAACATACTATGCGTAGAACTTTAAACATGGCAATATAATACAGTATATTGCCGTTAAATGCAAGCAAAGCGCGGTGTGTCGCTTACAGATGAGGGCAAATACAGGAGAATCTGTTATAAATTCACAAATTAAGTGCGTGTATGAGCATATAAAGATTTATTCGACAAATTTTGTCAGCGCATTGACATTACGCGTCCGTATTGCTATTATAAGTAAGCTGTGTTGAGCGGCAGGGCGCGTTTAACGTCCCATCGGAGCTTAAAAAAGACTTGTAAATCTCTGTAAAAACTTGCCGAAAAATGCTTGACAAAAGTATATATCATGTGATACGATAGTCAAGCTTTCGCGGGAAGCGGTCAGGTGAAAAGCGAAACTTCAATCAGTGGATGAGGTCAGAAAAGCCTTGCAAAAATCCCTGAAAAAAGTTTTAAAAATCGCTTGACAAGTCAATAACAGATGTGTTATGATAGTCAAGCTGTTACGAAGAGCGGTCAGCCAAATAGCGAAAGACAAAAGAAAAGTTAAAAAACTTAAAAACTTTTAAAAATCGCTTGACAAACAAATATCAGATATGATATAATGACCGGGCTTCAAAGAGCAGCTCAAAAATCTGAAAACTTTTAACAAAACAAAATGTTTCAAAAAAAGTTTTAAAAATTTTTGAAAAGAGCTTGACAAAGTCTGATACAATGTGTTAGAATAGAAAAGCTCTCTCACAGAGCATCAAATGTTCAGTTTGATTAAAGCAGTTTAAAAATTGAATAGAAGGAAACGATTTTTATTATCGAATTGATAAGAAAGTTTCTGTCAATAACTTTGAAGTA
>CALVXA010000049.1 GCA_944368635.1 uncultured Clostridia bacterium
CTGTCTTCAAGTCCTTCGATTACTTCGCCGTTGGGACCTATTATTGCCTTTACGACCATGCCGCGGGGCTTCTTGCTGCCCGCCATGCAGTCCTCTTCCCTTACGATTACGTCCTGCGCGACGTCGACAAGCCTTCTGGTAAGGTAGCCGGAGTCCGCCGTCTTAAGTGCGGTATCCGCAAGACCCTTTCTGCCGCCGTGGGAGGAAATGAAGTATTCCAGAACGGAAAGACCCTGTCTGAAGCACGACTTAACGGGAACTTCTATTTTCTTACCCTGGGGGTTAACCATCAGACCTCTCATGCCCGAGAGCTGTTTCATCTGGTCGATTGAACCACGCGCACCGGAGTTAGCCATCATCCATATGGGATTGAACTTATCCAGCGACTTCTTGAGCTCCGTGGTGACGGCATCTGTTGCCGAATCCCACGCGTTTATTACCGCGTTGTAACGCTCCTCTTCCCTCAAAAGACCTCTCTGGAACTTGCGCTCTATCTGAAGTACCTTCTGTTCGGTCTCTTCGACTATCTGCTTCTTTGCATCGGGAATGTGCATATCGAATACGGAAGTCGTGATTGCGCCGACGGTGGAATACTTGTAGCCCAGCGTCTTTATCTTGTCCAGCACGTCAGCCGCCCTGGGTGCGCCGCCCGTCTTGAAGCAACGCTCGACTATCTTGCCAAGCTGCTTTTTGCCGACTGCAACGTTGTCGCCGAGGAATTCGTAGGAGATTTCGTACTTGAGGTAGTCTTCCTTGTTTACTCTCTTTACGAAACCGAGGTCCTGAGGCATCTGGTTGTTGAATATTATTCTGCCGACTGTCGTCTTTACGAGTCCCGTCACGGTTTCGCCGTTGTAGGGCGACTTTTCGTCGTTTATCTTCACCGTGCGGCGGACATAGATTTCATCCTGCATATGGATGAACTTGGTCTGATATGCCATCATCACTTCGTCTTCGGAGATATACGCGCCGGGAACGTACTTTTCAGCGCCCTCTTCGCCTTCCGAACACTCGTAATATCTGTCGCCGCTCCAGCGGTAGAACTTGCCCTCTTCACGTCTGATTATGGTGAGGTAGTACGCGCCCATGACCATATCCTGCGAGGGCTGCATGACGGGCTTGCCGTCGGACAGCTTGAGGATGTTGTTGCACGAAAGCATGAGGAAACGCGCCTCTGCCTGCGCCTCTATGGAAAGGGGAACGTGTACTGCCATCTGGTCGCCGTCGAAGTCTGCGTTGAACGCCGTACATACGAGAGGGTGAATCTTGATTGCCCTGCCCTCTATAAGCACGGGCTCGAACGCCTGGATGGACAGTCTGTGCAGCGTGGGCGCACGGTTGAGGAGGACGGGATGCTCCTTGATGACCTCTTCCAGCACGTCCCATACCATGGGCTTTGCCTTTTCGACTGTTCTCTTCGCGCTCTTTATATTGTGGCAAACGCCGCTTTCCACAAGCTTCTTCATTACGAAGGGCTTGAACAGCTCTATCGCCATTTCCTTGGGCAGACCGCACTGATAGAGCTTGAGTTCGGGGCCTACGACAATAACCGAACGGCCGGAGTAGTCTACACGCTTGCCGAGGAGGTTCTGACGGAACCTGCCCTGCTTGCCGCGGAGCATACCGGACAGGGACTTGAGTTCCCTGTTGGAAGGACCGGACAACGCCCTGCCCCTTCTGCCGTTATCGATGAGCGCGTCGACCGCTTCCTGAAGCATACGCTTTTCGTTCTTGACTATCAGGTCGGGTGCGCCCAGCTCTATCATTCTCTTGAGCCTGTTATTTCTGTTGATTACCCTTCTGTACAGGTCGTTGAGGTCGGAGGATGCAAACCTGCCGCCGTCGAGCTGTACCATGGGACGCAGTTCGGGAGGGAGAACTGGAAGCACGGTGAGAATCATCCACTCGGGACGGTTGCCGCTCTTCCTGAATGCTTCGAGTATCTCTATCCTCTTTACTGCCTTGAGCTTTTTCTGGCTTGCGGAGCTTGTTTCGATTATCTTTCTGGTCTCGGCACATTCCTTTTCGAGGTCGACTGCCATAAGAAGTTCCCTTATGGCCTCTGCGCCCATTCCGACCTTGAGACCCGTAACTTCGTCCTCGCCGTACTTTTCCCTTACTTCGTTGAGTTCCTTATCCGTTATTACCTGCTTGTATTCAAGCGTGGGAACGTTGCCGGGGTTAAGCACGACGTAAGCGGCAAAGTAAATTACCTGCTCCAGCTGCTTGGGACCCATGTCGAGAATGAGACCTATTCTGGAGGGAACGCCCCTGAAGTACCAGATATGGGAAACGGGAGCCGCAAGCTCTATGTGACCCATTCTTTCGCGCCTTACCTTTGCGCGCGTTACTTCTACGCCGCACTTTTCGCACACTACGCCCTTATAGCGGATGCGCTTGTACTTGCCGCAATGACATTCCCAGTCCTTCATGGGTCCGAATATCCTCTCGCAGAAGAGGCCGTCCCTTTCGGGTTTCTGTGTTCTGTAATTTATAGTTTCGGACTTGGTAACTTCGCCTTTGGAAAGTTCCCTGATCTTTTCGGGAGATGCTACGCCTATCTTTATAGAATAAAAATCGTTTAATTCAAACATTTCATTGCCTCCCCTGACTTATTTGTCCTCTCCGTCGTCATCGTCGCTGTCGAAGAGCGTGAACTTGTCGCCGAGGTCATCGTCGTCGCCGAAATCATCCATATCCTCGTCGGAGAAAAGCTCCTTGGAGGCAAAGTCGTCTTCGTCGTCGCTGTCGAATATGGAGATGTCCTCCATGTCCTCGTCTTCCTCTTCGTCCTTTGCGGAGATGTCGTACTCCTCTTCGGGAATCTGGTTTTCCCTGTCCTCGGCTTCCCTTGCCTTTGCGGAAGGTATTGCCTCGTCCTCGTCGTCAAGCTCCCTGATGATAAGTTCTTCGCCGTTTTCGGTGAGTACCTTTACATCCAGCGCGAGAGACTGGAGTTCCTTGAGCAGGACTTTGAACGCTTCGGGTATACCCGGCTCGGAGATGTTGTTGCCCTTTACAATGCTCTCATACGTCTTGACACGTCCGACGATATCGTCCGACTTGACGGTGAGGATTTCCTGAAGGACGTGAGCCGCGCCGTAAGCTTCCAGCGCCCAGACTTCCATTTCGCCGAAACGCTGTCCGCCGAACTGCGCCTTGCCGCCGAGGGGCTGCTGCGTTACCAGACTGTAAGGTCCTATTGAACGGGCATGAATCTTGTCGTCGACGAGGTGGATGAGCTTTATCATGTACTGCACGCCGACGGTGACCCTGTTTTCGAAGGGTTCGCCCGTTCTGCCGTCATATACCTGAATCTTGCCGTCCACATTGCCTTCGGGGTTGAGGATGTTGTTCTCCCTGAAGAGCTGTTCTATATCCTGTTCCGTAGCGCCGTCGAATACGGGGGTTGCAATCTTCCAGCCGAGCTGCTTGCATACGAGGCCGAGATGCACTTCCAGCACCTGACCGATGTTCATACGCGAAGGCACGCCGAGGGGGTTGAGCACAATCTGAAGGGGCGTGCCGTCTGCAAGGAAGGGCATATCCGCCTGGGGAAGCACGCGCGAAATGACGCCCTTGTTTCCGTGACGGCCAGCCATCTTGTCGCCGACCTGAACCTTACGCTTCTGTGCGATGTATACCCTGACGAGCTTGGAGACGCCGGGCGAAAGTTCGTCCTTGTTCTCCCTTGTGAATACCTTTACGTCTACGACAATACCGCCCTCGCCGTGAGGTACTTTCAGGGATGTATCCCTGACCTCCCTTGCCTTTTCGCCGAATATTGCGCGGAGCAACCTCTCTTCGGGGGTGAGTTCGGTCTCGCCCTTGGGGGTTACCTTGCCGACGAGTATGTCGCCCGGATGAACTTCTGCGCCCACCCTGACGATGCCGTTTTCGTCCAGGTCCTTGAGTGCGTCGTCGCCGACGTTGGGGATATCCCTGGTTATTTCCTCTTCGCCGAGCTTGGTGTCCCTTGCCTCGGTTTCGTGTTCTTCAATGTGTATGGACGTGAATACGTCGTCCTGTACAAGCTTTTCGGAGATAAGAATTGCGTCCTCGTAGTTGTAGCCTTCCCACTCCATGTAGCCTATGAGAATATTCTTGCCGAGCGCAAGTTCGCCGTTGTTGGTTGCGGGACCGTCGGCAATTATTTCGCCTTTTTCAACCCTGTCGCCCGTGTTGACGATGGGACGCTGGTTGAGGCAGGTGTTCTGGTTGGACCTTTCGAACTTCTTGAGTCTGTACTCCGTTACAAGTCCGCTGTCCTCCCTTATCTTTATGAGGTCGGAAGCGCAGCCGATTACGGTGCCCGCCTCCTTTGCCGTTACCATTACGCCGGAATCCCTTGCTATCGCCGCTTCGATGCCCGTTGCTACGATTGCAGATTCCGTCTTCATGAGGGGAACTGCCTGACGCTGCATGTTCGAACCCATGAGCGCACGGTTGGTATCGTCGTTCTCCAGGAAGGGAATGAGCGCGGTCGCGACGGAGACGAGCTGCTTGGGCGAAACGTCCATGTAGTCCATCTTGTCGGGAGTGAGCTGGGTGATGAGGTCGCGGTGACGGCAACCTACGTGCTTGTTTACAAAGTGGTTGTTTTCGTCCAGAGGCTCGTTTGCCTGCGCGACGATGTACTTGTCCTCTTCGTCCGCCGTAAGATAGTCGACGTGGTCGGTTACCGTGGGTATGCCGTTCTCGTCGGGAACAACCTTTCTGTACGGGCTCATTATAAAGCCGTACTCGTTTACCCTGGAGAAGGTCGCGAGCGAGGAGATAAGACCTATGTTCTGACCTTCGGGGGTCTCTATGGGGCACAGTCTGCCGTAGTGCGAGTGGTGAACGTCGCGCACTTCGAACGTAGCCCTGTCGCGGTTCAAACCGCCGGGACCGAGCGCGGACAGCTTTCTCTTATGCGTGAGTTCTGCCGCGGGGTTTGTCTGGTCCATGAATTGGGAGAGCTGGGAAGAACCGAAGAACTCCCTTATAACCGCAGATACGGGACGGACGTTGACAAGTCCGGAAGGTGTTACCTCCATTGCGTCCTGCGTTGCCATGCGCTCCTTTATGAGCTTTTCCAGACGGGAAATACCTATTCTGAGCTGATTTGTAAGCAACTCGCCCACAGAACGCACACGGCGGTTGCCGAGGTGGTCGATGTTATCAATAGTACCTATGCCGTACTGCAGGTCTATGTTGGTGGAAATTGCGGCGACGATATCGTCTACCGTGATGTGCTTGTGGTTGAGCTTTTCGATTATGGGCTTGATAGCCTTCTTCTCGTCAGGCTTAAGCACTTCCACGTCGCTTTCGAGCAGGTGGTTGAACACCTTGCACGCTTCGACGAACTTTATGCGCTGTTCTCTTCTCTTTTCCCTGTTCTTCTTCTCTTCGGGCTTTTCGTCGTCCGTTTCGGGAACTTCGGCAGTGTAGTATATGGCATTTATTCTGTCCATGTACTTTACCGCAACCTCTTCGCAAGTCTGCGTCCTGCATTCTTCCGCAATGAGCTTCATGAACGCAAAGTTGGGATAGTATACGGTCGGAAGAAGACCGAACGTCTTGGGGTTCTTGTCAGAGAGAGCGGAGAACTGTACGGTATTGTTTGCGATTATCTTGTGTCTGATTTCGCCCTGTTCCCTGTCGTTGACGAGGACGAATACTTCGTTGATGCCCGCATTCTGAATTTCGTACGCCTTCTCTTCGGAGACGGTTTCGCCCGCGCTTGCGAGAAGTTCGCCCGTTTCGGGATTGAATATGTCGTCTGCAAGCTTGCAGCCGGGCAGACGGTAAGCGAGGTTGAGCTTTTTGTTGAACTTATACCTGCCCACCTTCACGACGTCGTACCTTCTGGGGTCGAAGAACAGATTGTTGAGGTGCTGCCTTACTGAAGCTTCGGTGGGAACTTCGCCGGGACGAAGCTTTCTGTACAGTTCGATGAGGCCGTCGCTCTCGCTCTTGTTCGTGTCCTTGGCGATGGTGTTGAGAATCATCTTGTCGTCGGCGAACAGATCGGAGATGGACCTGTCGGAGCCGAAGCCGAGCGCCCTTAAGAGGACGCTGGAACAGATTTTACGCTTCCTGTCGACGTGAACCCACTGAACGCCCTGCGCGTCCTGCTCAAATTCCAGCCATGCGCCCCTGTTGGGGATGACAGTCGTGCCGTACATTTCCTTGCCGGTCTTGTCCCTTTCCATGGAATTGTACGCGCCGGGGGAACGGACGAGCTGGGAGACGATTACACGCTCCGCGCCGTTGATGATGAACGAACCGGATTCGGTCATAAGGGGGAATTCGCCCATGAAGACATCCTGTTCGATTATCTCTTCCTTGACCTTGTTGTTAAGCCTTACCTTCACGTGAAGGGGAAGCGCGTATGTTGCGTCCCTGTTGCGGCATTCCTTTTCGTCATACTTGGGCTTGTCGTCGAACTTGTGTTCCAGAAAGTACAGCTCATAGTGGTCGGAATAGTCGACTATGGGCGAAAAATCTTCGAACACTTCGTCGATGCCCTCGTTTATGAAGGTGGCATAGCTCGCCTTCTGAATTTCCACGAGGTCGGGTATGTCGATGACTTCGTTGATTTTACCGAACTTTCTGCGCTCGGTCTTGCCATACTTGTGAACGGGTAAATCCATTAAGTAATTACTCCTTTTTTTGTTTATTTCACGTGTTGGCGATTATGCGTATATATCTTTTCACCGCAAAAAATCTTACGTTTCGGAAATGAGAGGCAAAGGGCGCGCACGGACTTATGTCCCGCTCTTGACAAACTCCGCCGCCTTAAAAAATTTTTAAAGCTTGAAAGATTTTGCCGTTTACCCTTTACTTTTATAATAATTTAGTGTATAATTCACCGTGATATCGGCGTTAGACGCGCCTTTTTGGCACCCTTTTTACTGCCAGAATTTATATCAAGAGTGCAAAAATGGGCATAAAGCGCATTGTAATACAGAATAATATTATAATTGCAGCAATACTCGTTGTCAAGCAATTTCAAGGGTTTTATTTTTTATGCGAATAGACAAGTTTCTGAAGGTTTCCAGAATACTCAAACGCCGCACCGTGGCAAGGGAAGCGTGCGACGGCGGAAAGGTTATAATTAACGGCAAGGAGGTCAAGCCCTCCCACCCTGTGAAGGAGGGCGACACTGTGGAAATTGACTACGCCTCCGGAGTGCTGAAGTTCAGGGTAAAGCTTGTGAAAGAGACGGTGAAAAAGGACGAAGCCGCACAGATGTACGAGATTACGGAGTGACCCGACGATGGCATTCAGACCAAGATACGAAAAGGGCGACCTGCAGCCCGCAAACTTTGCCATGCTTACAGTCGCCGGCATAATAAACGCTGTGGGCGTAACTCTCTTCCTTGCCCCGGTCAATCTGTACGACAGCGGGGTTTCAGGTCTTTCCATGTTTCTGGATATGCTTGTAACCGCAATGCCGCTGTGGAGCTGGCTGCTGATTATAAACTTCCCCATATTCATATTCGGGCTCAACAAACAGGGAGTTGCTTTTACGGCGTATTCGCTGTATGCAATACTCATATACTCCCTCTCCTCCATGGTGTTCCAGAACATCATTCCCGTTTACTTCCCGCAATTTTTTGCAAACGGTTCGCCCGTAGCCGGCAGGGAAATATTGCTGTGCTGCGTGTTCGGGGGAATGCTTTCGGGCATAGGCAGCGGCATGACCATACGCTACGGCGGCACGTTGGACGGCATCGAGACCCTTGCCGTAATCTTCGCCAAAAAGCTCGGACTTACTGTAGGCAATTTTGTGATGATATTCAACGTACTGCTGTACATCACGATAGGCGCAACCGTTGCGGGCATGGGCACGGGCGACTTTGCCATACCGCTGTTTTCGATTATCGCCTACTATGTGAACGGAAAGGCCGTCGACTTCATTTCGCAGGGCATTGACCAGGCAAAGGGCGCGATTATAATAACGATGGAATACGACAAGGTGGCAGCCGCCCTCTCCTCCGAGTTCGGCAGGGGGCTGACGGTGATTGACGCCAAGGGCTACTATTCGCAGAGCGACAAGAAGTTCATCTACTGCGTTGTCAACCGCTTTCAGGTCGCAAAGCTGCGCAACATAGTAGCAAAATATGACAGGCACGCCTTTGTAACGATTAACGACATTGCCGACGTATTCGGCACCAGCGTGAAAAACAGCAGGCTGACGGACGCCAGACGCGAGGAAAAGCTGAGAAAGCTGAGAGAGAGCAAAAAGACGGCCGACGACGGAGAATCAGATGCGGAAAGGACATAGGATAACTGCCATAATATGCGCCGCGGGCAGGGGCAGCAGGGCGGGCTTTGAGAAGAACAAACTGCTTGTACCCTTTATGGGCGCAAACGCGCTTTACTATTCCGTCAAGGCCTTTTACGGCATTGCGGACGAGATTGTAGTCGCCTGTTCACCCTGCGATATGCAGGAGGTCGGGGCAATATGCGCGCATTTCGGGGCAAAGACCGTTACGGGCGGAGAGCGGCGGACGGACAGCGTTTACAGCGCGCTTAAGGTTGCGGACGGCGACATAGTGCTGATACACGACGGCGCGCGCCCCTTTGTGACGGGCAAACAGATAGAGCGATGCATAGACGACACGCTCATTTACGGCAGTTCGGTAACCGCCTGCCCCGCGACGGACACGGTTGCGATTGCCTGCGGCGATAAAATTTCAAGCGTGCCGCCCAGGGCGGACGTCTACAACGTACAGACACCGCAGGGCTTTCTTTACGACGACATCAAAGCAGCTTACGACAGGGCGGTTGCGGACGGAGGAACATTCACGGACGACGCTTCCGTCTACTGCTCATATGTCGCCCCCGCCCACATAAGCGACAGCGGAAGTCAGGCAAACAAAAAACTGACTTTCGGGGAAGACTTTTCCTCTCCCTTCCCTCCCCTTCCTCCCTTGCAGAAAGGATATTCGGCAGGAATAGGCATTGACGTGCATACATTCGGCAAAGCGCAGTCTTATGTCGTTTTGTGCGGAGCAAAAATACCCTGTGACAGCGGGCTTGTAGCCCACAGCGACGGCGACGTTGCCGCACACGCCGTGACAGACGCCGTGCTTTCGGCGGCGGGACTTAAGGACATAGGCACATATTTCCCCGATACAGACCCCGCGTACTGCGGCGCGGACAGCATGGCTTTGCTTAAAAAAGCGACGCGGGCGGCGGAAAGCGCAGGTTTCAGAGTAGTCAGTCTGTCGCTTGCAATTCAGGCTGAAAAGCCGCGCATAAAGGCGCATATTGACGAGATGAAGCACAACTTAAGCCTTGCCACAGGCGCAGACCAAAGACGCATAGCCGTAGGGGCAGGCACATGCGAGGGGCTTGGCTTTGTCGGCGAAGGGCTGGGCATATGTGCTTACTGCTGCGCAGTCCTTGAGGAGATTGAACAACATGGCTAAAACATCGACTGTCTTCGTGTGCAGCGAATGCGGCGCGACAAGCCCCAGATGGCTTGGAAGATGCCCTTCCTGCGGGAAGTACAACACGCTTGCCGAGGAGGCGGTGACGCCGATAGCGCAGAGGCCTGCGGCAAAGAGCGCGTTCACCCTGCCGCGCGCACAGCGGCTGAACTCCGTTACATACGAGAAATATGACAGGGTATCGTCGGGCATATCCGAATTCGACACGGTGCTGGGCGGGGGGATTGTCCCCGGCTCCCTCGTACTTCTGGGCGGCGACCCGGGCATAGGCAAATCTACCATACTCACGCAGATTGCCGCCAACCTGTCCCAAAAGCACAAGGTGCTGTATTTTTCGGCAGAGGAGAGCTGTTCGCAGGTCAAGATGAGGGCGGAGAGGCTGCGCCTTAAGTACGACGACCTGCTGATTCTGAACGGCAACTGCATTGACGGATTGGAAAACGAGCTTGACGGCGTGGAGTACTGCGTGATAGACTCCGTACAGGCAATCTATACAGACGACCTCTCCTCTTCCTCCGGCTCCGTCGGACAGGTAAGGGAATGTGCGACCAAGCTTATGCGCCTTGCCAAGAGCAGGAATATCACTTTCTTTATTATAGGTCACGTTACCAAGGAAGGCGCGCTTGCAGGCCCCAAAGTGCTGGAGCACATCATGGACACCGTACTCTACTTCGAGGGCGAAAACCAGGAAAACTACCGCATACTGCGCGCCGTAAAAAACAGGTTCGGAAACGTGTCCGAAGTGGGCGTATTCGAGATGACGGGTGAGGGCATAGAGGCGGTAAGCGACTATTCGGGCATATTCCTTTCGGAGAGCCGAGGACAGGAGGCGGGTTGCAGCGTAACCCCCTCGCAGACGGGCAATCGCTGCATGAACGTGGAAATTCAGACGCTTATTGCCAGAACGGGCTACGGCACGCCGCGCAGAATGTCGCTGGGCGTGGACTACAACAAGCTTACGCTTCTTCTTGCCGTACTTGAAAAGAGGTGCGGCTTGCGCTTTTCAGACCGCGACGTGTACGTAAACGTAATGGGCGGAATAAAGCTTACGGAGCCTGCCTGCGACCTTGCGGTGTGCGCGGCGCTTGCCTCCGCATATCTGGACATACCCGTCGACAAGTACACTGCCGCATTCGGCGAGGTAGGGCTCACGGGCGAAGTGAGGGCAGTTCAGTACGCCGAAAAGCGCGTGCAGGAATGTGTAAAAATGGGCTTTAAGCGGGTACTTATACCCGCAAAAAACATGAAATCGGTGAGCAAGTACGCGGACAAAATAGGCATTGTGCCCGTGCTGTACCTCTCCACCATGATAAAAAATCTGTTCCCTAAGGAGGGTTGAGTTATGATAGTTACAATAAGCAGACAATTCGGAAGCGGCGGCAGAGAAGTCGGAAAAAGGCTTGCCGACGCACTCGGTCTTGAATATTACGACAAACAGCTTGTCGCAGAGATTGCAAAGAGTACGGAACTTAACGAGAACTACGTTTCCGACGTACTTAAAAACGGCGGTTACAGGAACTATGTGTTCAGCTTCGGCAGGAGCATACCACTTGTATCCCCCACCCCCCACGCGATTACGCAGATACTCGTGGCGCAGCAAAAGATAATCAAGGCTATAGGCGAAAAGGGCGACTGCGTTGTGGTTGGCAGAAGCGCGGACGTAATACTCGGCAATCTTTCACCCGTAAGAATATTTGTATATGCAGACGAACAGTCAAGACTTAAAAGGTGCAGGGAACGCGCACCCGAAGACGAACATCTGACAGACAGACAGCTGCTTAAAAAGATGAAGGAAATCGACAAGGGCAGGAGAAAGCTGCACGAACTGTTTTCGCACTACCCTTGGGGGGATATGTACGGATACGACCTCATGCTCAACACCTCCGACACGGACATCAAGAGCATAATTCCCCATCTTGCCAGCCTTGTATGCGACTTTCACGTTAAATAAGGTCTTATGCAAATACAGTTCGGCCAACATTTCACCACCCGCAAACTGCTCAAACTTGTCTATCCGTCCGTCATAATGATGGTCTTTACCTCCATATACGGCGTGGTAGACGGAATTTTCGTTTCCAACTTTGTGGGAGATTCGGCGTTTGCCGCGGTAAACCTGATAATGCCCGTGATAATGGCATACGCGTCATTCGGGTTCATGATAGGTACAGGCGGAAGCGCGCTTGTTTCCAAACTGCTTGGAGAAGGCAAAAAAGAACAGGCCAACAGGGTATTTTCGCTTCTGATATATTCCACCATCGTCCTCGGGGCACTCGTGACGGTAGCGGGAATTTTTTCCGTGCGACCGCTCGCAATACTCTTCGGCGCAGAGGGGCAGACGCTTGAATACTGCACGGCATACGGCACCGTATGCCTTTCCGGCATAACGCTGTATATGCTGCAGAACGTGTTTCAGAGCATGTTCCCCGCGGCGGGCAAACACGCGCTCGGGCTTGCCGTAATAGTAGCTTCAGGTGTAACCAATGCCATACTCGACGCCGTTTTCCTTGCATGGGCGGGGATGGGCGTCGAAGGCGCGGCGCTCGCCTCCGTACTCGGTCAGGTTATAGGCGGTCTGTCTCCCATATTATATTTTTCGCTCAAGCGGGACGGACTTCTCTGCCTCGGCAAGGCCGAACATGACTTCCGCCCGCTGCTGAAGACCTGTTTCAACGGCTCTTCGGAGATGCTTACAAACCTGTCCCTTTCGCTCGTCAACATTCTGTACAACTTCCAGCTTATGAAGCTGGTCGGCGAACAGGGCGTTGCGGCATACGGCGCAATGATGTATATAGGATTTATATTCATATCCGTTTTCCTCGGATATTCGGTGGGCGTTGCCCCGCTGACGGGGTACAATTACGGCGCAGACAACAGGCAGGAACTGAAGAGCGTATTTTTCAAGAGCTGTATTATAATCGGAGTGACGGGCATTGCAATGTACGCCCTTGCCCTCGGGCTGAACTACCCGCTGTGCAAGCTGTTTTCCGGCGGAAACGAGCAACTGTTTGAACTTGCATCGGGAGGGTTCATGCTGTATGCGGCAGGGTATCTGATTGCAGGTTTCAACATATTCGCCTCCTCCTTCTTTACCGCACTCAACAACGGACTTGTTTCCGCAGTCATCTCCTTCGTGCGGACGCTTTTCTTCCAGATAGTGTGCGTGCTGGCTCTGCCTGCCCTGCTTGGCGTAAACGGAGTGTGG
>CALVXA010000050.1 GCA_944368635.1 uncultured Clostridia bacterium
ACCCAGGTTTCCAAGGAAGCCGCCGACATTATACTGACGGACGACAACTTTGCCACCATAAAGGGCGCAGTGGAAGAGGGCAGAAAGATTTTTGCCAACATAACCAAGGCAATACAGTTCCTGCTGTCGGCAAACATTGCCGAAGTGCTGTGCCTGTTCATTGCTACGGTCATTCTGAACGTGGAGTTCCTGACGCCCGTAATGATATTATGGGTAAACCTTGTCACAGACTCCTTCCCCGCGCTTTCGCTGGGCACGGAGGGCGCAGAAAAGGACGTCATGCTGCAGCCGCCCAGAAAGAGCAATACCTCGCTGTTTGCAGGCGCACTCGGGAAGGATATACTTATTCAGGGCGTAATGCAGACGGCGCTTGTCATACTTTCCTTCTGCATAGGCAACTACGTGCTTGCAGACGGCATAAACGACCATGACGTGGCAATGACCATGGCATTTGTAAGCCTGTGCTTCATACAGCTCTTCCATTCTTTCAACCTGCGTTCACAGCGCAACAGCGTGCTTACGCGCAAATTCTTCAGCAATAAGTACCTGAACTTATCCGCGCTCCTCGGCATTGCGCTTACGCTTGCGGTGGTGCTTATCCCCTTCTTCAACACCATATTCCATACCCATTGGCTGACGATTGGGGAATGGGCGATTGCAGTCGGCGTAGCCATCGCCATAATACCGCTTGTAGAGATTCAGAAGGTCATTGAACGGCTTGTAGTTTCATTGCGCGGCAAAAAGAGCAAAAAGGAGTAAAGGGTACGCTTTACGGCAAACCGACCGCAGCGGCAGAAAAATGCCGCGGCGACACATTCACAGACTTAAAAAGGACAACTAAACAAGAGAAAGCGGCGCGGCTGTCGAAACAGCCGCGCCGCAAAATTTTTGGCTTGTTATACGCGAATGAAGCATTATCTTACGCAGTCCGCATAGAGGGGGAACGCATCGCAGAGCGCCTTGACTTCCGCGGTCACGTGCGCAAAGCTCTCCTCCTTCTTTTCTATGACTTCCGCGATGAGGTCGGCAACCTTTCTTGCCTCCCCTTCCTTCATTCCGCGGGTGGTCATTGCAGGCGTGCCCAGCCTTATGCCGCTGGTTACGAAGGGCTTCTGCGTATCGAAGGGTATGGCATTCTTGTTGACGGTTATGTGCACTTCGTCAAGCATATGCTCCAGCTCCTTACCCGTCATGCCCTTATCCGTGAGATTGAGCAGTATAAGGTGGTTGTCAGTGCCGCCCGAAACCATTTTAATACCCAGTTTTGAAAACTCGTCCGCCATGGCGGCAGCGTTCTTCACTATCTGCTGCTGATAGGTCCTGAACTCGGGCGAAAGCGCTTCCTTGAAGGCAACTGCCTTTGCCGCGATTATGTGCATGAGAGGACCGCCCTGTATGCCGGGGAAAATCGCCTTGTCTATCTGCTTGCCATACTGTTCCTTGCACATTATCACGCCGCCGCGGGGTCCGCGAAGGGTCTTGTGCGTGGTAGTCGTGACAAAGTCGGCATAGGGCACGGGCGAGGGATGCAACCCTGCCGCCACAAGACCTGCTATGTGCGCTATGTCCACCATCATGTATGCGCCGACCTTGTCGCATATCTCCCTGATGCGTCTGAAGTCAATCACTCTGGGATACGCGCTTGCGCCCGACACTATCAGTTTGGGCTTACATTCAAGCGCGATTTTCTCCATCTCGTCGTAGTCTATCCTCTCGTCCCCGCTGCTGACGCCGTAGGGCACAATGTGGAAATACTTGCCGGAGATGTTGACGGGCGAACCGTGGGAAAGGTGTCCGCCGTGGGCAAGGTTCATGCCCATTACCGTATCGCCGGGCTGAAGCATTGCAAAGAACACCGCAAGGTTTGCGCTTGCGCCCGAATGGGGCTGGACGTTGCAGTATTCACAGCCGAAAAGCTGTTTCAGCCTGTCCCTGGCAAGGTCTTCGGCGATGTCCACGAACTGGCAGCCTCCGTAATACCTGTGCGCGGGATAGCCTTCCGCATACTTGTTTGTAAGGTGCGAACCTGCCGCGGCAAGCACGGCGGGGGAAACGAAATTCTCGCTGGCAATAAGCTCTATATTGCCCTGCTGGCGGGCAAGTTCAAGACGGAGAGCCTGCGCAATTTCGGGGTCTGTCTGCTCTATAAGGGAAATATCAATCATAACTAACTCCGTAAAATTTATAAATATGCAATAATTCTACCATAGTTTTGAAAAATATACAATAATATGAGCATAAATTTTTATAAGATTATTTTTTATAACTGCCTGCGTATCTGCCTCACGTCCAGCGGCACACGATTTATCAGTTAACCGCAGGGCGGCAGATAAACTTATTCTCACATTCCGAGCCACGCAAAGCCCGTACCAAAAAAATGCGGTCCGCCAAAAACTGCGGACCGTGCAATCAGAATACTGACGATGCTGCCGTCGCCCTTTCAGAGCGCCTTCCCGAAAAACTCGTCGGCTTCGCTCTGCGAAATGAGTCCGAGCGACTTGTCGCAGAGTTTGCCGCCTTTGAACACGCACACGAGGGGAATTCCCTTCACTTCGTAACGCGCGGCAAGCTCAAAATTGCTGTCTATGTCGACTTTGACGAAAACCGCCCTGTCGCCGAACTTTTCGGCACACTTTTCAATTACGGGCGAAATCATTCTGCAGGGGGCGCACCATGTGGCGAAAAAGTCGCACACCACCGTCTTGTCGCCTGCAATAAGCTCGTCAAACTTTTTTGTATCTATCGTTTCTACCATAGTAAGTCTCCCTTATTTATTCTCCGCCAAAAAGCCGTAAATATCCGCGAACGCAACCTCCGACACAGTGCCGTCGGCCATCTTTTTGAGGTTTACAGTACCCCTTTCCAGCTCGTTTCCACCGATTACCGCGACATACTTCGCGCCAAGTTTATCGGCATACTTGAACTGTGCCTTTACAGAACGCGACATGAGGTCACATTCCGCACTGACGCCGCGTGCGCGCAGGTCGTTCACGATTGCGAACGCCTTTGCCCTTGTCGCATCGTCCATGCCTGCGACGTACACTTCGGGTACTGCCGCGGCGGGGAAGGGAATGCCCGTGTTCTCCATGAGAAGAAGCAACCTTTCAAGTCCTGCGGCAAAACCTATTGCAGGCACGTTGCCGCCGCCGAGTTCGGAAACAAGTCCGTCGTATCTGCCGCCGCCGCATACGGTGCCCTGCGCGCCTATCGAAGTGGACACAAATTCAAATACCGTGCGCGTATAGTAGTCAAGTCCCCTTACTATGTCGGGATTGACGGTGTATTCCACGCCCAAGCTGTCGAGCAGGCATTTTACCTTTTCAAAATGAGCGCGGCAGTCCGGGCAGAGATAGTCGAGCATCTTGGGCGCGCCCGCAGTTATCGCCTTGCACTTTTCTTCCTTGCAGTCTATCATGCGCAGAGGGTTCTTTTCAAACCTTTCGTTGCAGGTTGCGCACATTTCGCCAAGGTGAGGTCTGAAATACTCCTTGAGCGCTCTGTTGTACTCCGCGCGGCAGCTTTTGCAGCCGATTGAATTTATCTCCAGGCGGATATCCTTTATGCCAAGCTTTTTCAGAAAGGTTGAAGCGGCAAAGATTACCTCCGCGTCCGCCTCCGGCGATGAAGCGCCGAACACCTCTATCCCGAACTGGTGAAACTCCCTCAGCCTTCCCGCCTGCGGCCTTTCGTACCTGTAGCAGGGCGCAATATAGTATGCCTTGAGGGGCAGGGGCGAATTGGCAAGTCCGTTTTCAATGAACATTCTTGCCGCGCCTGCCGTTCCTTCGGGCTTTAAGGTGATGCTCCTGCCGCCCTTGTCCTCGAAAGTGTACATTTCCTTTGTGACGACGTCTGTGGTTTCGCCTACGCCGCGCAGAAAAAGCTCCGTATGCTCGAACACGGGGGTGCGTATCTCCCTTATATTGAACTGCGCCGCGGTCTGTCTTGCGGCATTTTCCACGAACTGCCACTTGTAAGATTCTGCGGGCAGTACATCCTTTGTACCTTTGGGTATATTTATCATAACTTCCTCTTTTATTGACCGACAATATGACTGATTAAGGCATATTGCGGGGGCAATTAACTTTTTTAAGACTTCAGGCAGACAGATGCCCGCCGTGATTTATTCTTGCCGTCAGATGATGTACTTGCGCATATCCCTGCTCTTAATCATTTTAGCAAGATGATTTTCCACATACTCCGCATCTATCGTGAGCATGACGACGGGGTAATCGTTTCCGCCGGCGTTGAAGGAAATGTCCTCCAACAGATATTCCATTACGGTATGCAGACGCCTTGCGCCTATGTCCTCGCTCGTGACGTTTGCATCCTCCGCTATCTCCGCAATCTTTTCGATCGCGTCGGGGGTGAACTTAAGGTCGATATTATCCACGGCGAGCAGTGCCGCATACTGCATGGTTATGGCATTTTCGGGTTGGGTGAGAATGTCGATGAAGTCCTGCTTTTTAAGGCTTGTAAGCTCCACCAATATGGGGAACCTGCCCTGAAGTTCGGGAATGAGGTCCTCCACCTTGGAGACGTGGAACGCACCAGCGGCAATGAAAAGAATGTAGTCCGTGCGCACGGGTCCGTACTTGGTCATTACCGTACAGCCTTCGACTATGGGCAGAATGTCCCTCTGCACGCCCTCGCGGCTGACGTCCGCACCCTGGTTTCCCTTGCCGGCTATCTTGTCAATCTCATCGATAAAGATTATGCCGTCGTTTTCCGCCCTGCGTATTGCCTCTGCATTTACGGCGTCGTTGTCGATAAGCTTGTCGCCCTCCTCTGCCGTCAAAAGGTTTTTTGCCTCCTTTACGGATATGCGGCGTTTCTTGCGCCTGTTCATGCCCAACCCCTGGAATACCGAGCCGAGGTCTATCGCCGCGCCCTGTCCGGGCGAAAGCTCCATAGGCTTGGGCGCGTCGGCAACCTCTATCTCTATCATCGTGTTGTCGTACTTGCCCGAATGTATTCCGTCGACGAGATTCTGCACGAATACTTCCCTGGTTAGTCCGCCCCTCTCGTCCTTTAGCATATCAGCAAGCACATTGGCAATTCTGCGCTCTGCAATGGCAGTAGCCTTATAGCTTACCTCCTGCATCTTTTCTTCCTTGACAAGGCGTATTGCGCTTTCGGCGAGGTCGCGCACCATACTTTCCACGTCCCTGCCGACATAGCCGACTTCCGTGTACTTTGTCGCCTCCACCTTTATAAACGGCGCCTTGACAAGTTTTGCAAGGCGGCGCGCTATTTCGGTTTTGCCGACGCCCGTGGGGCCCTTCATGATGATGTTCTTGGGCGTTACTTCCTCGCGCAGGGCGGGAGAGAGCTGGGAACGGCGGTACCTGTTGCGCAGGGCAATCGCCACCGCTTTCTTCGCCTCGTCCTGACCTATGATATATTTATTCAGTTCGTGTACAATCTGTTTGGGTGTCAGATCCATAATATACCTCACTTAACGCAGCTTTCCGCTTCTTTCAGATGCACTCCACCTTGATGTTATCGTTGGTGTAAACGCATATTTCACTGGCTATCTGCAGCGACTTTCTGGCGATTTCTTCCGCAGAATAGTCCGTGTTCTGCAACAAAGCCCTTGCCGCGGCAAGCGCATAGTTGCCTCCGCTGCCAATGGCGGCAATTCCGTCGTCCGGCTCGATGACTTCGCCCGTGCCTGAAATTATAAGCATGGTCTCGCTGTCCGCAACTATCATCAGGGCTTCAAGCTTTCTGCCCATCTTGTCGTCCCGCCACAGTTCCGCAAGCTCCACCGCAGACCTCATCAGGTTGCCCGAAAATTTATTGAGCATGCCTTCGAACTTTTCGGAGAGCGAAAATGCGTCCGACACGGAACCCGCAAAACCTATGATTACTTTATCGCCGAAAATGCGCCTTACCTTTGTCGCACTGCTCTTGAAGATTACGCTTTCGCCCATTGTGACCTGACCGTCGCCTGCAATGGCGGTCTTTCCGTTGCGCCTTACTCCGCATATTGTAGTCGCATGAAATTCTACTGACATAATTTCTCCTTATATTCTCTGATATCCGCCAGCGCGCGGTTTGCCGTTGCGGCATATCTCTGTTTTTTATCCCTTATGTTCAGCCCGCCGCTGTTGAGTATTCCGAAATTGGCGTTCATGGGCTGAAAATTGACATTAGGCGTGGATATATGCGCCGACAATGCGCCAAGCACTGTGGTTGCAGGGGGTATTATCGCCTGCTTGCCGTTAAGTTTGCGCACCATGTGTACTGCCGCCATAAGTCCGCTTGCCGCCGATTCCACATACCCTTCAACGCCCGTCATCTGTCCCGCGAAGAACACGAGGGGGTTGCCCTTCAGTGAAAAATCTGCCTCCAACGACTGCGGCGAATTGATGAAGGTGTTGCGGTGCATTACGCCGTAGCGCAGAAATTCCGCGTTGCTCAGGGCGGGGATTATGGAAAATACCCGCTTCTGTTCGCCGAATTTCAGGTTGGTCTGACAGCCGACAAGGTTGTATGCGCTGCCGTAGGCATTTTCCTTGCGGAGCTGCAAGACGGCGTAAAACCTGTTGCCCTGTCCGTCCCTCAGCCCCACGTGTTTGAAAGGACCGTAGCGCAGCGTATCTTCGCCCCTCGACGCCATGACTTCCACGGGCATGCAGCCTTCAAATATTTCGCCCTTATCAAATTCGTGCAGAAGGGCGCGCCCGGCACCCACAAGTTCGCGCACAAAGCGCGTGTATGTCTCCCTGTCCATGGGACAGTTGAGGTAGTCGTCGCCACCCTTGCCGTACCTGTCGCCGAAGAAAGCATGGCGCATATCCACGCTCTCGCGCGAGACTATTGGGGCGGACGCGTCGTAAAAATGCAGATTTGCCCCCAACATATGCCCTATCGAAGCCGAAAGCGCGTCCGTCGTGAGCGGGCCTGTCGCCACTATGCAGGGCGCCTCCGGTACCTCTTTCACCTCGCCGCACACAATGCTTATATGGGGGTGAGCGGTCAGTTTTTCGGTTATGTACTGCGCAAATTTATCCCTGTCCACGGCAAGCGCGCCGCCCGCGGGTATGCGGGCATATTCCGCCGCCTGCATGGTGAGTGAGCCTATCGTGCGCATCTCCTCCTTGAGAAGTCCGCAGGCGTTAGACAGCGGGTCGTTGCCCTTGAGTGAGTTGGAACACACCAGCTCGCCGAAATTTTTGTCCGAATGGGCGGGCGTGAAACGGGAGGGCTTTATATCCCAAAGCTCTACATCGTACCCCGACTGTGCCAGATAGTAAGCCGCCTCGCTGCCTGCAAGGCCGCCGCCGACAACCTTAATCTTCATTATCCTGCTCCGCGACGGGCTGGGAGTAGTCGCAGTTCTTATCCGAACAGCGTATCTGCTTGCCGCGCTTTACGAGGTATTTGCCGCACTTGGGGCACTTGTCGCCCGTCGGCACGTCCCAGCTTAAGAATTTGCAGTCGGGATAACCCGTGCAGCCGTAATAAATTTTGCCCGTCTTGGAACGCATGCGGCGCATGGGTTTGCCGCATTCAGGGCACTTGCCTTCTGTATGTTCGCCCTTGCGGGGATTGCCGTCCGCCACTTCCGCCGTCTGTTTAGCTCCGCATACGGGACATTCCTTATAACTGCCGTACTTGCCCTTTTTAAGCAGCATATATGCGCCGCATTCGGGACACTTTTCCTGTGTTATCTTTGCGTCTATGGGCAAAATAGAGGAACATTCGGGGTAGTTGGGACAAGCGAGGAATTTGCCGTACTTGCCGCTTTTGACCACCATGTTAGCGCCGCACTTGGGGCAGCGCACGTCAGAAATTTCAGCCTCCGTTTCGCTGACTATGTTGGAACATACGGGATAGTTGGAGCAGGCAAGGTACTTGCCGTACTTGCCCGTGCGCCTTATCATGGGACTGCCGCACTTTTCGCACTTTATGTCCGTAATCTCGTCCCCGTCGCACGCCGCTTTTTTGAGCTTTTCGGAAAAACCGGGGTAGAAGTCGGCAATTATCTTGTGCCAGTCAACGCCGCCCTCTTCAATCTTATCCAGCTCCTCTTCCATCTTTGCCGTAAAGCCGACATCCATTATGTCGTCGAAATAGTGGACGAGCATATCCGTTATCTTGTACGCCACTTCTGTGGGCACCATATATTTGCCGTCCTTTTCGATGTAGTGGCGCTTGTTGAGTACGGAAATTATGGACGCGTATGTGGAAGGCCTTCCTATGCCCTTTTCGTCCATTGCCTTGACAAGGGAAGCGTCCGTGTACCTTAAGGGAGGGCGCGTGAACTTCTGTTCCTTGGAGAGCGACTGAAGGTTAAGCACGTCGCCTTCCGCAAGGGGAGGCAGGAGCTTGCCGCTCTCCTCCTCGTCGCCTTCGCCTGCCGCCGCCTGCTGATATGCAGCCGTGAAGCCGGCAAACAGCAACGCTTTGCCGTTCGCCTTGAATACGTAGCCGTTGCTTTCCGCCTCTATCTGCATGGAGTTATACTTTGCCTCCGCCATCTGCGAAGCGACGAAGCGGTCGTAAATAATCTTGTATATATTGTAGTGCTTTTTATCCAGCGATGCCTTGACGCTTGCAGGCGTTACTGCAAGGTTTATGGGTCTTATCGCCTCGTGCGCGTCCTGCGCGCCCTTTTTTGTGGCATATATGTTGGGCTTTGCGGGGGCATACTCCTCGCCGTATGTCTGTCTTATGAAATCCAGCGCGTTCTTCTGAGCCTCCTGCGAAATGCGCACAGAGTCCGTTCTGATATATGTTATGAGCGCGATGTGGTCGCCCCCTACATCCATACCTTCGTACAGATGCTGTGCAACGAGCATGGTTTCGGGCGAGGTCATGCCGAATTTGTTGGATGCGTCCTGCTGGAGAGAGGAAGTGGTGAAGGGCGCGGGCGCGTGTTGTTTTGTCACGCCGCTCTTTACGTTCTTTACCCTGAAAGAACCTTCCTTTATGCGCTTTTCGGTCTCCTCCGCCTGTTGCAGGGTTATGCCCGTACCGCTCTTTTTAAGCTGATATGTCGCCTTGAAGGGGGCATATTTTGCCTGCACGTCCTGTAAAGCAGCGGTAAATGTATAGTACTCTTCGGGCTTGAAAGCCTTTATCTCCCTTTCCCTGTCCACGATAAGGCGAAGGGCGACGGACTGCACTCTGCCCGCAGAAAGCCCGTCCTGTATTCTGCTGTTGAGCAGGGGAGAAAGCTTATAGCCGACGAGCCTGTCAAGCACCCTTCTCGCCTGTTGCGCGTCGACGAGGTTGTAGTCGATTTTTCTGGGTCTGGTAAGCGCTTCCTGTACCGCTTTGGGGGAAATTTCATTGAACTCCACCCTGTTTGCGCCGTCGGGGTCCATGCCCAGAACGGTCTGAAGATGCCAGCTTATCGCCTCTCCCTCGCGGTCGGGGTCGGTTGCGAGATATACTTTTCCCGCCTTCTTCGCCTCCTCGGAGAGACGTTTGATTATCTCCTTCTTGTTGGGCGTTATCTCATACCGCGGCTCGAAATTGTCGGTGACTTTAACGCCGAGCGTCTTTTCAGGCAGGTCCCTCACGTGTCCGCCCGACGCATCCACGCGGAATTTGCCCTTTAAGTACTTGGAAATTGTCTTTGCTTTTGAAGGTGATTCGACTATTATTAAATCCATATCCGTTTACCGAAAAATTTATTCTGTGTTATGTGTATATCCGCTTGCGCAAGTGCTTTATACTGCGGAAAATTTATTGCCGCCCGTACGGGCGATTATGCCCTTGAGTTCCAGCGAGGAGCAGACCGTGCTTGCCTGACGCAGGGGTATGCCCGCTGCCTGCGCAATTTCTGCAAGGTGCGCCTCCCCGCGGGAGCGGATGAAATCCGACACCGCCAGCTCTTCACCGACGAGTTGCACCTTTCGTTCCACGGGCAATTCTAAACCCAGAACGGACAGAATGTCAAGCGCATTTTCCGCAAGGTATGCGCCTTTTTTGATGAGCGCGTTGCACCCCTCGCCGGAGGCTATGCCTATGGAATGGGGAAAGGCAAACACGTCCCTGCCGTAGTCTGCGGCATAAGCGGCCGTACTCAGCGCGCCGCTTTTTTTCGCGGCGGATACAACCAGCGTTCCGCGCGAAAGCCCCGCAATTATGCGGTTGCGCAGTATGAAAGTATACCTCTGCGCCCTGAACAGCGGCGGAAATTCGCTTAAGGTAAGTCCCTTTGCCTCCGCCATCTTTAAAAGCGACGGCCTTGCCGCGCATGACGAGTCGTGCCCGCCGGGCAACACGCAAATGACCCTGCCCGTAGCAAGCGCGCCCTTTATTGCGGCGCTGTCCGCTCCGTCTGCAACGCCCGTGACGACGGTCAGACGTGCGGATATCTGCGCGCACAGCTTTTTACATTCTTCTATCGTCTGCGGAGTACTTCTCCTCGACCCGACGACGGCGAGTTTATCGCCCTTGAGCAACTGTTCGTTTCCCCTTGCGTACAACACAAGGGGCGGAACGGGTATGTTTTTAAGGTCTTCAGGGTACAACCCGCTCCTTATTGTTATGCAGCGCACGCCTCTTTTACCGATAGCCTCCGCGACGGCAAGACACCTCTGTCCGTCCGAAAGAAAGGCCTTCAGTTTATTATATACTCCCACGCCGACCGTTTTAATCAGACTGTCTGCATATTTTCCCGCATCGGGGTTGTTTTCGTTCAGACTTGCAAGCAGGCACCGCTTGCCGTTATAATTTAATTCTCCCAGGCTGTCTGCGGCGATTATGCGCAGCTCCCGTGCCGAATACTGTGTCATAGCTTGTCCGATGAACTGTCAAAATTGCGGTAACCCGTCGCTTCCAGCACGTGTTCGGGACGTATTTGTGCAGAGAGGTCGAGGTCGGCTACCGTCCTTGAAACCTTGATTATGCGCGAACGCGCCCTTGCTGAAAGCCCCAGCCTTTCAAAGGCGGAGCGGAGTATGCCTTCGCATTCGCCCGAAAGACTGCAATACTTTTTAATCTGCATTTCGCCCATGTCGGCGTTTACCTCTATTCCCCGCTCTTCGCGGAAGCGTTCGCGCTGGATGGCGCGCGCCCTTTCCACCCTTGCCTTTACGTCCGCACTGCTTTCTGCCGGCGCAGAGCAAGCGAGGTCGTCATACCCCACTTCGTCCACCTCTACCTGAAGGTCTATTCTGTCCAGAAGAGGACCTGAAATTTTGCCCCTGTACTTTCTTATCTGCGAGGGAGTGCAGGTGCAGGGCTTTGTTCTGCTCCCGTAGTTGCCGCAAGGGCAGGGATTCATGCTGGCACAGAGTATGAAGTCGGCGGGGAACGTTACCGCGCCGCCCGCGCGCGTTATAGTTATTTTTCCGTCTTCAAGGGGCTGACGAAGTGCCTCGAGCGCACTTTTGGAGTATTCGGGAAGTTCATCCATGAACAGCACGCCCCTGTGCGCCTTGGAAATTTCGCCCGCCTTTATCTTTGTATTTCCGCCGCCGCAGAGCGACACGGTGGTTGCCGTGTGGTGGGGCGTGCGGAAAGGACGGAGGGCGACAATGCCCTCCTTTCCCAGCTCTCCCGAGACGGAGAGTATCTTTGTAACTTCCAATGCCTCCCTGAAGGTCATATCGGGCATTATCGTAGGAATACACCGCGCAAGCATGGTCTTGCCCGTACCGGGAGGGCCTGACAGCAGTATGTTGTGTCCGCCCGCCACGGCTATTTCCAGCGCGCGCTTGGCAACTTCCTGCCCCTTTACAAGGCTCATGTCCGTGTTGTACGAAAGCGCGCTCTTGACACTGTCGAACTTCTTCACCTCTACGGGTGAAAATTCCGCAGTGCCAGTCACAAGTTCGCACGCCTCCTTCAGGTTTTTAAGGGCATATACCTCTATCCCCTCGATAAAGCTCGCCTCGTTGGCGTTTGCGGAGGGAATTATAAACTTCTTCCTGCCGGCATTCTTGGCAGAGATGAGTATTGCCAGCACGCCCGTCACGGGGCGAAGGGTGCCGTCAAGCGCAAGTTCGCCCAAAGCGACGTATTGTTCGCCCCCTTCGGGCAGCTGTTCGCTTGCGCGCAGAATGGAAAGCGCGATCGGCAGGTCGTAGTGGCTGCCCTCCTTCTTTATATCCGCAGGGGCAAGATTGACGGTTATCTTGTTGACGGGAAAGCGCATGCCCGAATTGCGTATGGCGGAGAATATTCTTTCCTTGCTCTCCTTGACGGCAGCGTCGGGCAGACCGACAAGTTCATACCTGACCATGCCCTTGTTTATGTCCGTCTCCACCTCTACGGGAACGCCGTCCAGCCCTATCAGGGCATAACTCGTCATCTTTGAAAGCATAAATAACCCCCTTGCAACAGTCCGTCCGCGACCTGCGCGGACAAAATTCAAAAGCTCCCGCACGCAGCGGGAGCTTTTTTAATTACTTGATTTCGGTTATCTTTGCAGCCTTACCGGTAAGACCTCTCAGGTAGTAGAGCTTAGCC
>CALVXA010000051.1 GCA_944368635.1 uncultured Clostridia bacterium
AATGTGACTGTCACGCGAAGTGCATAACCTCTACAAACAATAACTATTTTGAAAAAATATTGATAAAATTAAATATTTGGAGTAGATAAATGCACAGAAACGCCAGGCAAGCAGCAATTTTGGAACTGATATCCAAGCAGGATATAGAGACGCAGGAAGAGCTCTGCAATGAGCTTAACAAACTGAATTTCAACGTTACGCAAGCTACTATTTCAAGGGACATTAAGGACCTTAAACTGTATAAAGTTGCGGGAACTACCAAAAAGTACAAGTATGCATACATAGAAGGCGATGGCGATGCCGTAAACAATAAGATGCACAATCTGTTCAGAGAGTGCGTACAGAGTATCAACTATGCCAACAACATAATAATTATCAAGACGATGAGGGGCAACGGTTCGACGGCGGGAGCATTCATAGATTCACTGCAACTTAAGCAGATTATAGGAACGGTCGCCGGCGACGACACTGTACTCATTGTTGTAGACAGTAATGAAAGTACTCCGGAAATTGCAGCAAAGCTTAACGAGTTTATTAAATAATTTGTAATGCTTAACAGATTATATATAAAAAATATTGCCCTGATAGATGAGGCCAATATTACTTTTGACAGCAGATTTAATGTTCTTTCGGGAGAAACGGGTGCAGGCAAGTCCATAATACTTGACTCGATAAACTTTGTGCTTGGGTCAAAAGCTGACAAAAATCTGATTCGTTACGGCCAGGAAGAAGCGCTGGTAAAAGCCGAGTTTATCATTGACGAAAAGAGCCAGGCAGCCGCGCTTTTAAACGATATGGACATAGATTGCGATGGCGTTGTGGTAATTTCGCGAAGGCTTTCCGTGTCAGGAAAGGGAAGTATTAAGATAAACGGCAATACTGTCACTGCAACAATGCTCAAAAGCATAACCTCACGCCTTGTTGATGTACACGGACAGAGCGAGCATTTTTATCTTCTTAACGAAAAAAATCAGCTGAACCTTATTGACAGCCTTTGTGCTGACGACATACAGCCGTTACGCGAGAAATTGTCATCTGAAATAGCTGAAAGGCGGAATATCCTCTCTTCTATTGAAGAGCTTGGCGGCGATGAGCAGGAACGGGCGAGAAAACTCGACCTTTTGGATTACCAGATAAAAGAAATCAGCGAGGCTGAGGTTCGGGTCGGGGAATTCGAGGAACTGTCTGCACGTAAAAAAGTAATGGATAATATCGAAAAAATTGCCGTAGCCTTGAATGAGGTCAAGACAATTTTAAACGATGACAATGGATGTATTGACCAGCTTTCTGTAATTTCAAGAAGCCTGGATGCGCTTTCTTCATTCGGAGACGAATATTCTGCGTTGCAGGAAAGGGCAGAAAACCTGTCTGTCGAAGCAGAAGATTTAAACGAGACTATCACAGACCTGTGTGATGGGTTGTCGTATGACGAATCGGAAGCCGTTTATGTTGATGCACGTATTGACCTGCTTAAGAAGCTTATGCGAAAATACGGAAGCGGAGAGGAAGCTGTGTTGTCCTATCTTGCTGAAGCGGAAAGACAATACGAGGCGCTGAACAATGCCTCGGCAAGTATAGAGATGCTGCGGTCAAAATTAAGCGATACAGAAGATTCGATTTATGCAACGTCCCTTGCGCTTACTGCAAGAAGAAAAGAGTGCTGCAACCAGTTGTGTATCGAAGTTGTCAAGGAGCTTACTTCCCTTAATATTCAGAATGCAAAATTTGAAGTAAAATTCAAAGAGTACGACAGACAGTCTGTGCGGCTTAACGATACAAACGGGTCGGATGACATCTGTTTTATGTTTTCGGCTAATAAAGGAGAACCTCTGAAGCCGTTAAGCAATATAATCAGCGGCGGAGAAATGAGCCGTTTGATGCTTGCAGTTAAGACACAGCTTAAAAATATAAACGGGATATCCACCTATATTTTTGATGAAATAGATGCGGGAATAAGCGGTGTGACGGCACGTGCGGTGGCAGAAAAATTCATTGCTATAAGTAAAAATACGCAGATTATAGCTGTATCTCACTTGCCCCAGGTATGTGCGGCGGCAAATAGTCAGTATCTGATAAGTAAAGTTGAAGAAGGCGGAAATACTTTTACCAGAATAAAGCCATTATCTCCGGATGAGAGAGTGACAGAGATTGTAAGGTTGACCGGAGGAACTATGTCTGAAGCGGCAGTACTGCATGCCAGAGAACTGCTTGAATATTTCGGCAACTGAAAAGCGCAAATTGTGTGCGGCGGGTTATAACTTCGCCGCATATTTTTTTGGGATAGGAGCAAAATAGTTGTATGCTCCGTAGAAAAAATTTATTCAGAAGCCTGACGGCAACACTTTGCCTGCTCGCAGTATGTATTCTGTTTGCATTTTCGCCTGCATACGCAGCGCCCTCTAATGAGTTGTATTTAGGCGGTTTTCCCGCCGGTTTTATGCTTAACACAAAGACGGTTGAAGTTGTAGGATTATGTGACGTTATAGGGCCTGATGGCGCTGTAAGTCCTGCAAAACAAAGCGGTATTGAGGCGGGTGACATAATTGAAAGCGTCAACGGTATAGATGTGGATTCGGCATCACGGCTGAATGACCTGATTAATGAGCAGTTCAAAAGTTTTGAATTGGTCATCATGCGTGGCGGTCAGAAAAAGACAGTGACAGTCCAACCCGTCAAAGAATCTGGTAGCGGAAAATATAAGCTTGGTTTGCTGGTAAGAGACAGCCTGAACGGCATAGGTACTGTAACTTACATTAATAAGTCCGCGGAAAAATTCGGGTCTCTCGGACATGCTGTAGCAGATATGGGCGGTACACCCATAGAAATTAACGGCGGCGCCCTTTACGATTGCTCAATATACAGCGTAAAGAAGGGGCTGCGGGGAAATCCCGGCGAACTTAAAGGTATGTTCAATAACACCGTAAAGCTCGGAGAAGTAAGGCTGAATTGTTCATCAGGAATTTTTGGTGATGTAACAGGAATAGACTATTCAAAATTTACAAAGATTGAGACTGGACGCTTAAGCGATGTTAAAATCGGCGCCGCAACCGTCTATACAACGATTGACGGAAATGCGCCGTCGCAGTACGACATAAGTATAGTAAAAGTCGATGACGGCAACAAAGATAACAAGAATTTTGTGATTAAAATTGAAGACAAAGAACTGCTTGATAAGTCTGGCGGAATAGTACAGGGTATGAGCGGCAGTCCTATAGTGCAGGACGGGAAGCTTATTGGAGCGGTAACACATGTATTCATCAATGACCCGACAAGAGGTTACGGAATAGCTATAGAAAATATGCAAAGTAAATATTGAAGAAACTATCCTCATATAATTTTATATGAGGATTTATCGTTTCAGGGGCAAGGAAATAGAAAATGCCTTTATAGTCAGCGCGATTATATGTTCTATAGTGGCTATTATGTCTGGCATAGTACTTGCCATAATAGTTGGATTTGACGATTACTTCTATAATTTTGCAGATATTTACATATTTTACGTTTTCAACTTTAAAAACGGCAGCCTGTTTGGCGGCAGATTTCTGAGCGAGTTATTGTTCTTATATTGTGTATTCTTTCTCGTAAGGGCTACACACTCAAGATATCCTGCGCTAATTTTCATATTTTTCAGGCTATTCTTTTCAGCATTTTATGTCTCAGTGCTTTTTGCCGCATTCCGTACCGAAGGGGCTTTGGTTGCAATCTTTGTGTTTCTGCCATGCAGCATACTCTCAGTTTTGCTGATTTTCATCACGGCATTTGTCTGTGAAGGCAAACTCCGTCCTGTTTCGTATTGTATTCCTGGCGCGCTTGCACTTTTAAGTTCGCTTCTGCTTTTATTGGTAGTCAATATACTGTTTCGTTCTATAGTTATAATTGTTTAATTAGCGTATAGCATAATGAAAACATTTTTATAAAATAGTTTTTGTGTCTGACCTTTGTTACAGGTGATAGTATAATTACTTGCGGCTTTCCCATAATAATGGTATGAGAAAGATACTATCATCTGTAGTGGCGGTCGCAGCCGTAGCAACCATGGGAATTTCGCTTGCGTCGGGCGCTGTCTGTGCGGCGGCGCAGGACAATGAGCTTTCCGACGGATGTAAAAGCGCTTATCTGTGTGATTTTGCGTCCGGTGAATGCGTGTATAAGCGAAACGAAAATGCAAGAATGCCTATTGCCAGCGTATGTAAGGTCATGACACTTACGCTGTGTTTTGAAGCGATAGAAAGGGGTGAAATATCTGCGGATGAATACGTAAGGGTGAGCGCGCAAGCTTCGGGCATGGGCGGTTCACAGGTTTTCCTCGGCGAAGGCCTCGAGTATTCAGTCAATGAGCTTATGAAAAGCATTGCTGTTTGTTCTGCTAACGACAGTTGCGTGGCCATGGCAGAGCGAATAAGCGGAAGTGAAGACGTCTTTGTCGCTGAAATGAACGAAAGAGCAAAGGAGTTGGGGTGTAAAGATACACTTTTTGCAAATTGTACGGGGCTGCCTAAGGAAACGCAGTATTCATGCGCGCATGATGTTGCCGTCATGTTTTCAAATCTGATAAAGCACAAGGGTTACTTTGACTACAGTCGAATTTGGCTTGAAGACTTTAAACACCCCGATGAAAGAGTAACCACAATGACAAATACCAATAAGCTTATAAAAAAGTATTCCCTGTGTGACGGCGGCAAGACGGGTTATACGGGCGAGGCAGGATTTTGTCTTGCATCGACCGCCGTAAAGGACAATATGCGCCTTATTTCCGTGGTGCTCGGCGGAGAGTCGTCTGATATCAGGTTTGCCGATACCGTAAACCTTTTCGATTATGGTTTTGCAAATTACGAAAATAAACTTATCCTGGACGCCAACACCAATATCCAGCAGCGCGCACAGGTCAAAGGCGGCAAACGTGACTGTGTTTCCGTATGCCCGTTGCGTTCATCATATGTATTCTCTGCAAAAAATGCGCAGCCTGAAGTAAGTCAGAATCTCGTTATGGAAACTTTGCGCGCACCTGTCCATAAAGGAGATAAGGTAGGTTATGCGGAAATTTACAAGAACGGTATAATAACGGATACCGTGGAACTGGTAGCTGCCGAAGACATAGAAAAGTCCTGCGTTTGGGATGATATCAGAAAAGTTGCGGGAGAATGGGCGCTGTAACTGCGACCAATGTTAAATATCTCGCGTTGCCAAAATATTTGACTATATCAATGACCTTATGATAAAATATTTACCAGATATTTTATCAGAGGTCATTTTTATGAACGAAAGAAAGACACTTTACGCAGACAGCGAAGGTCAGCTTATAATAGGCGGATGCAGGGCGACGGAGCTTGCTAAAGAATTTGGCACACCTTTATATGTTTTCGACGAGGCGTACATCCGCTCTATGATGCGTGTTTATAAGAATACGTTAGACGAATATTATGACGGATACGGAAACGTTCTGTATGCTTCAAAGGCGTTCTCGTGCGAGGCAGTATACAGGATTGCCGCAAGCGAAAATATTGGCTGCGATGCTGTTTCCGGCGGCGAACTCTATACGGCGCTTAAGGCAGGTTTTGACGCTGCGCACATCTATATGCATGGCAACAACAAGCTTTACAATGAGCTTGAAGAGGCTGTAAGTGCAGGAGTGGGCGGTATAGTGCTCGATTCAGTCTCTGAGGCGCAGGCTCTGGACGAAATATGCGCACGCTCGGGCAAAGTGCAGGATGTGCTTATAAGAATAAACCCCGGCATAGAGGCGCACACCCATGCGTTCGTCCAGACAGCGAGGACGGATTCCAAATTCGGATTCTCCATATCGGACGGCAGCGCGCTTGAGGTTATTGAACAGGTACTTATACTTAAGCATATCCGTCTTAAAGGTTATCATTGTCACATCGGCTCGCAGATATTTGAAAAACAGTCTTTTGTGCTTGCCGCCGAAAAGATGATGAATTTCATTTCAGACATAAAGAGTAAGACAGGTTTCGAAGCTACAGTACTCAACATGGGTGGAGGTTTCGGAATTTACTATACAGACGATGACCCCAAGCTGAAAGAGAATGACTACGCGTCCTACTTAAAGGCGCTTATTGACTGCGTAAAGCATAAGGCAGAGGAGTTGTCGCTTAAAAGACCCTATCTTCTTATCGAACCCGGCAGATCCATAGTCGGTGAAAGCGGAATTACTCTGTATACGGTCGGCACAATCAAAGACATTCCCGGAATCAAGAAATATATAGCCGTTGACGGCGGAATGTTCGAGGCACCGCGATACGCGCTCTATCAGTCCAAATACTGCGCCGTAAATGCGGCAGACGTCAATGCCCCTGCAACTCAGGTTGTCAGCATAGCGGGTAAGTGCTGTGAAAGCGGTGATCTCGTTGCGGCTGATGTCAAACTTTCAGATGTTAAGTCGGGGGATATACTTGCAGTATTCTCTACGGGAGCTTACCACTATTCAATGGCAAGCAATTATAACCGCAACCTTATTCCTGCTGCCGTTCTTGTAAACGAAGGTAAGGCGGACATAATAGTGAAAAGACAGGATTATGAAGATATTGTCAGGAATGACGTTGTTCCTGAAAGGCTCAAATAAAATCTGATGCAGACGCTGTTGTATTACATTGCAAGCATAATCGCCGTAATATGCGTATTCAGTCCTCATGAGTTCGCTCATGCGTATGCTGCATATAAAAGCGGAGACCCGACGGCAAAACTGATGGGGAGGATGACCATTAATCCCGTAAAGCATATTGACCCCGCGGGCTTCATTTTGTGTGCGATAGCAGGATTCGGCTGGGCAAAACCTGTGCCTGTCAACCCATCAAATTTCCACAATTTCAAGCGTGGAATGTTATTTACGGCTATTGCAGGCGTTGCAATAAACTATATAATTGCCTTCTTTGCATATGCTCTGTATGCGCTGATTGTTTATTTATTCAACAGAGCCGTTGTTATAAGTTCAGCAATGATATATCTTCAATATTTTACTCAGTTGGTATTTCTCCTGATATTTACGTACAGCCTCTATTCTGTTGTATTCAATCTTTTGCCTTTAAATCCGCTCGACGGATACAGGGTTGTGCAGTCTTTAACAAGAGAAGTAAATCCCGTGCAACGCTTTTTGCGAGATTACGGGCAAATGATTCTCATTATATTGATTGCAGAAAGTTTTCTGTGCAATATAGTGGCGAGATACACTCCATATGCGGAGTATTTCAATATTTTAGGCTATATCGGGTGGTTCGCCACTGAAATTATAGGGTTTCCCATTAAAATTGCATGGGGGTGGCTGCTGAGATTATGACGGACGAAAAATATGCGGACTTTGAATCGGTTGTCGACTATAATACCGTACTCGACGACTTTGAAGGTCCGCTCGATCTGCTCCTTCACCTTATAAATATCGCTAAAATCAACATAGAAGATATTTTTGTATCCCAAGTCACAGAACAATTTCTGGACTACATTGAGTTCATGAAAACCCAGCCGAGCCGCGATGTTGACAAGGAAAGCGAATATCTTGCAATGGCTGCGCAGATAATCTATATAAAGTCCAAGGCTATGGTCCCCGTTGTTGAAATAAACGGCGAAGAATTCGGAGGGGCGGAAGAAGAACAGCAGGAACTTATCGAACAGCTTAAGGAGCGCGAATTTGAACTAATCAGGGAAAAGACACCCAAACTTCGCGACCTGGAGACTATAGGTTACTATTTTAAAAGTCCCGATAAGGATATAAGCAAGGTGAAAGTAGTTTATAAAGATTTCACCGTCGACGGTTTGCTTCAGGCATTTGCGGCACTGCTTCTCAAAAACGAGAGTCTTCAAAGGGAAAAGAATAATTTTAAAGAAATTCCCAAAGACGAATATACCGTACAGGACAGAGTGTCTTACATAAAGCGGAAACTTACGGAAAAGTCCGAATTTTCATTTTCTGAATTGTTTTCATCTTATTCGCGCAACGAAGTAATAACTACATTTCAGGCATTGCTCGAAATGCTTAAATTTCAGTATATTATGGTAAATCAGCAAGAGGCATTCGGTGAGATTACAATCATGGTTAACCCCGAAACGGATCTGGAGAGGATTGGCGATGAACAATTTGACGAATATAATTGAAGGCATAGTCTTTGCCTCCGGCGATGCTGTGCCAGTAAAATACATAATAGAGAAGCTTGGATGTTCCTTGAAGGAAGTAAATGCGTGTATTGACGAACTCAAACAGAGGTTTGGAGAAGAAAGCGGAATACAGTTGCTGACATTTAACGGTAAACTTCAATTTGCTTCAAATCCCTCATACAAGCAACAGATTTCAGAAGTTCTTACGCCCATAAAGGAGAAGGAATTTACGAAGACGATTCTGGAATGTGCGGCATTGATTGCATATAAGCAACCTGTCACAAAGGGCGAGTTGGAGGACATAAGAAAAGTCAGCTGCGACTATGCAATTCACACTTTGCTTGAATTGGGAATGATAGAACCTTGCGGCAGAAAAGATGCCGTAGGTAAGCCCATTTTATACGCAACAACTGATAATTTTCTTAAGAGATTCAGGCTCAATTCAATTGACGAACTTCCCGACTATGATGAACTCATGGCACAGATAGCCGAACTTAACGACACGATTCTGAAGGAGGAAGAAGATTCGGCATATCTCTATAAAAAGGACGAATATTCCGGGGAGGATGAAGAGCAAACAGACGAAAATACGACCGAAACCATTATTAAACAGCCAACGGTCACAGATGATGGTTATGAGGTGCCGGAATTTTTGTCCGACGAAGATGATTTAATAAAAATTAAGTAATCATAGATAAGTCAAAACCACCAGTTCAACTTGTGGTTAAAAGGCAAACTACAGGCCAACCCATTAAAGGGCGGTAACTTTGCTATAGCGTTCCATAGAGCAACAATGACTGTAAAACAGATTCCAAGTACTATAATGGAGCTAAATTTTTATTAGTAATAAGTTAACTTCAATAATTATTGCAGTTAGCTGTAGCGATTATCTATCTTACAAAAAGCGATTAAGCAGCGACACCATAAAGGCGCCGCTGCTTGTTTCTTATTTGTAAATATCTACATATGATATAGCTTGAATTAAATAATTTCCATAAAATTCAGCGGAAGATTAACAGGTTAGTACAGTTATACGTAAATAAGCGTAATAAAAATAAGCCGTCTTTTATGGCGCAACCAGAATAAATTTGTGCATACGACAGATAATAGTTGTATGCAGGACACTACGGTATACGCTTGGTTAATAATTTTCACTGTATTAATATTGCCCATGCATTTTTACAATTACCTGTACATTTCATCGGAAGACAAATTTGCGGCATATAATCTCAAACTATACAAATATATGCCTGTTATAAGGATCAGTACGATTAAAAATCACCCGATGAAAATGGATATAAATGGTAATGAAAGCGGGATAAGCGCAAAATATTTTAATCACAGAGTGTTGGAGATTGCAAAAAGACTGAGCATACTTAAAATAGTACAGTTGGGCGACTACGGTTCACAGAAGACTTCAAGCCTGTCAGTTGCGCTACTTCAGCACACAATTACGGAAACGGTTTACGGTATGATGCATTATGCAGACAACAACATAAAATTAAAAAATTACTCTATTATAAATGAAGAATCGTCGAGTGTACATTACTGCTTAAAGGTAGTGAACTCAATGAATTTACTTTCGCTAATATCAATCATGGTCTTAATGGCAAGAGGTAAACTTAATGTATTTCAGAAATAAGAAAAGTACGGAAAACAATTCATTCGACAAATCAACAATGCCGCTGGAAAAATATGCCGATGCCGATACAGTGATCGGAAAACCCATTATTACTGTCAGTGGTTCCCAGGTAATCCCGCTGTCGTCTGTAACAATAGTGAATATGGGGGCCGGAGGAGAATACGGAGATCTGAAAACGTTTCGCCAGGCAGACGGTTTTAAAGTTGCAGGGGGTAACGGCACGGTGGTGACAGTCAAACCGATTGGCTTTCTTGTTGACGACGGAAAGAGTTGTACGCTTTTAAAAGTAAACGAAGATGCAATTGAATCGCTCATTACAAAGACAGGGGAGCTTGTAAATAAACTAACAAATGATGACTAAAAATCGCAGTTTTATTTTAGTTTGTGCGTTTATATTTGGGTTATTTGTAATTTTGCATAGTACTATGCAAAACATAACATATACGTACGCAGATGGTGTTGCAGAAATTGCAATGGAGCAAAGCACAGGCAGAGTTCTGTATGCAAAAAATGAACAGGCACGTCTCCCAATGGCAAGCACAACAAAAATTATGACGGCGCTTTTAGTTTGCGAGGACTGTGATGTCACAAAGGAAGTAACCGTTCCGGATGAGGCTGTTGGTGTAGAAGGATCAAGTATCTATCTTCAGCACGGCGAAAAACTCACAGTCAAAGACCTGTTGTACGGACTTATGTTGCGTTCGGGTAATGATGCGGCTGTTGCGCTTGCAATTATACACAGCGGGAGTGTCGATGCGTTTGTTGGAAGAATGAACGAAAAAGCGGCAACGTTAGGTGCAAACGACACTCATTTTGCAAACCCCAACGGGCTTCCGGCGCAGGAACATTACACAACCGCTCAGGATTTATGTAATATTGCACGCGCCGCCATGAATAACTCACTCTTCAGGCAGGTTGTTTCCACAAAAAATTATTGCGGCGAATATAAAAACTTTACTAATAAAAATAAGTTACTGTATCAGTTTGAAGGTGCGAACGGTATTAAAACCGGATATACTGATAAGGCAGGCAGATGCCTTGTTTCATCGGCGCTTAGGGACGGCATGGATGTCATTTGCGTTGTTCTTAATTGTTACGATATGTATGATCGTAGCGCGTCCATAATTGGAAGATGTTTTAAAGAATTTGAACTTCTCACTATACCGACAGACAGAATATTTCTCTACAACGGCAGGCAGTATACTTTAAGCGAAGATCGCAAAGTGTGTGTTGGAAAGGATGAAAATCTTGATTTTAAATTGATTGAGTTCAGTGATTCTGATATCGGGCAAGGAGTAAAATTACAGATATCAGGCTCAAAAGGCTTGCTTTTCCGCGAAAATTTGTATAATATAATGTAAATACCAGTAATTATTAAATTTCCAGGAAAACTATGAGGATTAACAAATACCTTGCTCTCTGCGGAGTGGCGTCGAGAAGAGAATGTGATAAACTTATTTCTGAAGGCAAAGTAACGATTAACGGCAAAAAGGCGCAACTCGGTAGCGATGTCGGAACCGGTGACATTGTGATTTATGAAGGCCGCGAGTTAAAAATATGTAAACATGAATACTATATTTTAAATAAACCCAAAGGTTATATCTGTTCAGTAAAAGATGATAAGGGAAGAAAGACCGTTCTTGACCTGATGCCGCAGAATACCGGAAGGATATATCCTGTAGGCAGGCTTGACTATGACAGTGAAGGTTTGCTTATTCTTACGACAGATGGCGAACTTGCGCAGCATCTTACACATCCGTCTAATCAGATTCCTAAGACATATCTTGTAAAAATTGAGGGAACGCTCACAGAGGCCGGATTAAATCCTATCAGAAGCGGTATTGATATTGGCGGTTATGTGACAAAAAAGTGCAAGGCGCATATTGTAGAGACAAACAAGGAATATACTAAAATTCACATTACAATTACCGAAGGCAAGAACAGAGAAATCAGGAGAATGTTCGAAGCAATAGGAAAAACAGTGACTTTGTTAAAGCGCATTAAAGTAGGGGAACTCACACTGCGCGGGCTTGACAGAGGCAGTTACAGAAAACTTTCCCAGGAAGAAATCGCATATCTTATGATGCTTTAGTAAAAAAGCTCCCGTAGATGCGGGAGCTTTTAATGGCGCTTTAGCTTGATAAATTCCCCAGTTTTACTGGGGGAAGATAAAAAATAGCTTTAGCAAACTTAACTAATTAAAAAAATTACCTTATCGCTATTGAAAATTCAGCTCCATTAAAGTACGAGGAACCTGTTTTACAGGTGTATAGTGCAATAGGACGCTAAATTAAAAGCAATGCCCGTTTACGTCTTGGCTGGTAATTTACCTTTTTAGGGTATGAGCAACCCACTAGTGCACCAGTGGTTTTTTACTGGATTTAAATAGGTTTACTGTCAATCTGTATCGATTCATTCAGATGTTTCTGATAAGTCCGACAACTTTGCCAAGTATGCAGACATTATCGAATACAAAATCATGCATGTCGTCGTTTTCGGGGTGTAGGATAATTTTACCGTCTCGCTTAAAAAAGCGTTTTACCGTAGCGCTGTCATCTAACAGGGCAACAATTATTTCACCGTTTTCCGCATGGGATTGTTTTCTGACAATTATTTTGTCTCCGTTAAAAATTCCTGCATTGATCATACTGGAACCTTGTAC
>CALVXA010000052.1 GCA_944368635.1 uncultured Clostridia bacterium
GCAAAAAAAGACATGATTATTGCGGTTGGGGGCTGCCTTCCCCAGCAGATGAACAAAGCGGAAAATCTGCACGAAAAGTTTCCCTATGTTGACATTATCTTCGGCACGCATAACCTCAACAGACTTAAAGATTTTATTCTTGCAAAGCGCGCCCGCAAAAAACCGATCATTCAGATTGATGAGAAAGAGGGCGATATTGACGAGGGGGAGAAACCTCTCAGGACAAGTTATCCCAATGCATGGGTAAACATTATGTACGGGTGCAATAATTTTTGTTCTTATTGCATCGTGCCATATGTACGCGGACGGGAGAGAAGCAGAAAGGCGGAAAACATTCTCGAAGAGGTAAAAGGGCTTGTTGCCGACGGGTACAGGGAAATTACACTGCTGGGGCAGAATGTAAATTCCTATTCGGACGGAGAAATTACTTTCCCTGCCTTGCTTAAGAAAATTTCTGCGATAGAAGGTAAATTCCGAATAAGGTTTATGACAAGTCACCCCAAGGATTTTTCCGAGGAGCTTGCTGAGGCGATGGCGTCAGACAGCAGAATATGTCATTGTCTGCATCTTCCCGTGCAAAGCGGGTCAGATTTAATTCTGCGTGCCATGAACAGGCGTTATACGTGCGAAGATTATCTCAGGAAGGTGGAAATTCTTAAAAAATACATACCTGACTGCGCCATTACGACAGATCTTATAGTGGGTTTTCCCGGCGAGACCGAGGAGGATTTCAAGGCCACTCTCGACCTTGTCAGAAAGGTAGATTTTTCCTCTGCGTTTACTTTCGTGTATTCTAAAAGAGAAGGTACAAAGGCTGCGGAAATGCCTGACCAGATACCCGAGGAAGTTTCAAAGAGGCGCATTATGGAACTTGTCGACCTTGTAAATTCGCGTACCAGGGAACATTCGGCAAAATTCCTCGGTAAGGTGACCACCTTGCTGTGCGAAGATTATGATGAAAAACGGGGACTGTATCTCGGCAGGAATGAGTACGGCAGAATGGGATATTTCAGAAGCGATACGGACGAAAGGGGAAATTTTGTCGATATAAAGGTTGAGCAGGCAAACGGCGTTTCGCTTTTCGGAGAAAAGGTTTAAGGTAAAATTATGGCTCTTTCACCTATGATGCAACACTATATGACGATAAAGGACAAGTATAAGGACTGCATTGTCTTTTATCGTCTTGGCGACTTTTATGAAATGTTCTTCGACGACGCAAAGAAGGCTTCGGAGCTTCTGGGGTTGACGTTGACGGGACGCGACTGCGGGCTTGAACAACGCGCACCAATGTGCGGAGTGCCTTTCCATGCTGCCGACTCCTACATATCCAAGCTTGTGTCAATGGGTGAAAAGGTTGCGATATGCGAACAGCTCGAGGATCCCGCCACGGCAAAGGGAATGGTGGACAGGGACGTCATCAGGGTTGTTACGGCAGGCACGGTGACCGACAGCGAATCGTTGGATGAAAAGCAGAACAATTACATTTGTTCGGCCTGCAAGCAGGGCAATGTAGTGGGGCTGGCATGGGCGGATATAACTACAGGCGAGTTGAGCGCGACAATGTTTTCGGGAGATGACTGCGTAAAGAGCGCCATTTCCCAGATGCTGAAACTGAATGTGCGCGAAGTTATCTGCAATGACGACATGTTGTTTGCTTCAAGGGATATACCCGAAGTAAGGCGAAATGTTCTGCCGCCTTTTTCGGCATATCTGGCGTGGACTTTCGGTTATGCCGCTGCAGAAAAGACGTTGCTCAGCCAGTTGAACGTAGCTTCTCTTTCGGCGTTTGCGGTTGACGGCAAAACCCAGGCGGTGTGTGCGCTCGGCGCGCTTATCGAATACCTCAAAGAGACTCAGAAGCACGCGCTTCCGAATATCGACGGCATAAAATATGTGTCATGCGCAAATTTCATGCAGTTGGATACTGCGGCAGTGCGCAATCTCGAACTTGTAAAAAGTCTGGGCGAGGGCAAGAAGTACGGTTCCCTGTTGTGGTTGCTGGATAAAACCTGCACTGCCATGGGCGCCAGGAAGCTTGCTAATGCCATTTTATCGCCTCTTCACGACATAGACGGGATAAATTACAGGCTTGACGGCGTTGAAGAGCTGTTCAATGCCACTGTGATTCGCGTAAGCATCGCGGAACTTTTGCATCAGGTAAGGGACATAGAGAGGCTTTCCGGCAAGATTTCAAACGACAACATAATGCCAAGAGATTGTCTTTCGCTTGCCCAGTCTCTGCTCGTCATACCAAACATAAAATTCAGACTTTCCGGGTTTGGTTCAACGGTCCTTAAAGATATATCTGAAGGGTTGTGCGACCTTACTCAACTTGCTGACCTCATAAACAACGCAATCGAAGATAAGGATACTCCGAATTCATTGAAGGAAGGGGGCTATATTAAGAGCGGGTTCAATTCCAGACTTGACGAATTGAGGGTGGTCAAGGAAAATGCCGCTAATCTCATGCTCGAAATGGAGACGAGAGAGAGGGATGTGACCGGTATCCGCACGCTGAAAATACGCTATAACAGGGTGTTCGGGTATTACATTGAGGTATCGAAGTCGTTTAAGGACAGCGTGCCAACGCATTATCAGCGCAAACAGACGCTTGCCAACAGCGAAAGATACACTACTGAAGAACTCAAGCAACTTGAAGAAAAAGTCCTGTCCAGCGAGGATATGGCGCTCAAGCTGGAAGCTCAGATTTATTCTGATATAAAGAATACGCTTGTATCGGCTATAAACAGCCTGAAGAGCATTTCGGAAAATATAGCGCGTCTTGACATTCTCGTTTCGTTTGCGGAGGTCTCAAAGAAAAACAAGTATGTGCGTCCCGTCATGGTGCCGAGCGGCGAGCCCATGATAGTCAAAGAAGGGCGGCATCCCGTGGTTGAGGCTATTTCAAAGGAAAAGTTCGTCGCAAACGATACTTATCTTGACGAAGGAGATAACAGAACAGCCATCATAACAGGACCAAACATGGCAGGAAAGAGTACTTATATGCGACAGAATGCAATAATTGCGATTATGTCCCATCTTGGCTGCTTTGTTCCTGCAAAGTCTGCAAGCATACCATTGATTGACAGGGTGTTCACCAGGGTCGGTGCAAGCGACAATTTAATACTCGACCAATCGACCTTTATGGTGGAGATGATCGAAGTGGCAAGCATACTGCAGAATGCAACCAAGGACAGCCTCCTCATTCTGGATGAGGTCGGCAGAGGTACCAGCACTTACGACGGATTGAGCATCGCCTGGGCGGTGATAGAGCATATTACGCAGAATATTGGCGCAAAGACGTTGTTTGCCACGCACTATCATGAACTGCTTGAACTTGAAAGCAGGATGAACGGCGTAAAAAATTATAAAATCGCTGTGAAGGAATTCAACGGAGAGATAATTTTCCTGAGAAAGATAATGCGCGGCGGCGCCAACCGCAGTTTCGGCATAGAAGTTGCCTCGCTTGCGGGGGTACCTGCAAGCGTGACTGACAGGGCAAAGGCTATTCTTGCCGCCTTAGAAAACGGTGAACTTGCGTTCAATGCAGATCTCGGAGATGAAAAGAAGCCTGAACCTGTCAAGGACAGCGAGGTGGAGCGCATACTTGCAGACCTGAACGTAAACAATCTGTCGCCCATCCAGGCCTTAATGATATTGAGCGATTTAGTGGAAAAGGTGAAGTAAATGGGAAAGATAAATCTGCTGTCGGCAGAAATCTGTAACAGAATATCTGCGGGAGAGGTAATTGACAGACCGTATTCCGTTGTAAAGGAACTTATTGAAAATTCCATAGATGCAGGCGCGAATGAAATTGAAATACACATTGAAAAGGGCGGCAAGCAACTTATCAGTGTGTCGGATAATGGCTGCGGCATAGAAAAAGAAGATATGCGCGCTGCATTTTTTGCGCATGCGACAAGTAAAATATCTTCCATCGATGACATTGACCATATTCACACATTGGGTTTTCGCGGAGAGGCATTGGCAACAATTTTTTCCGTTTCTCAGGTAGAACTTGTAAGTGCGGTTGAGGGCGAAGATGCATATAAAGTTGAAAGAGAGGATGAATACATAGGCAAAGTTCAGCCTGCCGTTGCGCCAAAAGGCACGTGTGTGACGGTGCGCAACCTCTTCTTTAATACTCCTGTCAGATACAAATTCATGAAGTCTGACAAGAAGGAAGAGGGGGATATAACAAATTTCGTCACGAGATACATTCTCGGCAATCCGTCTGTTTCATTCAGATACTATATCGACGGAAAACTTGCGTTGCAGTCATACGGCGGCGGGTTAGAAGAGGCAATAGCGCAGGTATACGGAGCAAACTATCTGCCTAACTGTTTCAAGATAAGTGCGGACAGAAATGATATCAAGATAGACGGCTTCATTGGAAATCAGAATTTTTTCAAAGCTAATAAAACATACCAAAGTATTTTTCTGAACGGGCGATATATCGTAAACAACGTCATATCGACTGCCATTGCAAACGCATATTCGGCATACACGATGAAGAGGCAGTATCCGTTTTATGTGTTGAATATTCATATGCCTGAAGATATGGTAGACGTCAACGTGCATCCAAACAAGGCTGATGTGCGTTTTGTCGACAATAGCGTTGTCTATGGAACTGTATATAAAGTAATCTCATCAATACTTGACGGGAGCTCAAGGGCGGCGGATTTCGTAGTTGAAAGCAGTATTGTGCCTGAAATTAAGTCGACGGCTCAGAATGTGCGGGCAAATTCTGTATACTCTGTCAACGATACCGCTAAACCCGGCAGCGAGAAACTGTATGCGGCAGAATTCCGGCAGAACGATAAAGTGTATGACAGGGATTTTTCGGATGTGAAAGGCATAGAACAGTTCACAAAGAGCAAGCCTGACAACAAGACTATGTCCAACCCTGCCACAGCCATACTTGATGAGCAGAAAATCGATCTGAGTGCATATGAGAATTATGAGGCGCCGAAAGATACGAAGGAAGATGACGTTCCGCTCTGGCAGGCGCTTAAGCGCGCAGGGCGTGCGGAGCCGGTCACGGAACACGTGCTCTGTTCCGGAAGAAGCGTCGTAATTGAACATGAAGCGGTACAGAGAATAGAGGAAAACAAGAAATATCAGCAATCGCTTATCGAATACAAAAGTTGTAAATACAGGGGAACTCTGTTCAATACATATCTTCTGTATGAAATTCAGGATGAGGTATACATTATTGACCAACACGCCGCGCATGAACGGCTCATTTACGATGAACTTATAAGAAAGTTTGAAGAAGGCGATGTGGCACGCCAGGGACTTCTTGTACCATATATATTTATGGTAAACGCTGAAGAGAAGCAGTTTTTGGAGGATAATTTTATCAATCTTCGCGAAATTGGATTTAACGTAGAGCAGTTCGGAATGAATTCATACAGGGTTCTTGAAGTGCCCGCATATTTGCCCGACTTGAGTCCCGAAAAATTCTTCGCGGAACTGATGGCGCGTGTCGGGGAGCTGAAAAAGATTAAGGTCACGGATATTCTCAAGGAAAAGATTGCCCAGACAGCTTGTAAACATGCTGTTAAGGGCGGCAACGTTCTTACTGAAGCGGAGACGAGCAGATTATTTGATATGCTCAGAGGGGATATGGGGCTTAAGTGTCCTCACGGCAGACCCATATGTGTAAAGCTTACCAAGACGGCAATAGAAAAAATGTTCAAGAGGATAGTCTGAAGTGAGAAAGTTGCTTATTGTCTGCGGAGCTACGGCGACTGGTAAGACTTCGCTTGCGGTGGAATGTGCCCTTAAACTCAATACCGAAATCATTTCTGCCGATTCCCAGCTTGTATATCGGGGACTTGACATTGGCACGGCAAAGCCCACACTTCAGGAAATGAAGGGCGTTCTGCACCACATGATAGATATAGTGTCTCCCGAGGCAAATTTTTCCGTAAGTGAATACGAACAGAGGGCGCTTGCAATAACTGAAAGGCTGTTAAATGAAGGGAAAGTCCCTGTAATTTGCGGAGGTACAGGTTTTTATATAAACGCATTGCTGTACAGAATGAGCTATGGTTGTACTGGCGGAGACAATGCCGTGAGAGATAAATATGAAACCATGCTCGCCAAAAATGGCAAAGAAGCGCTTTTTTCTCGTCTTGAGGAGATTGACCCTGAAAGCGCAAAAGTTTTGCACCCCAATGACGTTAAAAGGATTATTCGCGCCCTTGAAATTTACGAACTTACGGGCAAAAAGAAATCTGATCAGTGCGACATGAATAAACCGCGTTTCGACTATACGGCGGTTGCCGTGGCTTACCCGAGAGAGGAGTTGTATGCAAGGATAGACGCCAGGGTAGATGCCATGTTCGATAACGGACTGGTCGAGGAAGTAAAGTCGCTTATGAAGCGCGGTATTGACGAAAAGTGTATGTGCTTTCAGGCTATAGGTTATAAAGAAGTATGCGAAGGACTTAAAAATGGCTCTAATCAAAGTACTATGTGTGACATAATTAAGCGTAATACCCGACATTATGCAAAA
The DNA here is from genome assembly GCA_944368635.1 of uncultured Clostridia bacterium. Classification (GTDB taxonomy): domain Bacteria; phylum Bacillota; class Clostridia; order Christensenellales; family Borkfalkiaceae; genus Coproplasma. The sequence goes on from CALVXA010000052.1 coordinate 6,524, forward strand.
AGACAAATAACATTCTTCAAAAAATTAAAAGGGTTGCATTGGCTTACTCCGAATGAAGCTGACGCGGATACCGTACTGGAGCTATTGAATGACTGATAAGATGACTGAAAATATTAAATTTATAGAGGAATGTGAGGCTAATCTCGCAGAGCAATTTAAAAAGGTGGATGAAATATCCTACGCAAATCAGGTCAAGGTGCTTAAGGCGTTTGCAGATAACAGAATTGCCGTAAGACATTTTGCGGGAACTTCCGGGTATGGTTATGGCGATGAAGGAAGAGATGCGTTAGGCAAACTGTACGCTGACGTATTTCATACTGAAGCGGGTATCGTTTCGCCTCATTTGCTTTCCGGGACGCACTCGCTTTCAGTTGCGCTGTTCGGACTTTTAAAGGGCGGCGATACATTGCTCTGCATTACAGGTATGCCTTATGACACCATAAGACCTGTAATTTTGGGTGACGGAATTGGTTCTTTGAAAGATTTCGGGGTTAAATTTTCCTGCTGCGACCTTGACAAATCGGGCAAATTTGATTTTGGCGCTATTGCCGACAAGATTGACGGTTCAGTTAAAGTAATATATATACAGAGGTCACGCGGCTATGAGCTGAGAGATGCGCTTTCCTGCGAGGAGATAGGCGAGGCGTGCAGATTTGTCCGTTCATGCGGTTTCAAGGGCTGTATTTTCGTGGATAATTGCTATGGCGAATTTGTCGAGCCCTGCGAGCCTACCGACGAGGGTGCGGACATCTGCGTCGGTTCACTCATAAAGAATGCGGGTGGCGGGCTTGCTCCTACAGGCGGGTACATTGTCGGCAAGGATGAATACATTCAGGCGATAGGCAGGAGGCTTACGGCTCCTTCAATCGGACTTGAAGTCGGCTCCTATGCTTACGGCTATCAATACTTTTATCAGGGGCTTTTTATGGCTCCGCACGTTGTCGGACAGGCTTTGAAGGGGTCGCTTCTCATCGGGTATGCAATGAACAGACTTGGCTTCGTCAACTACCCATCGATCGATAAAATGCCTCACGATATAACGCGTTGCATAGAGTTCGACGATGCCGATAAGATGCAGAATTTCATAAGGGAAGTGCAGTACGCTTCTCCCATAGATTCATTTGTGAGGTGCGAAGCGTGGGATATGCCCGGATACGAAGATAAAATTATTATGGCTGCGGGCACGTTTGTGTCGGGTGCATCGATAGAACTCTCTGCCGACGGACCTGTCAAGCCGCCCTATGTGGCATATTTCCAGGGTGGTTTGACTTACGAGCATTGCAGATATGCCCTTGAGAGAATACTTTCCAAATTGAGAGGGTAAGTATGGATTTAATAATCAGAAAGGCTGAAATCGGCGACATTGAGGGCATTGGAGAGCTTTTGTATCAGGTTCACGGCGTTCACGCAGCTATCCGTCCCGACCTGTTTATTGTCGGGAGAAGAAAGTATGACGACGCTCAGCTGTCGAAGATAATAGAGGACGCAGATGCGCCCGTCTATGTCTGCATTGCGGGCGGTGAGGTTGCAGGATATGTATTTATGCGTATACAGCGCGAGAGTTCGCCATCCCACAGACCAATGACAACTCTGTATATAGACGATTTGTGCGTCAGTGAGAAGGTGCGCGGGCAGGGCATAGGACATAAACTTTTTGCCTTTGCCGAACAATTTGCCTCCGAGATAGGGGCATATAACATCACCCTGCACGTCTACGAGGGCAACGAGCCTGCCAAGCGCTTCTACAATTCGCTTGGAATGAAGGCGCAATATATTGCCATGGAAAAGATAATTTCACCTGACAACAGTGTAAAATAAGGGAGAAATGCCCTTATTTGTTTTTATATTTTTTGCATTTAAAAGCACCTCGGCAAAATGCCGGGGTGCCTTAATTTTATTGTGTTATTGTATAAGTTACCGAAATTTATCAGTACATTCCGCCCATGTCGGGACCGCCTGCCATCTGGTTTCCCTGATGAGCGGGCTCAGGAATATCTGTAACGATGCTCTCGGTTGTGAGAAGAGTTGCGGCAACGGAAGCTGCGTTCTGAAGAACGGAACGGGCAACCTTGGTGGGGTCGATGATGCCGCTTTCAACCATATCCGTATATTCGTTCTTGTATGCGTCGAAGCCGTAGTTTACTTTTCTTGCCCTCTTGATGTTGTTTACAATGACGGAGCCGTCAAGACCGGCGTTTGCCGCTATCTGGCGGATGGGTTCTTCAATGGCCTTAAGAACTATGCTTGCGCCCGTCTTTTCGTCGCCGGACAGGTTCTTTACAAGCTTTGTAAGTTCGGGAGCGGCAGAGAGAAGGGCTACGCCGCCGCCGGGAACAATGCCTTCTTCAACGGCTGCTCTGGTCGCTGCGAGCGCATCCTCAATGCGGAGCTTCTTTTCCTTCATTTCTACTTCGGTTGCGGCGCCGACGTTGATGACGGCTACGCCGCCGGCAAGCTTTGCAAGCCTTTCCTGAAGCTTTTCTTTGTCGTATTCGGAGGTGGTTTCTGCTATCTGAGCCTTAATGGAGGCAACTCTTGCCTTTATGGCGTCTGCCTGGCCTGCGCCGTCGATGATAGTGGTATTGTCCTTGTCAACCTTGACCTGTGCAGCCTTGCCGAGCATGTCGAGCGTAACGTCTTTGAATTCATAGCCGAGGTCGGAGGAGATGACTGTGCCGCCCGTGAGAATTGCGATGTCTTCAAGCATTGCCTTTCTTCTGTCACCGAAGCCGGGAGCCTTGACTGCAACGCAGTTGAGCACGCCCTTGAGCTTATTGACGATGAGTGCCGCAAGTGCATCGCCTTCAACGTCTTCGGCAATAATCAGAAGTCTTGCGCCCTGCTGAGCTATGGGCTCTATTACGGGAAGAATTTCCTGCAGGTTGGATATCTTCTTGTCGGTGATAAGGATATAGGGATTGTCCAGAACGGCTTCCATTTTCTCCGTGTTGGTTACCATATAGGCGGAAGCATAACCTCTGTCGAACTGCATACCTTCTACGGTGGTGAGTTCGGTACTCATGGACTTGCCCTCTTCAACGGTTATTACGCCGTCCTTGCCGACGATTTCCATTGCGTTTGCAATGAGTTCGCCGACGGTAGAGTCTCCTGCAGAGATGGAGGCAACCTGAGAAATTGCAAGCTTGCTCTCTACGGGTTTTGATATCGACTTGATCTTATCGACTGCGGTATCTACTGCAGCGGCAATACCTTTTTTGAGAATCATGGGGTTTGCGCCAGCGGCAAGGTTCTTCAGACCTTCTCTGATTATTGCCTGAGCAAGAACGGTTGCGGTTGTGGTGCCATCGCCTGCAACATCGTTGGTCTTGGTGGAAACTTCCTTTACGAGCTGTGCGCCCATATTTTCGAAGGGATCCGCAAGTTCGATTTCCTTTGCGATGGTAACGCCATCGTTAGTTATAAGGGGAGCGCCGTATTTTTTGTCGAGAACGACGTTTCTGCCCTTGGGTCCCAAAGTTATTTTGACGGTATCGGCAATTACGTTGACGCCCGTTTCAAGTGCTTTTCTTGCTTCGTCTCCGTATTTAATCTGTTTAGCCATAATTTTATATCTCCTTATAAACTATAAGTCAATTATTCTACGATAGCAAGAATATCGCTCTGTCTGATTATGGTGTATTCTTTGCCGTCTACTTTGACTTCGGTGCCGCTGTATTTTGAGAGCAGAACCTTATCGCCGACTTTTACCTGCATCTGAACTTCTTTGCCGTCTATAACGCCTCCGGGACCTACAGCTACAACCGTGCAGGTTGCGGGCTTTTCCTGGGACGCTGCGGTAAGAATGATGCCGCCCTTTGTCTTTTCTTCGGCCTTTACGGCTTCAACGACAACTTTGTCGAACAAAGGCTTTATGTTCATTGTTAAAATCCTCCGAAAGAAAAATTTTTTTACAGATAATTTATAAACGGTGTAAAATAAAATAAAACACGTGAAAATAAAAAATTGCAATTTTGATAAATTTATGTTAAAATACCCGTGAATCAGAATTTATGGAGCATTAACGTGGATAAGTGGGACAAGAGGTTCATGGATATGGCGTGCCAGATAGGCACGTGGTCAAGCTGCTATCAGCAGAACAGACATGTCGGCGCCATAATCGTTAAAAACAAAAGAGTTATTGCGACGGGTTATAACGGCGCGCCCCAGGGTATCAAGAGCTGTGCGGATAAATGCGAGTGCCTGCGAAAGAAGTTGAATATTCAGAGCGGTACCATGCAGGAAATCTGTTATGCCGTTCATGCTGAACAGAATGCAATTATTCAGGCGGCAAGGGTAGGCTGCAGCGTGGAGGGATGTACATTGTACTGTACGCATCAGCCGTGCGTGATCTGTGCGAAAATAATTATAAATTCGGGAATTTCAAGGGTTGTCTATAAGGAAGGCTATCCCGATGAATTCTCGGTAAGATTGTTCAACGAAGCAAACGTTAAACTTGAGAAATATATTCAACCCGAATAAGGAGAAACTGCAATGAATCCTATTGCTACTGTTACGATGGACGACGGGGCGCAGATTAAGCTTGAACTGTACCCGGAAAAGGCGCCGAACACGGTAAATAATTTCATTTCGCTTGCCAATTCAGGCTTTTATGACGGCATAATTTTTCACCGCGTCATAAAGGGGTTCATGATTCAGGGCGGTGACCCGGCAGGTATCGGTACAGGCGGACCCGGATACTGCATAGAGGGGGAATTTGCGCTTAACGGCTTCAAAAACAATGACATAAAGCACCTGCGCGGAGTAATTTCCATGGCAAGGGCAATGTCGCCCAACAGTGCAGGTTCCCAGTTCTTCATTATGCACGATAACGCAGCCTACCTCGACGGGCAGTATGCTGCATTCGGGAAAGTCACCGAGGGTATGGAAGTCGTTGACAAGATCGCAAGCGTTGCCACAGATTTCAACGACAAACCCAAAAAGCCTCAGACGATCAAGAGTATAAGAGTGGAAACTTTCGGCACTGAATACCCCGCTCCCAGAAAATATTCCGCGAGATGAACAGGCAGACTCTTCTTGCGATTGCGCTCGGCGTGCTGTGCGCAGCACTGATGTGCATAATTGCAGGTGTGGTGGTATACGTCGTTTCTGAAGGTAATGCGCTCATGTTTATACTCGGACTGACAATGATTTTTTTCGGGGCGTTCATGGCGCTTATTCCTGTCGCTATTTTGTTATGGCTTCTTGTAACTAAAATAATGCGGCGACATTCGGATGATGGTAAAGTATAATTATATGGAGATAGATATGGATAATTCTGTTTACGCAAACCCTCTTATAACCCGCTATGCAAGCAGGGAGATGGCGGAGGCTTTTTCAGATGAAAAGCGCTTCAGGCTGTGGAGAAAATTATGGATAGCTCTTGCGGAGAGCGAGATGGAACTCGGCCTCAACATTACGCAGGAACAGATTGACGACCTGAAAAAATATGCTGACGATATAAATTTTGAACTGGCTGCAGAGTATGAAAAGCAGGTCAGGCATGACGTAATGGCACACGTCAAAGCTTACGGAAGTCAGGCAACAAAGGCAAAGGGCATAATTCACCTTGGTGCGACCAGTTGCTTTGTGGACTGCAATTCCGAACTTATTATGATGTTCGATGCGCTGCATATTGTGAAGAAAAAGCTTGTAAACGTCATGGACAAGCTTAAAAATTTTGCTCTAAAATACAAGGATCTGCCGACCCTCGGGTTTACACACCTTCAGCCTGCGCAGCTCACCACCGTCGGGAAAAGGGCAACTCTGTGGCTCCAGGACCTTGAAATGGACTATTATAATCTTGTCAACCTTGAAAACAATTTCAAGCTGCGCGGCGTAAAGGGTACAACAGGCACGCAGGCAAGTTTTAT
>CALVXA010000053.1 GCA_944368635.1 uncultured Clostridia bacterium
ATCGTGGCGGCGGCAAGGTCGACAATAAATTTTGCCGTCTGGTCGTCGTAATGTTCGTTTGGAATCCACAGCGCCGTCTTGTCCGTAAGGTTGTACACAACGCTGTGCACAGTACAGCCGTTGCCGTCGTCGTTGACCCAGTCCCTGCGGCTTACCGCGTTGAGTATGTCCATCGCCGCATTCACGTCGGCGAGTATGCCGTTCGTGCGCGAAAGTTCCTCATACAGTCTGTCATATCTGTCAAGTCCCTTCTTGTCCCCGTCGTTGTCGTAGTAGCCGGGTTGAAGTACGAAGTTTGTTATCCATTGGTAGCTGTTTGCACCCTCTCGTTCGCCTATGCGCGCATCATCGTCGTTGTAAATCACGTTGAGCGTACGCGCGGTGCCGTCGGTATCCGTGCCGTACTTGCCCGCCGTCCACTCCAGAATGGCGCTCTTGCCCGTCGAGTCGGCAATCATGTAGTGATAGGAAGTGTGCGCGGAATCGTGCAGGTCGTACGCCTGAATAAGCGAAACGGCTTCCTCAACGCTGTCCGCGTAGTCAAGTATAAGGCGGAGCATGGTGGTGGAGGTGAGGTCGGGTTTGTCAGTGTCCACGTCCGTGGGCACAACCTCGCCGGTTTTACCCTGATAGGTCATGTATATGCCGCAGCTTACGCCCGCGTCGTTCATGCCGTCAAGCGGTGCAAAGGGCGCCGCAAGACAGGTCACTTTGTCCATAAGGCCGCTTACGTCCTTTTCCTGGTCAATCCCCAGGAACTGAAGGTCAACCGTGGACACTGTCGCGTGCCTGCCGTTTCCCGCGTCCGTGAATACAACGCAGGTGTTGGTCTTGTCGAAGTCATAGTTGCGCGCGAACAGTCTGTCGCCGTCCGCAGTCGAGGCGGTGAAGGAGGAGCAGGCTATCTCCGTCTCCGTAAGCCCCATGTCAATAAGCCCCTTGGTTATGTGGTCCGTAATAAAGCTTATAAGCTGGCTGTCGCTCTTTGCGCCGCCGACTTCAAGATATTCGTCAAAGTAAAATCCGCCCTTCACCTTCATGGTGTATACGGAACCGTCCAGGTGTGCATCGTTGCGGTCGCGCAGTTTCTTCATGCTCAGCACGGTGGAAATTTCATTTCCCCAGACGCACCATATGGTAATTCCCAATGCGGCTATAATGAAAATAATTACTGCCGCCGTAATGGCAAGCACCTTCTGCCATACCTTCATGCGGCGTTTTGTCCCTTCTTTACTCATCTTCTTTCTTACCTCCTGTTTCGGGTAGCGTTTGGGTCTGTCCGACGATTTTGGCGACAATTCTCACGAATACGTGCGCGTCCTCTTCGCCTATAAGGTTGCAGATGTCATCTGCGATTTTAAGCGAGCGGCTGTGTACTTTCAGAAATTCTTCCAGCTTTTCAGGCACTATGGCAACGTCCACGGTGCGCCTGTCAGTCTGCGAACAGAGCCTTGTCACAAAGCCCTTGCTCTCCAGCGACGTTATGGTGCGCACGGCAAGCGACTTAAGCATCTTCGTCTCCCTGACTATGTGCGAAAAGGGCAACACGCCACTTCCCGTGCGTCTGTACTCGTTGTACAGCAAAAGCATGGTCACCGCCTCGTTGTATGCCAGTCCGTCGGTAATGCGGCCGTTCTTTATAACAGAACTCAGCTGTACCCACGAAAGTACTATTTTTTCGTCCAGTTCGCGCCTGTCGTCAGTCATCTTACGTTTGCCTTTCCCAATAAATTAGTTCACTTTGTAAACGGGTTTTATTCTACGACAGCCGCACGTATTTGTCAAGCAAAGTGAGTAAAAATTTTTTGCGGTACGGAAACTTTTTTTCGGGCGCATGTAAACTGACAGATTGCGTCTTTTGCGGACTTTTTTCGCCGCGCTGTTAATCGGACATTGCGCATTCGTGAGATGAATACGGTCGGACAAAAAATCCCCGTCCGACACGGGACGGGGGTAATTTTAAATTATTGAGCAAAGTATTACAGTTGCGCCGTTAAAAGCAGGGTCGACTTGCGGCCGAAGTGCTGTGCGCTGTTGTGCGTGCGGTTGCCGCATGAAGTCGGTCACAGGTCAAAGGCTATCGCCGTCACGTCGTCGTGCAACTCTCCGCAGAAATTTTTCAGATTGTCTTCAAGGTTCTTTATGAACTCGTCTGCGGTGCGGGAGAGGGAAAGCGTCCTTATTGCACCGTCCACGCCGAACATCTCGCCGAAGCGGTTTTTGCCCTCCGTCACTCCGTCGGTCAGAAGCACTAAAATGTCGCCCTTCTTATACGGTATGGTATCTTCGAAATAGGAGGGGTTGTCAAACCAGTTGGAGACGGGCGGGGAATTGAGCATTATACGCGTAATGCCGCCGCCTGACTTTAAAAGTATGGGCACGTTATGCCCTGCCATGGAATAGGTTATGCTGCCTTCGTCTATCCTTGCCGCCGCAACAGTTATATAGTTGCGCTCGTCAAGGTTAAGTTCGGCAAACTTGCGCGAAAGCGAAGTTATCGCCTCCGCGGGGGAATATGCGCCCTTGTCGTAAGCCGCCTTCACGAAAGCGGTCAGCATGCCTGCCGAAATGCCCTTGCCGGACACGTCCGCAATCACGCCGAATGCGGAGTTGCCAACGGCATACACCTGCGGAAGGTCGCCGCCTATGTCGCGGCAGGGTATGTACATATAGGAATATCGCTTGCCGCCCGCCCATTTGCCGGCAGGAAGAAGGCGCTGCTGTATGTTCTTGGCAGTGGCAAGTTCCCTTGCAATCTCCAGTTCCAGCGCGTCGTCGATTATTCCCAGGCAAAGTCCGTCGCCAAGCGGTTTTACGGACAGGGAAAATGAAACTTCCCTGCGTTCCTCGCCGTCAAGGCGCAAAAGTACCCTGCGCGAAGTCTGTGTCTGTGAATAGTATGCGTCTTCAAATGCCGAAATCAGCGCGCAGTTTTTCGCGCACTCGCCCTGTCCGCATATGCCGCGGTGTTCTGCTTCGCGCACGCAGCCGAACGCCCTGCCCACGTTACCCCGCCTGAATTCACCTGAAAAAAGCGACCTGAACGGCGCGTTGGCAAAGACTGCCTTAAGGTTGCGGTCCGCCACTACGACGGCGGAAGGTATGTTGTCAATTATCCGCCTGTAATACTTTTCAATCATTTTCGGGTAGATAAAACCTCAGTTTCTGGGTTACTATGCGGGCGGAAAATTCAGTGTTTTCATAAATTTCGCCTTCCGCCTGAATTGTAGTCTCTCCGTCGGCGGGCGTAAAGCTCGCTGTTTTGCACTTTATGTAAGTCGCTTCCTTTACCTTGTTAACCCTTCCCGTCACCAGCTTGACAAAGGCAATCAGCGCGCGGAATCTGGAAAGGTAATCAACTACTATAAGGTCCATATATCCGTCGTCAATGCGCGCGGCGGGGAACAGCTCGATGCCTCCGCCCAGCTGGCTTCCGTTTCCAAGCGCGGCGATTAGCCCTGTATGCGTCTCTTTCTTGCCGTCGTATGTAACGGTGAATGTGGTGCTTTTGTAGTTTAGCAGGCTCTTTATAAACGCGGAAAAATAAGAACCTCGCCTGCCCTTGCGCGAATAGACGCGGCGCAGCACGTCCACGTCTATGCCCGCACCCACGGCATTCAGACTGCGCAGACCGTTGTCAAGCTGAATGTAATCTATGTAAGTGGGGGCGCGGAAAGCGATTATTTCCGCCGCCGTCTTTAAGTCGGAGGGTATTCCCGCCGCAGCCGCAAAGTCGTTGCCGCTGCCTATGGGTATTACGCCCAGAGTGCAGTTTGCGGGGTCCTGCACGCCGTTCAGCAGTTCGTGCAGCGTACCGTCGCCGCCCATGGCGATCAGGTGGACAAACCTTCCGCCTGCGGAAAGTTTCGCGGCAATCTCCCGCGCGTGTCCTGCGTACTGCGTGAAATGAAGGGTGTACGGCTTTCCCGCCCTCTGGAGTACTTTTTCAACGGTGTCAAGCGCCCGTTCGTTTTTGTTCAGACTCAGTCCGTTTATTATCAGATGGTACATAAAATCTTTTTTCTCCGCGCCCGCAGAAAACGAGCGTCTGCAACACAGCTTATTATACATTATCTGCAGCCATATTGCAATAGTTTTAAAGATTGCATTGCCTTTAAAAAATTGTTATAATGGTATAAAGTCAGTTCAAAAATGCCGGGAAATGAAAAAAATGCAGAATATTATTCCGTCTGAACTCAGACAACTTGCCGAAATCTCCGACCGTCCGCTTTACATAGTGGGCGGTGCATGCCGTAACTTCCTCGCGGGACTGGGCGGAGACACGGACTGGGACATATGCGCCCCGATGCGCGCGGAGGAGCTGGTAAAGCTTGCGGAAAGGGAGGGAATACGTGCGGTTGCAGTATATGCCCATACGGGCACCGTGCGCCTTGCCTGCGGGCAGAACAGGTTCGAGTTTGCAAGTTTTCGCACGGACAGATATGTCCGCGGCACACATTCCCCCGCAGAGGTGGAGTTCACCGACGATATCTTCGCCGATGCGCTCCGCAGGGACTTCAGATGCAATGCAGTTTATTACGACATATCCCGCGGCATATTTGTCGATCCGCTCGGGGGAATAGGGGATATACGCGACAAAATTCTGCGTACTACAGCCCCTTCGGGGAAGGTGTTCGGGGAAGATGGTCTGCGCCTCATGCGGCTGTGCCGCTTTGCCGCGGAACTTGGCTTCGTCCCCTCGGCAGATTGTTTAGAAGGCGCGCGCGAAAATGCCGCCCTCATCGCCGACATCGCGCCCGAAAGGATATATTCGGAGCTGACCGCAATACTCTCCGCCGACGTGAGGTATGGCATAAACGGCGGGCAATATGCGGGGCTCAAACTGCTTGCGGACACGGGCGTGCTGGCAGTAATCATTCCCGAACTCGCCATGGGAGAGGGTATGGCGCAGAGGGCGGATTTCCACAATTACGACGTGCTGGAACACTCCTTCAGGGCAGTACTGTACGCCTCGCCGCGCATACGCCTTGCCGCGCTGCTGCACGACTCGGGTAAACCCGCCTGCATGGCGGAAAGCGGAAGCTATGCCCGCCACGAGGAGGCAGGGGAGCGCATCGCGGAGGACATTTTAAGGAGGCTGCGCGCCCCGTCCGCCGTCATTTCCCGCGTGTGCGCGCTTGTCAGATGGCATATGTATGACTTCGACTGCCGCGCAAGGGAGAGCAAGGTGCGTAGGTTCATGGCGGAACACAGCGATATCCTGGACGACCTGCTCGCACTCAAGCAGGCTGACTATTCGGCGTGTAAGGACGACCTTGGCGAAGCGCCCGGCGTGCGGAAGTGGAGGGATATTTACGACAGAATGAGGAAGGAAGGCGCACCTTTCAGTCTCAGGCAGCTGAATGTGCGCGGGGACGAGCTGATAGCTGCAGGCACACCGCCCGAGAAGACGGCGGAGACCCTTCATTTTCTGCTTGGAGAATGTGCAGCCAACCCGTCGCTTAACGTCAAAGAAAAGCTTTTGCGGCTTGCTTCGGGCAAAAATTGTCAGTAAAACGGTTGGCGTATTTGTTGCTTTCGCCACATAATTATAGTATAATATCAAGGCTTAAACACAGTGTTCCAACACTGAGCGAATACATTCTTTCGCCTGTCTGAACAGGAGGTTTTTACTATGTCCAAAGGCGGTTCTAAAGTTTTAACGGGGATAATAGCCTTTATAATCGGCTTTATCTTTGCCATTCTGGCGGAGGTCGCGGCAATAATCGGCGTGTATGTCTATATTTCCAATGCGCGCCTGGACGATCTCTTCGGAATGCTCAACGTCCAGAACAAGGACGAAAACGGCAACTACATCTATATAAACACGGATAAGGACAACGGCGGCGTGCAGACGCTCAAGGAATTGCTCGGCGTACTTTACGGCTACATTTTTTCGGATGGCGCCGCTTCGCCCGACTATCCCGTCGCCGGCAAGAGCTTTGCCGAAATCGAAAAAGTTCTGCCCGTCACGGGCGGCATCGTGTCCCAGCTTTCCGAAATGATAGGTCCTTACATAAGAATTGATTGGGATGAATTCAAGGCCACGCCCTTCACAGACCTCGCCATGTACATGAGCGATTGTCTAATGGAGACGCGTCCCGCAGAATCGCTCTCCGCGATGGCTGAAAAGGGGCTTATAGACAGCGTGGACGGACTTATCGGCGAAGATGCAAACGTGCTTGTCAAGGCGCTCATCGCGGGCGCGGAGACGGAATATGCACAGTCCGAAACTCTTTCCCTTCCCGTATTCTGCGACACGTTCACGTACAATGCCGAAGACGATAACTATTACAGGACGCAGAGCGTCGACAATACCGACCTTGCGCCTACCCGCCTCGGCGATGAATTTTTTGTTCCCACGGACGAGCAGAACGAGGACGGGGAACAGCTTTACAAGCTCTACTATGTACCCTGCTCAATTTCGGGCGGCGTTGTCTCGGAGCCGCAGATAATGGAAGGGTATGACGGCAACGGCTTCGATGAACAGGGCAACAGGGTATACGAGCAGATCTTTGCGGACGGCACAAGCTATCTTGCCGTAATCCGCGGCGACGACGGTAAGTTTTCGATTACCGAAGATATGCTCTCCAACGTCGAAAACTATAAGTACAATTCGGCGTACGGCGATAACTATATCTCGCTTACCGGCAACTACTTCAAGCGCGCGGACGGCACCCAAGTGCAGGTGAACCCCGTCACTATGTCCAGCCTTACTTCGGCGCCCTTCGACCCTTTGCACTATGTGCCACTCATCGACTTCATCGGCGATTATAAGGTGACGGCGGATATCTTCTCGGGCGAGACGGTGGGCGACCTCATGGACGGCAACGTCGACTTCGACTCCAAGATACAGGGCGTACATTTAAGCGCAGTGATTTCCGATGTCAGACCCGACAACAAGACGCTGATGTACATTGTGTATAATGTAACGGATGTGTACGAAGCGGACGGCGTCTACCGTGGCGTGTACGATGCCGACGGCCAGGCAACGAACGTAACAATACAGCTCGACGAAGGCGGATTCGTTTCGGGCGTGTTCGACGCGGACGGCAACGAGATGGAGAGCAATACGGTAAGCTCCATTTCCTCCGTCTCCGAAGACCTTACCGTCACAGTCGTGATAGAGCCCAAGGCGGATGACGCGGTAATGTCCTACATCGGATACGGCATAACCAATCTGCGCGAAGAAAGCGGTACGGTCGGCGATAAGCCGTACACCCATGTCGGCAGATACAGCGTCACGCAGGACGGCACAAAGCAGTCATACGAGTGCTACGTTGACACGAAGGGGGGCAACATCTCCTCCGCATGGTATTACGACGGCGACGGACAGCTTATAAAAATTTCGCCAACGACGGTAAATACGCTTTCCGACAGGATAAGCAATATAACAAGCGACCTGACGATAGGCAGTATGGCCGACATCACCGCAGACAGCGCGATAATGGCATACATGGGCTATGGAATTACGGGCGTGCGTGCGGAGCAGGGCGCGGACTATCAGTATGTCGGCACCTATGCGGACGCGGACGGCGTCAACCATACCTGCTATATAAGGACGGAAACCGACGAAACTTCGGGCAAGGACAAAATAGTCTCCGTCTGGTACGAGGAGAGCGGTAAAAAGGTATATATCGACGGCACAGCCATAGACGGTATCTCCGCCATGGTGGAAACGCTGCCCGAAAAGCTTACTATAGGTTCGGTTGTTGACATAACCACAGACCCCATAATCGCATACGTAGGCTACGGCATAAGCGGAATAGCTCAGTCCGAGGGCATAACGGAACAGGGCGACAGCTATACTCATACGGGTAAATTCACGCCCGAAGGCGCGGCTGACAGCGTGGTATGCTACATATCTGCCGCTCAGGCGCAGGGCGACGCCGACCCCGCAATAGAGAGCGTATGGTATTATGCAGACGGGCAGAAGGTCTACATCGACGGCACTCCCATAAACGGCATTTCATCTATGGCTGCGGGCATAACAGACGACCTTACGATAGGCGAACTCATTCATATAGACGAAAACAGCTCCAACATAATCAAACAGCTGCGCGACAGTAAAATAAGCGAATTGTCTGCGGATATAGACAACATAACCATACAGAGCATATATACCAAGGAAATTTACGGCAGGGAGGACGCGTATGTGGCTTCGGAATATAGGCCCGAACTGCTGTACTACGTAATGAATGACGGCGTGCTTGAACTTGTCAACAGAGACGATGACGACGCCTCCAACGACGGAAGGCTCACCTTGGAACAGTGGGAGACGGGCACATTCTACACCTATGGCGAGGCAACGGGAATGTGGAAGCTCATACTGTACGTGAACGGCAGCGAAAGCGTCTACACCATAAACAACTTCCACAACATGATTAACTCCGCGGCGCAGAATGTAAACAGCGCAAAGCTTTACGAACTTCAGGAAGCAGGAATACTCACAGTCAGCAAAGAACAGCTTGATAAACATCTCAAGATAATCACCATTGACGAGCAGACGTCGCAGCCGAAAGAAAACGACTATGGCGTGCTCGGCGAGCTTCAGCTCAGACAGCTGATAGATATAGTGGTTGGATTGGCTGCAGCCGTTTAAAATCAGTTGACAAACTTTGTGCAATATTGTATTATATTACAGCACGACCGCAGGGGAGTGCAAAACCTTGCATACCGCAGGTGGTATGCCGATTAAGTCCGGGAGGTGAAAGAAATGAAAACTTACGAAATGCTCTATGTTTTGGATGCGACTCTTTCAGACGAGGCAAAGGAAAGCTTTGTTCAGAAGTTTGAAACTGTTGTGACCGACAACGGCGGCAAGGTTGTTTCCACTGATAAGTGGGGCGTAAAGAAGTTGGCTTATCCCATCAACTATAAGACCGACGGTTATTACGTTGTCATGACCTTCGAAGCCGAGGGCAGCGTTGTCAAGGAACTTGACAGGGTTGCAGGTCTCGCAGCAGAAGTTTTAAGAAGAATGATAACCGTAAAGTAAGGTACTTAAGATGAACAAGGTATTTTTGATTGGCAACCTCACGCGCGACCCCGAACTTACGGAAACGACGAGCGGCGTATCCATCTGCCGTTTTGCCATTGCCGTAAACAGGAATTATTCGGGCTCCGACGGCGAGAGGAAGACAGACTTTTTCAACTGCACTGCATGGCGCGGTCTGGGCGAAACTGTTGCCCGCTACGCCAAGAAGGGCAAAAAAGTTGCGGTAGTCGGCTCCATAGAGCTGCGCAATTATGAAGACAGCCAGGGCGTAAAGCGCACGGCTGTGGACATAACCTGTCAGGACGTGGAATTCCTTTCCCCCCGTGACGGCGGCGACAGCGGCTACGAAAGCGACGTGGCGCCTTCTGCAGGTGCGCCTTCAGGCGGCAGAAAAAAGCCTACGCTGCAGTCTTTTGACGACGACAGCGACATCCCCTTCTGATTTAAGGGTCAACATTCAAGGAGAATAAAATGGAAGAGAAAACCGTTGTTAAGAAGAGCTTTAAGAAGGCTCCCCGCAGAAAGACCTGTGTCTTCTGCCAGGAAAAGGTGGAAGTGATCGACTACAAGGACGTAAACCGTCTCAAGAAGTTCATCACCGAATCCGGCAAAATGCTCCCCAGGCGCATGAGCGGCAACTGCGCAAAGCACCAGAGGGAACTTTCCTCTGCAATCAAGCGCGCAAGAATAGCTGCGCTGCTTCCTTTCAAGGGTGAGTAAGATTTAATGCGAAATCCCCCCGAAGCGTTACGCTTTCGGGGGCTTTTTCTTTGTTTTAAATGCGGCGTCGGCATTTGCCGCGCCATGTGCAGACGCTTGTGTGCCCTCACGGGCGTCGGTCTTTGCCGTGCAAATATGTGCGTTTAGTGCGCAGACGAATATTTTCTTTGTCTGCGGGCATACTTAAGGTATGTCAGAAAGCAGAAAAGATTGGGAAGAACTTACCGAAAATGCTGTCTGCGCCAACGAATGTACGGGCGCGCTCCAGAAGATATCTTCAGACCCTGAAGAGGTCAGAAAAATTCACGAACAATTCATACGCGGGACAAATAGCGGCAAAAAGCGCTGATATGCGGGATATCACGACAAAATCGGGCGCTGTGGCGGGGTGAAAGGTTAAGGCAAACAGAGCACGCGCACTGCGCGTAAAACCTTATAATTTGCCTGCTGCACGGTAAAAAGAAAGGGGCGGAAGATTTCATTCTTCCGTCCCTTTGCCGTATGCAAGCACTCTGCGCGGGTCGCGCACTTTCACTTTTGCAACGCCTCCCGAACACAGCATATACGTGACCTTCCGTCTGCCCGTGCAGTCCGTACAGCTCACTTCTCCCGTGAATCCGCCTTCGCACGCCAGCTGACAGCGCGCCGCCATGTAATTGAACAGCATCGTCCCGCACGCGCCGAACGCATCCGGCGCGCTCTTCAGACCGTTCAGGTCAAAGGCACATCCCTGCCCGTCGCGCGAAATGCGCAATATGCAGTCTTCAAACGCGACTTCAAAATGTGCGTCTCCGTTGCCGACCAGCGACTGTTCTCTGTCAAGCGTTGCGTACATTTCTGCTCTGACGGCGTTTTTAAGCCTTGCAGAATTTCTGAAAACAAACGCGATGTTGAAGGTTATGTACATGACTATTGCCGCAATGTCCGCGCAAAGCAGGACTATGTACGCAACTTTAAAGTTCATTTCGGCTTTGTCGTCCGTCGCAAACAGTGTTGCGCATATAATTCCCGTAATTACTATTGCGACAAAACAGATAATGTCGATGCGCCTGTATTTTTTTGCCTTTGTGACAAGGTCGGCAATATTCTTCCCGTTCAGGTATGCGTAAGTCATATAAGTTTCTCTCTGTGCAGATATATTAACATTGCAGGTATTGCCTGTCAAGGCAAATTTCAGACCCTGCGCGAAGGGTGGCAGGTAAAGTAAATAATCTGTCTGTCCGAAGAAAGCGCGCGCAGAATTTTTGAAAGGCTTTCAAGCCGCTGTTCGTCCAGCAGGGCAAAGGGGTCGTCCAAAAGCAAAAAGGGTCGTTCCTGCCTGAACATGCAGTCGCACAGCGCAAGCCTGAAGCAAAGTGCGCCGGCGGCGCGTTGACCGCTGCTCATAAATTCTTCGCCGCGCGGTACGCCTCCGCCCTCGAACGTAATTGCAAATTGTCTGTCAATGGCTGCATTTTTGCCCAGACTTGCCGCTGCCCTTGTCGCATATTGCCTGAATGCCTGTGCCACGGGCATCACGAAAGCCTCTCTTATCTCGCCATCGGCAGTCTTAATGTAGTTTATTGTCTTTACTATGCCTGAATGGGCAGATTCATAGCTTTCAAGCTTTTTTCTGCTTTCGTTCAGTTTATCGTTAAGCGCGGGCAGGTTTTCTGCACAGCGCTCGCAGGCATCTATCTGTTCTTCAAGCGCGGAAACCTGCGCGTTCAGTTCCGAAATTGCCTTGACCAGCGTCTGCGTATCGCCGCCGTTATCGGCGAAGTCCTTGCTGTCGGAATATTCTGTCGCTCTTGCAAGATATTCGCGGTAAAGTGCGGAGTGCCTTTCAAGTTCTGCCCTGTCAGCAGAAATCGAGTGGAGCATTTGCTCGGGCGTGCCCTGCGCCGTCGGCGCATATGTAGCAAAAAATTGTCTGACCTGCTCGTCCGCCGCCCGTCTTTCAGCCTCTGCAACGCCCGTTCCGCGCTCGTATGCCGAGCGCTGTTCGCGCAGCGAGTTCAGCTCGTTGAGGTCGGAAATCATGCGCCCGTAGTCATAAATTCCGCCCGTATAGCCGTATCTTGCCAGAAATTTCTGCACAAACGCGCCCTCTTCGGTGGCGGCGGGGCGGGACGTGCCTATGCGCGTAAGCTTTTCGTTGAACTTTATTGCAAGCCCCGCAATGCCGGCAACTCCGCCCGCGGCGCACAGAATTATGCCCGCTGCAGCCAGATTGAGCGCTGCGCACGCAATTCCGCCGGCTATCGCAAGCACGGCAAGCGCCATAAGCGCAAACGGAGCGCGTCTTTTTTTGTGAGCTGCGGGGGGTGTTTCCGCACTTTTGATTTTTTCAATGCACCGCCTGCACTGTTCCAGTTGTGCATCTGTCGGCTGTTGTCGGAAGATGTTTTCAAGCTCGTCCAGCCTGTCAAGCGCCGCCTTCGGCATTGTTTGGGCAGGCGTCTGCCGCGCAGCCCTCTGCGCAAGCAGTCTCACAATGTGTTCCGTCTGATTGGCATCGGGCATTCCCTGCGGATATGCGCTTTCAATGCGCTTTGCATCGTCAAGTTCGCGCTGTGCGTCCGCGCGGTAGCGCTCGTATGTCTGCCGCCGCGCCCTGCGTCTTTCGGTATCGCCCGC
>CALVXA010000054.1 GCA_944368635.1 uncultured Clostridia bacterium
CCTGCCCGCAGAGGAAAAATTTATCCTTATCGCGGGGCGGGCTTTTCAAACATGGAAAGCAGCATAAACACGGAAAAAATGAGCAATGCGGGGTTATATCCCGAAAAGAAGAACAGGACAAAAAAGCCCGCCGACACGACCGCCGCGGCAATTTTTACCGCACGCCTTTCTGCCTTTTCGCCAAGCAGTTTGCGCACGGCGCACCCGAAAATTCTGCCGCCGTCAAGCGGATATGCAGGCAGAAGATTGACCGCAAGCATGGCGGCATTGGCATACATCAGCGTATCCGTGAAGGCATAAGCCGCAGGATAAAACCACCACAGCCCTGCAAGCAGTACGCAGAGGGCGGCGTTTACAAGCGGTCCTGCCAGCGCAAGCTTTACCTCGTCCGCCGCCCTGATCCCCTCTATGTCCAGGTACGCCGCCGCCCCGTAGGGGCAGATTACCACCTTCGAACAGGTATAGCCCAGCCCCTGCGCATAAAAGATATGACCGCACTCGTGCAGGAGCGCGGTCAGCATACATATTATTGCCACGGTCAGCCCGCCGAAGACGGCGGACAGCACCAGCACTGCCGCAAACAGCGGATGAATTACTATCTTCACTGATTCCAGACGGGCACGACGCCGGACAGGGTGTAACCGTTGAGCAAAGTGTCGCCGTCGTACATGCTGACTTTGACTTCGCTTTGCCCGTCGCTGTACGCAAAGGGCAGGTTGGCGCGCACCTCGTCGCCCTCATTGACGTATACGTCCGACAGCCCCGTAATCACGCTTGAAAAGGTGGAAGTATGGTCTATTCTGACAGTATACTGTTCACCTGTTGCCGTAACGGAGGCAACTGTACCGCCGTAGACGGGGTATACTGCCGTTTCGCCTGTAAAGCTTATGACGCCGTCGGCGGATACGTTGACCTGGGCGTCCGACAGCGCAGAGACCACGGGCGAAAGCGTAAGTTCGTAATATGCCGCCTCCTCTTCCGCAGGGGTTGTAATTGCGCCCATAAAGGCATTTATGGCAGTATTGGGCACGAGCATATTGGTGATGAATATCCCGACGGCGATGAGTCCTGCGGCAACGCCTTCAGCAATCAGAAAGCGGCCGAGGAATTTATCCTTTCCGCCCTTCTTTGTCGGACGGACAAGTTCCTCCGTGGACGTGTACAGCCCGTCCTGCACAAAGTCGGTCTGCGGCGCAGGCGCTTCCTCCGCCCTGTCGTTCACGCTTTCCACGACCTTTTGCTTTAGGTCCTCCTCCTTCTTGGTCCACCTCTTAAAAAGCGGCTTTTTCTTTACAACGCTTACCGTGCTGACGGGTATTTCCAGCATCTGCGCATAATCCAAACCTTCATTCATAGTGCGAACACCTCTCCGTTTTTCGTTTACCGTATTATACGCGGGAAAAGTGCGGTTAAGAACAAAAAAGGCGCACCCCGAATAATTTTTCCGTGGTGCGCGCCCCGCTCTGCAATTTCTCATTGTCGCATTATTTACATTTTTATCCCTGTATGTCGCAACCTGTCCGAAGACAACGGCAGGGCAATGACGGCGGACTTCATAAAAAGTTTCGTCAACCTTTCAGCGCTTCGCCTACGGCGGCGGCAAGTCTTGCGAAGTCGTCGGGCGAAAGCGTCTCGCCGCGCACTCCGCGCGGTATTCCGCAGCTTTCAAGCACACACTCCGCCTGCTCCCTGGCAAAACCGAAGACGTTGATAAGGTTGTTTTCCAGCGTCTTTCTGCGCGCGCCGAACGCCGCCTGTACGCACTTTTTGTACATCGCAACGTCCCTGACGTCTTTTCTTACTTCGCCCAGTTCAATCCTGACAACCGCGCTGTCCACATTGGGGACGGGGTGAAAATATTCCCTGCCCACCTTCATTATAATCTCCGCACTGCCGCGCAAGGCAATATTGGCAGTTATCGCGCCGTAGTCCGCAGTCCCCGCCTCCGCGCACAGCCTGCGCGCAACCTCCTCCTGTACCATGACGGTAAGCGATTTGCACTTTACGGAATTTTCCACAAAGGTCATTATGAGCGGTGTAGTTATATAATACGGTAAATTGGCTACCACGACGTATTCGGGAAGGGTCTTTTCCAGCTCGTCAAGGCGAACGCGGGTGAAATCTCTGAAGATAATCTCCGCATTGTCCACGCCTGCAAGCGTGCTGGCAAGCACGGGGCGGAGAGAGGAATCGATTTCGTACCCGTACACATATTTTGCGCTGCCCGCGAGCTTTGCCGTGAGCGTACCTGCGCCGCAACCTATCTCTATGACAGTGGTATCCTTGTCCACACCTGCGCCGCTGACTATGCGCGAAAGCAGCGCTTCGTCGTATATGAAGTTCTGCCCGTACTGCTTTTTGAACGCAAAGTTATTTCCGCGCAGGACGCCTGCCACTTTCTTTCCTTCCATATCTCTCCCTGTTCCGTCTGCAGACTTTCCGTCTGCCAGATATTGTCTGTCTCCCATCCGCATACTATTTGCCTTGCGGGGGGAAAATGAAGTTGTAAAACTTAAGATGAACAAAGCCGAAGGTCGTTGCAGTATGCCTTCGGCTTTCGGCCTTTTTCATTTCATTGCGGGGAAAAGCCGCAGGGCGTTGCTGTACGCCATGTCCTCAAACTCACCGCGCGGGATACCCTTGCAGTCGGCTATATGCGCGGCTATTTCGGGTATGGACAGCGGAGTATTCGGGAAAGTTCCGTACAGCGAGGCGGGCGGCATATACGGGCTGTCCGTCTCCGTGAGCAACCTGTCGGCGGGCAGAAGGGCAATAGCTTTATTCGCCCGCTTGGAACCCTTCCACGTGCTTGCTCCGCCAAAGGAGAAATATATGCCCAGCTTTTCCAGCTCCGCCGCAATCTCCGCAGAGTGCGAATAGCAGTGCATCAGCGCGCCGTATCCCAGAAGATGCGCATTTTTTCTGAGAATACCGAGCATATCCTCCGCACAGTCGCGGGAGTGTATCTGAACGGGCATCTTGTTTTCGTGCGCAAGAGCCAGCTGTCTTATAAACATCTCCGTCTGCGCTTTCTTGTCCGTGTCGGGATAGTGGTAGTCCAGCCCGATCTCGCCCAGAGCAACGCACTTGGGATGACTTAAAAGCTCGGCTATCGCATTCAGGTCGCCTTCACGATATCCCTTAAGCTCCGTCGGGTGAAAGCCTGCGGTAAAGTACACGCTTTCGTACTTTTCCGCAAGGGCGCGTCCGCGTTCGGACGAGGCAAGATCAAACCCCGCCGTCACGAGTCTGACAATTCCTCGCTCGTTGCAGCGCGCAACAAGCGCGCCCACATCGCCGTAGCTTTGGTCGTCCAGGTGACAATGTACGTCCGCAAACATTCAGGCAAGCGTGCTGCCGTCGGGCACGTCCTTTTCGGGGCAGACAAGCGACAGCGTGCCGTCGGGCGCCTCCGCACAGACAATCATGCCCTCCGACATTATTCCCTTCATCTCTCTGGGGGGAAGGTTGGTGACGACCACTACCTTCTTGCCCACCATCTCCTCGGGGGTGTAGTGCTTTGCAATGCCGCTCAGTATGGAGAGCGTCTTGTCGCCCACCTTTACAGTTTCATGCAGCAGCTTGCTCTTCTTGACTGCCTCGCACGCGACGACCAGTCCCACCTTCATCTCCACCTTTGCGAAGTCGTCAATGGTGATAAGCTCCTTCTTTTCCTGTTCCTGTACCTGCGACTGTGCCATCTGTTTTGCCTTAATCTCCTCTATCGCGGGCTTTATATCCACAAAATTTATCCTCTCGAAGAGCGTTGCGGGCGAGTGCGTCACGCAATACTCCTTCGCCCTGCCGAAGCAGGAAAGTTCCTCCGCGCTCCGCTTTGCGCTGCCGAGTTCCGAAAGTATCTTTTCCGAAGTGGAGGGCATGAAGGGTGCAAGCAGATTGGCGCCAATGTCAATGGCCTCCAGCAGGTTATAAAGCACCTGTTCCAGTCTGGGTCTGTCCGCCTCGTTCTTGGCAAGCACCCAGGGACAGGTCTCGTCGATGTACTTGTTTGCCCTTCTGAATATTGCCCACAGCTCGTCCAGGGCGTCCGCAACCTTGTATTCGTCCATGCAGGCGATGACCTTTTGCGCCGCACCGCTGCACACGGATATGAGCGACCCGTCCGCCTCTCCCGTGGCGCCCGTGGGTCTTACGCAGCCGCCGAAATACTTTTCCGTCATGGCAATCGTACGCTTTACAAGGTTGCCAAGCGTATTGGCGAGGTCGGAATTGACGCGCTCGGTCACAAGTTCCCAGGTAATTATGCCGTCGTTGAGGTACGGCATTTCGTGAAGGACGAAGTAACGGACGGCGTCCACGCCGAATATGGAGGCAAGGTCGTCTGCATATATTACGTTCCCGCGGCTCTTTGACATCTTGTCGCCGCCCTGCAACAGCCAGGGGTGACCGAACACGGTACGGGGCAGCGGCTCGCCCAACGCCATCAGGAATATGGGCCAGTAAATAGTATGGAACCTTATTATATCCTTGCCCACGACGTGAACGTCGGCAGGCCAGTATTTTTTATATCTTTCGTCGGGATTTTCCGTGTCGTAGCCAAGACCTGTGATATAGTTGGTCAACGCGTCCAGCCAGACATATACGACGTGACGGCTGTCGAAGTCAACGGGTACGCCCCAGGTAAATGACGTGCGCGACACGCAAAGGTCCTGAAGCTTGTACTTTATGGTCCCGTCCTCTATCGCCTTTAAAAGCTCCTCGTCGGACTTGCCTATGAACTCGTCAGCAAGCAGGAAGTTATTCATCATCTCGTTCTTCCTTGCGACGGGCTGAATGAATTCGGGGTGGGTGATTATGTGCTTTACCAGCCTGTCGGCATACTTGCCCATCTTAAAGAAGTAAGCTTCCTCCCTTGCGGGCTTTACTTCCCTGCCGCAGTCGGGGCATCTGCCGTTTACAAGCTGGCTTTCCGTCCAGAAGCTCTCGCACGGGGTGCAATACATTCCCTCGTAGGAGCTCTTGTAGATATCGCCCTGTTCGAAGAACTTTCCGAATATCTTCGCCACCTGCTTTTCATGGCTCTCGTCCGTGGTCCTTATGAACTTGTCGTATTTTACGTCCATGAGGTCCCAGAGCCTTTTGATTTCGGCTGCAATGCCGTCCACGAACTGCTTGGGGGTTACGCCGTGTTCCGCCGCCTTGAGTTCCACCTTCTGACCGTGTTCGTCTGTACCCGTCTGGAACACGACGTCAAAACCCTGCATTCTCTTCATGCGGGCGAGTGCGTCGCAGAGTATGATTTCGTAGGTGTTGCCGATGTGCGGCTTGCCTGATGTATACGTTATTGCGGATGTAATGTAGAACTTGTCCATTTCTTGCCTCGGCTTACTGTTTTTTACGCTTAAAATATAGCATATCCGCGCAGAAAAGTAAAGAATAATGCGCGGCGGCAAAAAATATAATAGCCTATGAACGCCGTTTTTACAGCACTTATGATTATCTGTTCCGCCGCCCTGCTCATAACCGACCCGGCATCGTTCCTGCCAGCTCTCTCTGACGGGGCAAAAAAGGGCTTGGACACGGCGATTGCGCTGTTCGTAATATACGCCGTATGGATGGGGCTTTCTGAAGTCGCTGAGGAGAGCAGACTGACGGCGCGCATCTCCGCGCTGATAAAAAAGCCTATAACCGCCATATTCCGCACGAAGGACGAAGCCGCCGCGGAGGACATTGCCATGAATGTAAGCTGCAATCTCCTGGGCATAGGCGGAGCAGCCACTCCCTATGCCGTGAGGGCGATTGACAGGCTGGAAAAACAGCAAAATCACTTCGCGCAGAACCTGCTGTTCATAATCAACGCCACATCGATACAGCTTTTCCCCGCAACCGTCATTGCCATACGCTCCTCCGCAGGCAGTTCGGCGGCATACGACATTGCCCTGCCATCGCTCCTTGCGACGGCAATTTCAACGGGGTGCGCCGTATGCCTGTTTCTGATATCCGAAAGGCTGTCCGGGAGAAAAAAACCATGAAATACATACTGCCTCTGATATTTCTGTCTGTAATTGCATACGCCGTATTCAGAAGGGTAAACGTGTTTGCCGCATATTCACGCGGCGTGGGCAACGCAATAAAATTCACCCTTCAGCTCGTCCCCGTGCTGATATGCGTCTTCATAATGTGCCAGCTGTTCGAAGTTTCCGGGCTTTCCGCCGCGCTTACCCGCGCCTTGTCGCCCGTGTTCTCCGCGCTGGGCGTTCCGCAGGAACTGACGCGACTTGTGCTAATAAAGCCGTTTTCCGGCAGCGGGTCGCTCGCCTTTCTGACCCAGGTACTTTCGGAAAACGGCGCGGACAGCTACATCTCGCGCTGTGCCTGCGTTCTGTACGGCTCCAGCGAGACGGTATTTTACATCTACGCGGTGTATTTTGCCCGTTGCAGACAAAAACGAAGGCTTATTCCCGTTGCGATTATCCTTTTTTCCACCACCCTTTCGACAATTTGCGCCTGCCTTTTGTGCCGAATTATGTAAACTTTCAACATTTGTAAGTGATATTCACATAGTTTTATGTTAATTTGCGAAAAATTTGCAAAATGTGCGATAAAATATTATTTTAAAATTAATTTAAATTTTTTTATTTATAAATTTTACTCCGACAAAAAAATCTGTATAATAGTATATGTAAACAGCAAGGCAAGCGATTGCAGGTTGATTTACATTGAAAGTGTTCATTAATTTTCCCCCTTATCATACGGAAGCGGCGCGGACCCGGTGTCTGTGTCGCTTCTGTTATTTTATTGTCTGCCACTGTTAAGACAGTGTGTTTGAAATTGGGTAATGCCGTTTGCCGCCATTAAGACACGGCATTTTGAAGGAGTAACGCGCCATAAATCAGGGCGTCGGATATCTGCGGAAAACTTTCCCGCAGAAAGCATTGATGCGGCAAAAGTTCCCGTAACACAACAAAGCCCTTGCAACACAACAAAGTCCTTGCAACACAGCAAAAGTCCCCGCACGGATTTCGCCATACGGCATTTTCCGCGACGGGGACATTTCATTTAACTGATGCCGCCTTATAAGATTTTGCGTTCCGTCTCAGCGGGCGCCCTTTCTTATCCTTTCAGTGACAGTCTTTACGCACTGCACCGTGCGCAGCACTTCCTCCTCTGTGTTGTATTTCCCGAACGTAAAGCGCACGGCAGAGCGCACCCGCTCCTCGGGAAGGCGCATAGCCGTAAGAACGTGCGAGGGAGTTACCGCCCCTGACGAGCAGGCAGAGCCCGTTGAAACGGCAATGTCCATCAGGTCAAGCCCGAAGACAACCTGTTCGCCGTCACAGCCGTCGAATGAGATGTTGGCGTTGGCGGGCAGACGGCGGTGCGCGTCGCCGTTCAGGTGTGCCCCGCAGTTCGCGGCGAGAATGCGTTCGACAAATTCGTCCCGCAGAGCGGCAACGCGCGCATTGTTTCGTCCGGCGTCCGCGTAAGCCTTTTCAAGCGCGGCGGCACAGCCCACCGCGCCCGCCACATAAGTAGTGCCTGCGCGCAGACCGCGTTCCTGATTGCCGCCCGAAAGCAGTCTTTCAAAGCGGAAGCCCTTCTTTATACACAGACAGCCGACGCCCTTGGGGCCGTAGAACTTGTGTGCGGCAAACCCTATGCCGTCGGCGGGAAAATCGGAAAAGGGCAGAACGCCCGCCGTCTGAACGCAGTCGCAATAAAAAAATACTCCCCTTGCCTTTACCCTTTCGTATATTTCGCGTATCGGCTGCACGGTGCCCACTTCGTTATTGGCAGCCATTACGCCCGCAAATACCGTGTCGGGGCGCATTGCCGCCTCTACCGCGTCGGGACTTACTATCCCGTCGCCGTCGGGATAAACCAGCGTGAGCTGCCATCCGTGCGCGCACAGGTCGCGCGCGCTCTCTATGAGTGCGGGATGCTCGATTGCAGAGAGTACAATGTGCCTGCCCTTGCCTGTGTTTGCGGCGCAAATTCCCTTAAGCGCGGTATTTGCCGCCTCCGTCCCGCCTGCCGTAAAGTACAGTCCAGAAGGCGCAGCGCCCACTATTCCCGCAATTTTGTCCCGCGCCTCGGTGACGGCGTTTGCGGCGCGCCTTCCCGCCGAATGCTGGCTGGAAGGGTTACCATAGACATCTGTAAGATAGGGCATCATCGCTTCAAGCACGTCGCTGTCAAGCCGCGTAGTCGCGGCATTGTCAAGATATATCATATCACTCCTTCAACGCCCCCAAAACTGCAATAAACGCCCTGAGCTTTGACTGCGCGACAAGCAGTTCACGCCCCAGCTTTGTGGAGGAGTTAAGCCTGTTCTGTCTCAGTCTTGTACATACGGTTATC
Organism: uncultured Clostridia bacterium; assembly: GCA_944368635.1. Taxonomy (GTDB): domain Bacteria; phylum Bacillota; class Clostridia; order Christensenellales; family Borkfalkiaceae; genus Coproplasma. The sequence continues at coordinate 8,323 of CALVXA010000054.1, forward strand.
AGTTTTCTGCAAGCGAATGCCCAGACGACAAGCAAAAGGAGCGCAAGACAGCCAAAGCTTACAGTGAGGGCGAGGTACAGCCCCGTGGAAACGGTATAGATTATCGCCGCAAAGTAAATGCACAGCGCAAGGCAGACAATGAAGGGCACAAGAGCGGCGAAGAACGCCGCCAGACACTTTGCCCTCTGCGACTTAAGGCGCACTTCGCGCTGTTTTTTTGCCTCGCTGTTCTGTGCGTCGAGTTCGGCAACCTTTGCGCGGAGAGACTTTATGTTGTCCTCCAGCCCTCCGCCTGCCCGCGCAAGCAGATTACGTCTTGTTTCGGCGTCGCCTCCCTTTGCCTCCGCGGCGTGTTCGGATGCGGGAACTATCTGCGCAAAGTCCGTGAAATCCTTGGTGTAAGCGCACATATATAAAAGTCCAGTGGCGCCTCCATCCGCGCCGCACTGCGCGGCAGCGGCTATGTGTTCGAGCGCGGTGGAAAATCTCCCCGACGAGATGTCCGTCTGCGCCGCCTCAAGCTCGGCAGTGCGCCTTCTCTCATTTTCCTGCCTTTCCTGCTCCCTCTCAAGCGCAAGCGCAACGTCGTCGTCATCTTCGTCTTCGTCGTCGGGCGTAAGGAAAACCATCTCCTCACTTTCTGCGGGCGGTTCGTCGATATACAGTTCCTCTTCGCCGTCCTCGCCGACGCGCACGCGGAACTTTCTGTTCCTGTCGATATCGTCGTCAATCAGTCTTTCTTCTGCCATCTGTCTTCCTCTCTGCGGGGCAGGTACGTCTTTGCGCTGATAAAGCTGAACCTTCCGCAATACCTGCTCCTTGCATACTGCAAAAATTGGTCGTTTTCAAATATAGCATATACCGCGCTGCCCGAGCCGCTCATGCAAACGCCGAGTGGGTCGAAAGCGGCAAGTTCGGCATATGCCCTCTCTATGTCGCCGTTGAGCGCCTTTGCCGGGGCATACAGTCCGTTGTGCAACGCCCTTCCGAGTTCTGCCTTGTCCCCCCGCAAAACTGCGCCAAGCACCTTGTCCGAACTTGAAGAAGGAGAGCCGACGCTGTCGAAAAGGCTGTAACACGCCGCCGTGGAAACTCCGCCGCGCGAAAAGATTATGCCCACGTCCAGCTTTGGCCCTCCGTCAAGAAGCTGCACCCTTTCGCCCCTGCCGCGCATACGCGCATAGCCGCCGTAAAGCATATATCCGCAGTCGCTGCCGAGAGAGTCTGCAATGTCCTTTACCCCCTCCTCATCGGCTCCGTAAAGCGCCTTCATGGCGTTCAGTACGCCCGCAACGTCAGCCGAGGAGCCGCCGAGCCCCGCGCCGAGCGGAATGTTCTTCCACACGGTAATGTCCGCACCGTTCGTGCCGTATTGCCTGACAAACGCCTCGGCTGCCCTTACGGCGTTGTTTTCCCCGAAGGAAATATTTTCGCTGCCCATGCCGTGCATTGTGACGGAGACAAGCTTGTCCCTGCGCTTTTTTACGGCAATGACATCGCTTAAATCTATGGTGGTGACCACGCTGTCTATCAGATGATAGCCGCCCTCCGTCCCCGTCACGTCAAGGCTGAGATTTATCTTGGCGTGCGCTTTGAGCTTAATGTAGTTCATAACTTAATTATAGCACACTGCCGTGAGATTATCAATATAAAAACAGGTGTGCGGCGTTCATTTACCGCCGCACACACATTGAAAGGTCACACTTTTTTACCGCGATATATCACTATTCTCTCCTTTCCCGAAAGGGGAAATGTGACGTCGGGGTTGAGCTCAGCCACCTCCGACGGGTCGGCGGACAACTGTTTGGAAACTTCCCACAGTCCGTCTCCCGTAGCGGGGAAGCATACGGACAGCGCAGGCATCGCATCTTCCCGCGCCGCGCCCTCTTTAAGTTCGCTTATGTACCTTACCTTACGCCTGCGGGTAAGCGCGGCTGTAATCTTAAGCGTTGCCTCGCCCTCCGTCTCGCCCTCCGCGCGCAGCCGAAGCGAAACGCCGCATACGGCAACGTTCAGCCTTACATCGCAGCCGTCCTCCGCCGCGCCCGAAAGCTTTTCGGCAAAGGGTATCTGACATTCCGTGCCCTTGACCTCGCCGCCCTGTTCATAGATCAGCACGGCGCGCACTTCGCCTTCCGCACAGCCCGTGTCGGGGTTGAACGCACACTCGGCTTCGGGCAGGGCAACCGTAAGAAAGCGGCAGTCATACCCCAGCTTTGCCCTTGTCGCGGCAGGGGATGAAATTCGAGGCGAATAGACCTTCACTTCACCGCACTCCTCCGCCGCCTCCTCGCATATCTGCATTTCGCACCCGCAGTCGGGCGAAAAGGCGTCCGCCGCAACCTGCTCCTCCGAACAGTCGCAGATTTTTCCCAAGAAGGAGAGCGTACATGAAAAATGCGCCTCGCATTTGCCGCGTTCTTCGTTTACCGTGGCGGCGACATTCAGCTGCGTAATCTGCACCCGCGCATCCGCACGGCACATTACGGTGCTGTCATCGGCGGGGATGACCGCCCTGTAAGGGATGGTCCTTTCCAGCGTTACGGGCGTGTCGCCGCGCATTGCGAGTATGGAGAGGTAAATTTCGCCCTGTACGGTCACTTCGCCCGTGCCGCACACCGCCGACTGCACGCAGGCCTTTGCGGCAGGCACAAGCACATCGTCCACGCCGTCCACGTCAAAGCTGTCCTCTTCCTCGCTCTCACCCGAAAAGGGCACGACCGAATAAAGGCGCATATTCTTAAGGTTTAAGTACGCCCCCTCCGCACCCGTGACGTAAGTGCGTTCCCTGCGCTCGTACGCGCTTATCTCCGCACCGATTACTGCAGAAATGACGAAGGAAGAGCCTTCGCGCCTGACGGAGAGCTTTTCGCAGGTAAGACAGCACGAACAGCTGTGCGACGGCGTGAGCGCGGCGTCCTCTGCCGAATGGGAAAATTCCGCGCCCTTCTGAAGGCGGCAGAGTTTACCTGCGTCGTCCGAATATACTACTGAAAGCACCAGCCTGCCGCCGTACTCCGCCCTGCCTGCC
>CALVXA010000055.1 GCA_944368635.1 uncultured Clostridia bacterium
TGCCTTGGTAGCTCAGTCGGTAGAGCGGTGGACTGAAAATCCATATGTCGGCGGTTCGATTCCACCCCAAGGCACCACTCAAAACTTTAAGCGGTTTTGCTGGTGTAGCTCAACTGGCAGAGCAGCTGATTTGTAATCAGCAGGTTGCGGGTTCGATTCCAGTCACCAGCTCCACAAAAAATTACCTGCTGACCAAGGCAGTTTCAATTTAATATTCGGGCGGATTGCAGAGTGGCCAAATGCATCAGACTGTAAATCTGACGTCTCCGACTTCGGTGGTTCGAATCCACCTCCTCCCACCACGAAAAAGACATAATCTTCACGGTTATGTCTTTTTCGCTGTATGACGGCTGTCGACCGAAGCACGCGGCTATCGGCGATTTACGCGGGCAGCGGAACATTTTGAAATTGCAGTCAACGCGACTTTCTGCGGGTTACGCCTTGCCGAAGTTTTCGTTCAAGGAGTTTATGCAAAATACTACTCCCGCCACCAAAAACGCCACAACTTTTGCCGTAGCAATATTTTTTTATGAAAAATTTCAGGTTGTGAAAAATATTTGGTTCTGAATAAGGTAACGGCATATAAAATTAATAAAGAAATTTTGTAATATTAGTCTTATTCGTCGGCGCTGCTGTCGCAAAAGCGCAGCGAACGCAACTTCCTCCCCTCCCCCTCATACGCGCAGACGGGCAGCTTGCACGCATACAAAGACATATCCTAAAGAGCAGGAATATCCGAGCACCGCATAACGCAAAACAATGTGTATATAAATTCAAGAAAATGCTGCGAATGCTATAAATTTTTATTTGCCTTTTTCCGGAGTTTTCGTAAATAGTGAAAGTACGGCAGAAAAAAATATTATTTCTGTGATTGACAGCGACATTACGGTGGTATATTATGTAACTGACAACGGGTATACCCCGCCACAGGAGGCTTTTATGAAAAAAATTATTTTTTCAATAGTTTCCCTGCTGTCAATCGCTGCTCTGTCTTGCGGGCTTGCTGCCTGCAACGGCGACTCCGCAGACGAAGAAGGCAAAACAACGCATAAAATTGTATTTACAGACGGAGACAACTACACCATTTCAGGGCTTGAAAGCGAAGCTCAGGCAGGTGAAAGAGTCAGCTTTCAGGTAGAAAGCGACAGCGTCTTTTACACTGTCGGCAAGATAACCATGAACGGCACGGAACTGACAGAAGGTACCGCGGGTTACACCTTTGTCATGCCCGACGGGGACGCCGAAGTAAAGGTCACCATGTCGCCTGTGGGCGAATACGATGACCCGGACGACCATCTTTCGTGGGGGTCAACCGTAACGGGGCTGCTCTCCCTTTCGGACGGCAATACCGCGCGTTTACCCCTTTCGTTTGACGGAATATCTTCGGGCAACTTTATAATTTCCGTTAAGGACGCCATTTTCTCGTCTGACGAGAACATTCTCCCCTCAGACGCCATTGAATTTGTTCCGACAACCGCTTCGCAGGGCAATTCTATAATCGGCGGATACCTTACCGTCGATCTGACAAATGCGCAGCCGGGCGAAACCTATATTTATGTCAACCTTGACCCCAACAACAGCAGTCTCGGCACATTGATTAAAAAATTCACCGTTACGGAAAGTTCGGCAATTACCACAATGCAAGTGACCTTCACATACGAGAACAACACAGACTATCCCGACGAAGACATATTCATCAATATTTCGGACATTGAATCGGGAACGCCTGCCGAGACCGTCTGGTTAAAGGAATTTGAAAACGGCGAATATACTTTCGAGTATGCAGTAGGACACACTTACTACATAACCGTTGCATATGCCACGTTGCAGCAGGACGGAATACATTACGAGAACATGACAACACTCTATCTCAACGAGTGGAGAGGCGCGGGCGTCGTAGGGGTGACGGACAACACGCTTGAACGCGATAACGCCAACCCGGCAAGGAATATACTTCGCTTGACTACGGAAGGAATTGAAGTCCCGCTCACAATCGTTGAAAATGCCTGACTGAAAAAACCGACGGACAATTCCAGACAGAGCATCCGCTGAAATTGCCGCCTGAAACGAACAGAACTGAACAATAAATTCAGTCTGCACCTTCATACATTTTAATGATAAAAAGACATAACCGCTTTGGTTATGTCTTTTTTGTTTGATAAGTTGCGCATTATACAATGTTTAAATTCAATGCGTAATAACTTCAATACTCTCCGCAAGGCGGAAAAAGTTACGGGCTTTGTGCTGAATTTACGCCGAATTTGAATTACCCTTCATTTCTTCCGCAGGGAAAGACAAGTAATATCAGACAAAAATTTATATAAGTTTACTGTTTGATTACGGGAGAATTGCAGTACGGGCAGCGCGCATTGTCTGCTGTGTAGGTAAATTTTGCGCCGCAATTGGGACATTCGGCAACAAGTTCGCGCTTACTGTCCGCAATGCTTTCGTTGACTGAAATGACGTCGCCGGAGCGCCTGTAACCCATGAGATATCCCCTGTTGAACGCCTTGTCGAGATGCGCCCTGACCTGCCGCACGTCAATGTTTAACTGCGCAGAAATCTCCTGTACGGTATAAAGATTTTCCTGCATTACAGCCCCCACCACTCTTTTCAGGGATATATTTGAGCCGTATACCGTCCACGCTATGGGACAGCCGTAAAAACCTGCCGCCGTAAAGGCTATGCCAAGCCCCATTACCGCATACACATGGGTCACCGCGCCGACGACTATCATCGGTATGCCCGCGATGAGCATGACTGTCAGGACCATAGACGTTATAAATAATGTCCGCAGATATTTCGTCACTTTTTCCATAATGTTATTATATTACTGCACGCCGTTTTTGTCAATACGGCTGTATTGACAGCCGACGGTACATATGATAGAATAAAATAACAACAGGCGCTTTACGGAGGCTTTTATGGCTTTATTTGACATTATTCAATGGACAGAACAGTCGGCGGACGAAATTTTACACAAGTACAACACCGACAAAAGCGTAGTGAAATGGGGTACCAAACTGACCGTACGCGAAGGACAGGCGTGCATATTCTGCGACAAGGGCAGAATAGCCGACGTCTTCGGTCCTGGAATGTACACACTTAACACGGATACGTTGCCCATACTCACCGCGCTTGTTCATTGGGCTTATGCGTTCGAGTCGCCATTCAAATCGGACATATATTTCGTATCATGCAGACAGTTCGTCAAATACAAGTGGGGAACTGCTACGCCCATAATCATAAGGGATGCAAAGCTGGGCGCAGTGAGAGTGCGCGCATACGGCACATATTCCTTTAAGGTAAACGATGCGGCACAGCTTTTGCAGGAACTCGCAGGCGCAAGGCACTCATTCACCACTCAGGAAGTCGTCGACTATATGCGTTCACTACTCGTGATGGGGCTTTCAGACGCAATCGGCGCCAGCCGTATAGGCATAGCGGACCTTTCCGCAAACATACTGCAACTCTCTTCAGCCGTCAACCTTTCAATGATGGAGAGGTTCAGAAAATTGGGGCTTGAACTTTCCTCCTTCAACATAGAGAGTATTTCTCTTCCTCCCGAGGTCGAAAAAGCGATTGACGAGAATGCGAGGCTGGGTCTTCTGCGCGACAACGCAGACCTTTACGCACGCATTGCCCGTGCCGACGCCATGGTTGAAGCGGCAAAAAATGCGGGCATGGCAGGTTCCGTAGTCGGTGCGGGAATAGGGCTCGGGCTTGGCGCGGACATTGCAAAGGGGTTAGGCGGTACGGCAAAGGACGGCGGAAGCCAGACAGGGCAGGGCGGCAACGCTAAATGCGCCGCGTGCGGAGCTGAAATTCCTGCAAACGCCAAGTTCTGCCCCGAGTGCGGCTCGTCGATAAGGCGCGTCTGCCCGCAATGCGGAAGGGAGCTTTCCCCCACCGCCAAATTCTGCCCCGAGTGCGGACAAAAACTTTAAATAAGCCTTTGCAAAAAACATAAATAACGTGACTTTGAGCGCAGTAAGAAACGGACGTCTGAATATCAGACGTCCGTTTCTTTGTTCATTTCTTTGTTTAGTACAAGCAAAACTGTCAGATTGTGCTTCGTTTCAATTAAAAAAGAGTTGAAACCGCACAATAACACGCGCTACAAGGCTGCGGAAAACTTTTTTGACAGGATAAGTTGCAATTATGTATGAGGTGCAGAAAAACTTTTTGCAAGTTATAATTCTTCCGCCTGCCCGCCTCCGTTTGTCTGACTTGCGGCGACCACTGCCCTTTCTATGGCAGAAAGCACAAGTTCCATGCCCTGACCCGTATGCGAGGAGGTTGGAATTATGTCCGCCCTGCCGCAACCGTATGCCGATGAAATTAAAGAGAGCGATTTTTCCTGCTGTCCGCGGGAGAGCTTGTCCGCCTTTGTGGCGACTATGTTAAATGGAATGAGCGATTTATACAGAAAGCTGACCATGAGAAGGTCATCGTCCGTGGGCGCGTGACGTATGTCGCACAGCGCAATTACGTGACGTGCTCCGCCTATCCGGAAGAAGTCGTCCAGAAGCTTTGCCCACTTTGCCTTTTCCGCCTTGCTGACCCTTGCATAGCCGTAACCGGGAAGGTCGGCAAGGATAAATTCGCCGAAGTCGAAGTAATTTACAAGCCGCGTTCTGCCAGGCTCCTGTGAAACCCTGGCAAGCTTTTTCTGTCCGGCAAGCGCATTTATAAACGAACTTTTGCCGACGTTCGACTTGCCGCAGACGGCAATTACGGGCTTTTCCGAAGCGATAAACTGCGACGAAGACGCCGCGCTGGTGATGAATTTTGCGTTCTTAATCTTTAACATTTTCTTCGACCCCGCTGTCTTGCGCAATTCAATCAGATGCCTATTATGGCCGTTCTGAACACTTCGTCCACGGTGGCTACGGGTATGAAATGCACGCCGTCTTTTACGACCTGGGGCACATCTTCAAGGTCCTTTACATTGTCCTTGGGAATTATAACGTCCTTTACGCCCGTGCGGTAGGCGGCAAGCGATTTTTCCTTCAGCCCGCCTATAGGCAATACCCTGCCCCGAAGGGTAATTTCACCCGTCATGGCGACATCTCTTCTCACTTCCTTATGCGTAAACGCCGAAAGAATTGCCGTCGCCATGGTTATGCCTGCGCTCGGTCCGTCTTTAGGCGTTGCGCCTTCAGGCACGTGAACGTGTATGTCCGTATTCTCGAAGCACTCATCCGACAGACCGTAACTTTCCGCATGCGAACGGATATAGCTTATTGCCGCGCGCGCGCTTTCCTTCATCACGTCGCCGAGTTTACCAGTGAGCAATATATCGCCCTTGCCGTGCATGGCAGAAACTTCTATCGTAAGGGTTGTCCCTCCCACAGCCGTCCAGGCAAGACCCGTGGCTGCGCCGACAAGGTTGCCTTCGGGCAGTTCGTCGCCCTTTTCAAACCTCTGAACGCCCAGATAGTCGGGGACGTTTTCCGCAGTTATCTGCACATTGACGGCTTTGCCTTCCGCCTTGGAAACGGCGACTTTGCGGCAGACGGCGTCAATCTTCCTTTCAAGATTTCTCACTCCCGCTTCGCGCGTGTAGCCGCGGCATATTTCATCTATCGCGCCGTCAGTGAAGGATATTTCGCCTTCCGTAAGTCCGTTCGCCTTCACCTTTCTGGGTATAAGGTAACGCTTTGCAATCTCCCTCTTTTCCTCGTCGGTGTAGCCCGAAAGCTCTATTATCTCCATTCTGTCGAGAAGGGGCGCGGGAATTGTCGACGCGTCGTTTGCAGTTGTTATAAAAAGTACTTTGGAAAGATCGTAGGGAACTTCCAGATATCTGTCCCTGAACGTATTGTTCTGAGCGGGGTCCAGAACTTCGAGCAGTGCGCTTGAAGGGTCGCCGTGAACGGCATCCGAGGAGAGCTTGTCTATCTCGTCGAGCAGGAACACGGGATTTATGCAACCCGCATTTCTCATTGCGGCGATTATCCTGCCTGGCATCGCGCCGACGTATGTCTTACGGTGCCCCCTTATCTCCGCCTCGTCCCTGACGCCGCCGAGCGACATTCTGACAAATTTCCTGCCGAGAGCGCGCGCAACGGAAGATGCAATGGACGTCTTACCGACGCCCGGAGGCCCGACAAGACAGAGAATGGGGGCATTCATGCCATCGGTGAGTTTAAGTACGGCAAGATATTCCGTTATTCTCTGCTTGACTTTTTCCAGTCCGTAGTGGTCCTCTTCGAGTATCTTTACCGCATCTTCGAGACTGGCGGTATCATCTGTACGCTTTGACCACTCCAGGTCGAGCAACCAGTCGATGTATCCCCTCAACACGTTGTAATCGGGCGAAGAAGAGGACATTCTGGACATTCTGGAAAGTTCCTTGAGCGCCTTTTCCTGCACTTCTTCGGGCATTCCCTTTGCCTTTATGCGCTCCTCCAGCTCCGCCTTTTCGTTTTCGTCGTCGCCCAGCTCGCCGTGAATGGCCTTGAGCTGTTCGCGCAGATAGAAGTCCTTCTGCCCCTTTTCAATGCTCTGCTTTACGGACGAGGATATCTTGCGTTCCAGCTTGATTATCTCTATCTCCTCCGACAGTACCTTATTGTAAAGTATGCTGAACTTGTCGACGAGCTTTTCGGCTTCCAGCAGGGACTGCTTCTTGTCGACGGGCATCTTTATCGCATCGGCGACGAAGTAGATGAATTCTTCCTTGTTTTCCGTATTCTGTATTACGGATGCGCCCTCGTCGCTTATTGAACGGGTGGGCGAAGTGGTGAGTATCTGCGAAATGGCGTATCGCGAAGTGCGGAAATACGCCTCCTCCAGCTCCGGCTCACCCCCCTGCGCGGGGAAAGGTTCCGCTATTGCAAACAGACAATCTGACTGATTGTATACGGCGGCTATGCGCACGCCGTAAAGCCCTTTGCACGTCACGCGCACGCGGTTGGAAGGAAGTTTGGCAATGCGCTGAACGGACACAACGGTGCCGTAAGAATACATATCCTGCTGCGTTACCTCTTCCTTGTTCTCGTCCCTCTGCGCGACGGCGACAAAAGTTTTGCCCTTGTCAAGCGACTGGTTGAGCGCATTCAATGACACCGCTCTCCCCACGTCTATCGTCGCCGTTATATATGGATATATTACCCTGCCCTTGAGCGGGATTATGGGCAGGAATTTGTTTTCTTCTGACATATCTTTCCTCCCTATATGCGGAGATTTGCACGTACTTTTGCAAAGCAGGGGGGAAGCATTACCGCTTCCCCCCTGACTGCAGTTTGCGTTTACGCGCTCTTTTTATAGATTATAATCGGCTCCGCCCTGTCGGTGATGCAGTCCTTTGTGACTACCACCTCTTCGACGTCTGCCTCCGAAGGAATTTTGTACATGACAGACGTCATGAATCCCTCTATTATCGTGCGCAGACCTCGCGCGCCCGTCTTGAGCTTTATTGCCGTACGGGCGATTTCCCTTACCGCCTCGTCCTCCACGGTCAGCTTGACTCCGTCCATGGCGATGAGCTTCTGGTACTGCTTGATTATGGCATTCTGCGGCTTGGTGAGAATGTTGACGAGCGCAGTTTCATCCAGAGGATGAAGCGCCACGACAATGGGTACCCTGCCCACAAATTCGGGAATCAGACCGAACTTGGTGAGATCCTGGGGTTTTACGTCCTCCAGCGCCTTATACACGTCCGTATCCTCTGTCTTGACGTCGCCGCCGAAGCCCAGAGATGACGTATCCCTTCTGGCATTGACAATCTTGTCGAGTCCGACGAACGCTCCGCCGCAGATGAACAGTATGTTTGTGGTGTCTATCCTGAGACATTCCTGCTGGGGGTGCTTTCTGCCGCCCTGCGGGGGTACGTTGGCGACAGTACTTTCTATTATCTTAAGAAGGGCCTGCTGAACGCCCTCGCCCGATACGTCGCGGGTAATGGACATATTTTCGCCCTTTCTGGCTATCTTATCGATTTCATCGATGTAAATTATGCCCTTCTGCGCGCGGTCTACATTATAGTCGGCGTTCTGAATGAGCTTAAGGAGGATATTTTCAACGTCCTCGCCCACATAACCGGCCTCCGTAAGCGTAGTTGCATCCGTGGTGGCAAACGGAACGTTGAGAATCTTCGCAAGCGTTCTGGCAAGCAATGTCTTGCCGCAACCCGTGGGGCCGAGAAGCAGAATATTGCTCTTTTCAATCTCCACGTCGCCCAGCTCACCCTCGTCCTTGGCGAGGTGATTTATCCTCTTATAGTGGTTGTAGACGGCGACGGACAAAACCCTTTTCGCCTCGTCCTGACCGACGATGTATCTGTCAAGCTCCGCCTTTATTTCCGAGGGCTTTTTAAGGGGTACGGGGGCAGAATTTTCTTCCTCCTCCGTGTCCTTGATCATGTCGCTGCATATTTCCACGCACTCGTCGCAGATGTATGCGCCGTTCTGCCCTGCGATCAGCCTTTTGACAAGGTCTTCGGGCTTGCCGCAGAAGGAACAGTACCTGTAATTATCTTTCATTTAATCTCCCTGCCGTGACGCGCATTGCGTGCCACAGTAACTATTATGCCGATATCTGAAGGCAATTATCTCTTTACGAATACCTTGTCGATAAGTCCGTATTCAAGCGCTTCCTGCGCCGAGAGGTAATTGTCCCTGTCTGTATCCTGCTCTATCTGAGCAAGGCTTTTGCCGCTGTTTGCGGCAAGTATTTTATTCAGCTTTTCGCGGGTTCTGAGTATGTGTTCGGCAGCTATTTTGATGTCGCTTGCCTGACCCTGTGCCCCGCCGAGAGGCTGATGTATCATTATTTCGCTGTTGGGCAGGGCAAAGCGCTTGCCCTTTGCGCCGCTTGAAAGCAGGAACGCGCCCATGCTTGCCGCCATGCCTATACAGATAGTGGACACGTCGCACTTGACGTAATTCATTGTATCGTATATTGCAAGGCCTGCCGACACCGACCCTCCGGGGCTGTTGATATACAGCGAAATATCCTTGGAAGGGTCCTTTGCCTCCAGATAGATGAGCTGTGCGACGACGGTGTTTGCGACGGCGTCGTCAATCTCTCCGCTTAAAAAAATTATTCTGTCTTCCAGCAGTCTGGAATAGATATCGTAGGACCTTTCGCCCCTGGACGTCTGTTCAACAATGTAGGGTATGAGTGCGCCCTTCTCCATTATAAGCTCCTTCCGCCGAAAAACGGCGCATTTGAATAACGGGCGGCATGAAAGTAGTATGTTTCAGCCGCCCGAAGAAAATTTACAGGTTTACGCAACGAGGTTGTTGTTTGCAGAGAGGAAATCGAACAGTTTGGTGATTATTATATCGTTCCTGATATAGCTGAGCTGTCTGGGATCCATGGACTTCTTGTACTCCTCGACGTCCTTTTCCAGATCCTTTGCCTGTTCTGCAACTTTAGCATCCACCTCTTCGTCGGTTGCGGTGATGTTTTCGTCCTTGATTATCTTTTCGATGACGAGCTGGGAAACTACCCTTGCCCTTGCCTGATCGGCAAACTGCGAACGGAACTGCTGCAAGGTCTGACCCATATACTTGAGATAGTCGTCAAGCTTGAGTCCCTGGTACATGAGCCTGTTGGAGAAGTCGCCCACGATTGCATCGGTCTCGCTGTCTATCATGGCCTGGGGAATTTCAGCTTCAACCGTGGCGGAAATTGCCTGAAGAATGCTGTTTTCGGTCTGGTCCCTGCCCCTCATCTGCGCCTGCTTTTCAAGACGCTCCTTTACCTTTGCGGTATAGTCTGCAAGCGTCTCGCTGCCGGTGTGCTTCTTTACGTATTCGTCCGTGAGTTCGGGAAGCTCCTTGCCCTTGATGCCCTTGAGCTTTATGGCAAAAGTTGCGTCCTTGCCCTTGAGATTTTCTGCCTGGTAGTCATCGGGGAATTTGACGACGATGTCCTTCTCCTCGCCGATGATCATGCCTGCGACCTGATCTTCAAATCCGGGAATGAAGGAACCGCTGCCAAGTTCGAGGTCATAGTCCTCTGCCGTGCCGCCTGCAAACTTTTCGCCGTCGACCGAACCGGAGAAGTCAATCTTGACGGTATCGCCGGACTTGCAGGGTCTGTCGGTGACGTCCACGCTCTTCGCCTCTCTTGAAGCAATCTTGCGGACTTCCTTTTCAACGTCCTCATCGGTTACATTATATTCATATTTTTTGATTTCTAAACCCTTGTAGGAGCCGATTTTGATTTCGGGCTTTACGGGAACGACAGCCGTGAGCACAATTTTCTCCTCCGACATCTCGTCAACGGACAGCTCAGGCTCCCCCACTACGGTGAAGTTTGCCTTTTCCTTTTCGATTATTGCGGGATAGTTTTCGGAATAGAGTACGTTGAACGCCTCGTCGAAGAAAACGCCCTTGCCGTAATAGTTTTCAACCACGGACTTGGGCGCCTTGCCCTTTCTGAAGCCGGGGACGGTATATTTGCCCCTGGTCTTTGCGTAAGCCTTGTCAATTGCGTTCTTCCATTCTTCGCCGCTGAAAGTTATGGTGAGTTTTACAGTGCTCTTTTCTGCTGCTGCATAAGTGTAGTTCATTGTCTTCTCCTGATTAAAAGTTACAGTTTATTTATTATACGGATAGTATTTTAACACAATACTTTTATTTTGAAAAGCGTTTTTAAATGCGTTATCAATTTACTTTTCAAATTTTTTGCCGTATAATTTAGTCAATTAGAATTGACGGACGGTGACTATGCCGCAGGACGCATTTACCTTAAGACACATCTCGCGCGGACTTGCCCGCGTTTTTACGGGCGGAAAGATATCGCGCATAAATCAGCCGGAAAAAGACTGGCTTTCCCTTTTAATATACACCGCAAAGGGCACGCTTAAACTTGATATTTGTCTTTCTGCAAAATATTGCCGCGTGAGCGCAGGCGAAAAGCGCGAAGCGCCCAACCCTAAAAACGCGCCGAACTTCTGTATGCTGCTCCGAAAGCACCTGCAGAACGCACAGATTACGGACATATCCCAGGTTGGGTTCGAGCGAGTACTGCGCCTCGACTTCAGGTGCTTTTCCGAATTCGAGAGCGCAGACATGAGCCTTTATACCGAGATTATGGGCAAATACTCCAACGCGGTACTTACGAAAG
>CALVXA010000056.1 GCA_944368635.1 uncultured Clostridia bacterium
TACTGACAGGGGATATGCCGCTCTGCAGGTAGATTATGCAGGAGAGCGCGAAGGGGTTGAAAAGTTCACGAAATATCCTGCTTCGGTTGGCTATGCCACCGATGTGAAAAGCGGCAGATATAAGTACTTCGTGGATGAAAATGCCGAAAAAACCAGTTGGTATGAATGGACTGCGGTCGGTATTTATGCAAAGAAATATCTGGAGCAGAGGCTTGACGGAAGCGATATAGGACTTATCGGAATAAGGGACGGCGGCGAAATTGCGTGGAAACTTGCTGTTGCAGAGCAGTTTTCATGCGCGGTCATGATAAGCGCGTGCGGCTGGAAGGCCTACGAGGGATATGGCAAATTCGAAAATGCAGAACCGAAATTCGACGATGAACGGTACAGGTTTGTAGCGGGAATAGATTCGCAGGCATATGCTCCATACGTCAGATGCCCTGTACTTATGCTCTGTACGACAAACGACCCTGAATTTGATTATGACAGAGCATACGACACTTTTTCACGCATAAATCCGGAATATCAGGGGCAAAGTGCAATAACATATTCGGTCAACTGCGATTGCAGGGTAGACACCAAGTCCACGCAGGACCTGTTTATGTATCTTGATAGCTTTGTAAAGGGAAGAAGGGTGTTCATTCCTAAACCTGTGGAGATGGGCGTAGTTGTCGACGAGAAGTCCAATTTGGTAATCAAGGCCTCATGCGATGAACTTGGCATTCTCGAGGACTGCGGGGTATACGTTGCCGAGGACTGCGCAGAATCTGCCTACCGCAGTTGGGCAAAAGTACCGTTCAAGCGGAATGTAAATTCTCACGAAAGAGAGTTTTTTGTCAATATATATGAAAAGACTAAACTTCTCTTTATATTGGGCTATGCCGTATATTCCAACGGCTTTACCGTGTGGTCGAAATTAACCGTAAAAAAGATAAGCGGTAAATTCAGAAACAGCAGGGCAAAGAGCAGAATAATGTATTCTGTCAAGGGGAGCGACAGCTTCGGCGTGGGCGATCTTGCGGAAAATTCTGTAGGCGGAGTGTTTATCGTCGACGGTTCTGTCATGCCGAAGTTGGTACAGGCGCAGGGACTGAACGGCATTTATTCACCATGCGGTCTCTATACTTCGCGCTCCTACAGTCCGCAGTTTGCGCCGGATGCCGACAGTATTCTTCGCTTTGATATATGTCCTGACGTGGACGGAAAGTGTGCCATTACTCTCGACTGCGGAAAGGAGACGGGAGTATACCGTCTAAAGGTCAAGGTCATCGGAGGGGTATGGCAGAAAATTATTCTTGAAAGCAAATTGTTCAAGAATGCAGACGGCATGCCTTTGGAAAGTTTTGCAGAGTGCAGAAGCATAACGCTCATGTGTGGCGTAAAATATGCTCTGAACAATCTCATGTGGCTGTAGCATGACAAAGTTTCATATTTCTGTCAACGAAAGATTTCCCAGCCTGCTTAAGACAAATTTAATCTTTTGCATGCTTATATTCATTTCGCTGGCGTACCTGTATTTCATTTGCTCGTATGTGTTGTTTTATGTCGTCGGTGCGTCGATGCAGGACACGCTGAACGGGGCTTTTTCAAGGACGCGTCCCGGCGGGGACTTTATATATGTCCGTAGGGGAAGCGATGTCAGTCGCGGCGATATTGTCGTTATCGATATAGACGAAACAAGCGACGGCAGTGAAAAAATTATAATCAAAAGGATAATTGCTCTGGGCGGAGATACGGTAGAACTGAAAAGCGGGCGGCTTTATCTTAACGGCGAGCTTACCGAGGAGCCGTATGTCAGCGATGCACATAACGACCCTGCAGACCCCAATAACACTTTTGCTGCGGTAACTGTGCCTGAGGGTACTGTTTTCTGTATGGGCGACAACAGAAACGTAAGCCTTGACAGCAGAACTAAATACGGGTTCATTGACGTGGATGACATAGTAGGCAGCGCGCCTTCTTGGGCGCTGGTGTTTATAGATCAGGTTACGGCGATAAATACATTTTTTGATTTTACGCTGCCTTCCTGGTTCAGTTAATTTAATTTTACGGGAGATTTACAAAAATGCGTGCAGTAGTTACTGTAGTCGGCAAAGACAAGACGGGTATAATATCCAAGGTAAGTACGTTTCTCGCCGAGCGGGACGTCAACATAGTCGACATAAGTCAGACCATTATGCAGGAATATTTTGCAATGATAATGATGCTTGACTTGAGTTCGGCAAAGGAAAAGCTTTCCGAAATCGCCGAAGAGTGCAGGCTGCTCGGCGAGCAGATAGGCATGTCCATTCATGTTCAGCACGAAGATATTTTCAACGCAATGCACAGCGTTTAGGGGGTAACCATGTTCAACTATTCAGACGTTTTAGAGACGATAAATATGGTTGAGAGGGAACACCTCGACATAAGGACAGTCACCATGGGCATATCGCTTTTGCCCTGCATACGTGAAAACGCAAAGAAAACTGCCGATGCCGTATATGACAGGGTTTGCGCTAAAGCGAAGGACATCGTTAAGGTTGCGGGCGAACTGTCTGCCGAATACGGTATTCCCATCGTCAACAAGCGTGTTTCGGTTACGCCCGTCAGTCTTATCACGGCGGCATTTCCCGAGGATGCGGCACTTGTTGCCGAGGCGCTCGACAGGGCGGCAAGCGAACTAAATATCGACTTTCTCGGAGGCTATTCCGCGCTTGTGCATAAGGGGATGGCAGACTATGAAAAGGCATTTATAAATACTATACCCGAGGTGCTTGCTAATACTCAAAAGCTGTGTTCGTCAGTGAATGTCGGTTCCTCCAAGTCGGGAATAAATATGGATGCCGTAAAGCTTATGGGTGAGATAGTCAAAAAGACTGCAGCTCTCACGGCAGACAGGGACGGCTTTGGCTGTGCCAAACTTGTCGTTTTCTGCAACGCGGTGGAGGATAACCCCTTCATGGCGGGTGCATTTCACGGCGTAGGGGAAAAAGACGTCGTCATAAATGTTGGAGTATCTGGTCCTGGCGTTGTGGAACACGCGCTGAAGGCAATACCAGATGCAGACCTTGCGGAAGTTGCGGAGATGATAAAGCGCACGGCCTTCAAAATAACCAGGGCCGGTCAGCTTATCGCGACGGAGGCGGCTAAAAGGCTGAACGCAAGTTTCGGCATTGTAGACCTTTCGCTTGCGCCCACGCCTGCGCGCGGGGATTCTGTCGCGCAGATTCTTGAAGAAATGGGGCTTGAAAGCGTTGGGACACACGGAACTACGGCTTGTCTTGCGATGCTTAACGACGCTGTCAAAAAGGGCGGCGTCATGGCAAGTTCGCGCGTTGGCGGACTTTCAGGCGCATTTATTCCCGTGTCCGAGGATATCGGCATGATAGAGGCGGCAGAGCGCGGCGACATAAATCTGGACAAGCTGGAGGCTATGACTGCGGTTTGTTCGGTAGGGCTTGACATGATTGCAATTCCCGGGGATACATCAGCTGCAACAATAAGCGCTATGATTGCGGACGAGGCAGCCATCGGTATGATAAATAACAAGACGACGGCTGTCAGAGTTATTCCTGCACCCGGCAAAACTGTTGGGGACAGCGTCAATTTCGGCGGATTGCTGGGCAGGGCGCCAATTATGCCGGTCCATGACAAATCGAGCATAAAATTCATATCCAGGGGCGGGCTTATACCCGCGCCTATACATTCAAATAAAAACTGACGGAGTATTTAATGGAAAGAAGCGAAGTAAAAGAACAGAATAAGTGGCGTCTTGAGGATATTTTTGTAAGCGATGATGAGTGGGAAAAAACCCTCGATAAGCTGACAGCGGACTTGCAGTTTTCGCAGTATGCAGGCAAGTTGTCCGATAAATGTACCTTGCTCGAATTTCTTAAGAAAAATGACGAGTATTGTATTGCGCTTGAAAAGCTTGCTGCCTATGCAAGCATGAAGCACGACGAGGATACGCGCGTTGCAAAATATGATTCATATGACGGCAAGGTACAGATGCTGTATTCACGCTATTGTTCGGAGGTGGCTTTCTATGAACCAGAGCTTGCCTCCTGCGACGATGCGTATCTCAACTCTTTGATTTCTGACCCTCAGTTCAGCGATTATGACTACCAGCTTAAAAAACTTATTGAAGGCAAAGCGCACATTCCCTCGGAGGAACAGAGCAAAGTTGTTGCCCTTGCAGGCGAGACGTTAAGTACTTTCCGCAATATTTTCGGAATGATTGACAATGCCGATTTGCCGCTTCCGGAAATAGAGGTGGACGGAAAGCGAGAAAAGCTTACGCACGGGTTGTATGGCATACTGCTTCATTCCCCCGACAGGGAGCTGAGAAAACAGGCCTATGAGAAGTATTATGCCGCATATACAGGTCTCATAAATACGCTTACTGCAAACTATTACGGCAATGTAAAAAAGGACGTGTTCCTGTCAAGAGTTTATAAGTTCGGCAGTTGTCTGGAGCAGGCGCTGTTTTATGAAGACGTCGACAAGCAGGTATATGACAACCTGCTTAAAAGCGTGCATAAAAACAGTTCCGTCATGCACAGATATATTATAGACAGAAAAAAGTTGCTCGGTTGCGACAAGATGTATTTCTATGATATTTACGCGCCGCTCGTCGCTGACTGCGACCTTAAAATGAACTTTGACGATGCGTACGAATATGTCGTTGAAGGACTTTCCGCGCTCGGTAAAGATTATCAGAAACTGCTTCGGGACGCAAAGAACGGAAGGTGGATAGACGTGGAGGAGACTGAAGGCAAGCGCAATGGCGCTTATTCTGCCCGTTCCTACGGCGTTCACCCGTTTGTACTTCTCAATTATAAGCCCTCGATAAACGATGTGTTTACAATTGCGCATGAGATGGGACATTCTGTGCATACCTATTTTTCGCAGAAAGGGCAGCCATACGCAAAGAGCGATTACAAGATTTTTGTCGCCGAAGTTGCCAGCACTGTAAACGAAGTGTTATTGCTTAAGAATATGCTTGCAACTTCTGATGACGTAAATTTCAGAAAATACCTTCTCAATTACTACCTTGACTCCATTAGAGCTACGCTTCACAGACAGACAATGTTTGCAGAATTTGAATATCTTGCCCATAAGAAAGTGGAGGACGGGGAACCGCTGACAAAGGAAAATCTGTGTGAAATATATGGCAATCTCGGCAGGCAATACTATGGCGAAGAGATAGAACATGACTATCAGATTTCATGTGAGTGGGCGAGAATACCTCATTTCTATTCGTCATTCTACGTCTATAAATATGCCACGGGCATTACCGCTGCGATAAATATTGTAAATCGCATACTTGCGGAGGGGGACAAAGCAATATCTGACTATTTCAGATTCCTTTCCGGCGGGTCATCTGCCGACCCCGTTTCGCTTCTCAGGTTAGCGGGTGTTGACCTCACTTCTGAAGGGGCTTTCGACGTGGCTATGAAGGAATTTGAGAATACGCTTTTGCAGTTTGAAAAACTTATGGGGATTTGAAACCTATGGCTGAAAACAATGTAATGCCCAACAATCTGGATGCGGAACAGGCGCTTCTCGGCTGTATGCTTATTGATAACGATATCCTTGCAGACGTGCTTGAAAGACTTACCGACGATGATTTCTATCAGGAATCGCACAGGTTTATTCTTTCGGCAATGAAGCAGGTCTTTGCTGAGCATATGCCGCTTGATCTTGTCACTCTTGCAGACAGACTTGAAAAAGAGGGAAACCTCAATAATGCAGGGGGATTGGCATATCTTACGCAGCTTACGCAGATAACGCCATCCTCGGCAAACTACCTGTATTATTTCGAAATTATCCGCAGGGACAGCACTAACAGAAGGCTTATTCGTGCCGCGCAGGAAATTATCAAGTATTCGCGCGACAGCGACGACAACGTAAAAAGTGTTCAATATGCCGAAAAACTTGTCTACGATATCTCAAAGAACAACGACACATCGACAATGAAGGATATCAGGGAGAGTGACGGTGTTGACCTTGTTATGGAGAAGTTCCAGAAGCTTGACAGCGACAGGGACGCTTTCAGGGGTGTTCTTACGGGATTCACAAGGCTGGACAACCTTACAAATGGGCTTCAGAAGTCTGATCTCATAGTCATTGCCGCCAGACCCGGCATGGGTAAGACTTCGCTTGCAATGAATATCGTTGAGAATGCTGCCCTGAATAACTCCAAGGTCTGTGCGGTATTTTCGCTTGAAATGCCTGAAGTTCAGATAATTCAAAGACTTCTTTGCGGCTTTGCGAAGGTATCCATGGCGGAGGCGCTTGCAGGAAAGCTCAAACCAAACGACTGGAAGAAGCTCATAAAGGCGAAAGAACAGCTTCGTAAAAGCAGGATTTACATAGACGATTCCTCACGTGTTACTCCTGCCGAAATACTTTCCAAGTGCAGGCGCATTCAGGCAAAGAATAACGGTCAGCTCGACCTTATTATGATTGACTATATACAGCTGATGTCCAGCGGCAAGAAAAATGCCGAACAGAACAGAACGCAGGAGGTAGCCGACATAACGAGGGAACTGAAGATAATGGCGAAGGAATTGGATGTTCCCGTAATTGCGCTTTCACAGTTAAGGCGTATGCAGACAAAGGAGCCGCAGCTTTCTGACCTGCGTGAGTCGGGCGCAATAGAGCAGGATGCGGATATTGTAATGTTTATCAACCGCCCTGACGTTACTGCTACCGAAGAGGAGCTTAAAAAGGGCAATATAGTCAAGGGTATGGCAGACCTGATAATTGCTAAACATCGTAACGGAGGACTTGACCGAATCAAGTTGCGCTTCAAGGGCGAGCTTACCAAGTTTGTCAATCCTGAACCACAGGACGACATCGTTGAACCCGACTATGATTCGTTGCCTCCTCCGCCTGAAGATGCGCCTCCTGCAGACGATACTTTTATTGAAGATGACTTTTCGGATGACGAATTGCCGCCCTTTTAAGAATTTATGGACACTAAAATACTTGCGATAGACGACAGTTCCCTTGCGCTGTCAAAAAAGATAATACAAGGCGGGGGAGTTGTGGCTTTCCCGACGGAAACTGTATACGGTCTTGGTGCCAATGCCTTTGATGACGGGGCAGTCAGGTCGATATTTGCCATAAAGGGGAGACCTGCCGATAATCCTTTAATTGTGCATGTCCACAAGGATTACGACATAAATACTCTCGTATCGTATATACCCGAATATGCAAAACTACTTGCAAAGGTATTTTTGCCTGGACCGCTTACCATGGTTTACAGGAGTCACAACAGGGTAAGCGCTGCCGTTTCCTGCGGACTTGACACTTTGGCAATACGCATTCCTTCGCATGAAGGAGCACAGCGGTTTTTAAGATATCTCGATCTGCCCATTGCTGCGCCAAGCGCAAATGTTTCAAAGCACGTAAGTCCTGTTACCGCACGCCATGTATATGACGACCTCAAGGGTAAAATAGAGCTTGTACTGGACGGAGGCAAGTGCAATGGCGGGATAGAGAGTACAGTGCTGGACTGTACGGGAGAGATTCCGTGTGTTCTCAGAAGCGGTCTTGTCACTGCCGATATGATTGCGCAGGTTGCGGGCGAGTGTCACGAGTACGTAATGAAGGAAGGCGAAAAAGTCCGTTCCCCGGGTATGAAATACAAACATTATTCGCCTAATTGCCGCACTGCTCTGTTTGAATACGCCGACAGGGCAGCGGCGTTTGAAGAGTACCGAAAGCTCAAGGCAGAAGGAAAGCGTGTGTGCTTTATGGCAGAAAGCGCGGTAATGCGTGAATTTATGCCGGAAGATGCGCTTGACCTGGGGGCAACAGACAGGGAAATTGCATCTAACCTTTATGACAAGCTTCGTGAAGGCGAAAGAATTGCTGAAATCATAGTCGGCGTCGTTCCCTGCAAGCAGGACGGCGTGATGGTAGGAGTCATGAACAGAATGAGGAAGGCGTTCGGCTGATGAAGAGGAAACGTATACTCTTTGTTTGCACGGGTAATACCTGTCGCAGTCCGATGGCGGAAGCCGTGCTTAAGTCACTCATTAAAAGACATAAAATAAAATGGTGGGATGTATCTTCCTGCGGGCTGAATGCGTCAGAAGGCAGTCCATTAAGCAGTAATTCAGCCGCTGTCCTTACCGAAAACGGTATATCGGTTGGAGTATTCGGGTCGAGATGTATCTCACGCAAACTCATAGAACACAGTACGGTCGTCATAACCATGACATTACCACAGCTTAAACTATTGCGCGGATTCGAAAATGTTTGCTGCATAAGTGAGTTCTGCGGCTTTGACATACCTGACCCGTACGGCGGCGATATCGAGACTTATCGCGCTACATACAGGGCTATTGAATATGCCTGCAACAAAATAATTGACGGATATATACTGAAATATAAGGAGTAAACTACTTATGAAAATAGCGTTGGCAAGTGATCATGGCGGAATTAACCTTAAGAAGGTAGTAACAGAGTATCTTGCGTCACACGGTTATGAGTATGAAGATTTTGGTTGCTATACTACGGATAGCTGCGACTATCCCGACTATGCAGTTCTCGCTGCTGAAGCAGTCGCACGCGGCGACTGTGAAAGGGGAATAGTCATATGTTCATCGGGAATCGGCGTTTCCATTGTTGCAAACAAAGTTCCCGGAATCAGGTGTGCGCATTGTCACGATACCTATTGTGCAAAATACACCAGATTGCACAATGATGCAAATATGCTTGCAATGGGCGAAAAGGTAATCGGAGCGGGTTATGCGCTGGAAATCGTGGAAACATTTCTTACGACGCAGTTTGAAGGCGGAAGACACACAAGGCGTGTCAACAAGATAACAGAAATAGAGAAGAAATACAGCAAATGAGTATTGCAGACCTGCACGTTCACTCACGGTTTTCGTTTGACAGTTGCGAACATCCTGAAAACTACTTAAACAGAGCCATAGAATTAGGGTGTGTTGTTACGGGCTTTTCCGAACATTACGACTACGATGCCATAATAGACAGCGCAAATGATGTAACTTTGTGCAATTTAGATGACTATACCGCATATATTTCCAGCCTCAAAAAGATAGCAGGCGGACATATATTGGTGCTTACCGGCATAGAATACGGATATCGCGCTGAGGCAGTCGCACATTATAATGAAAAGACAAAACAATACAAATTTGACTACATTATAAACAGTCTGCATACCATTAAGGGGAAGGGCGACTGTTATCATGACGACTTTTTCAATGGCTGCGAACTAAAAGAGAGCTATTTGCAATACCTTCTGTCGGTGCTTGAAAGCGTGAAGTCGGAACTTGACTACGACATAGTCGGACATCTCGGATATGTTTCGCGCTATCGCAAGGGTAAAGATGTAAGGCTAAAGTACAGCGATTTCCCGGATATCCTTGATGAAATACTGTCGGAGATAGCCAAGCGAAACAAATGCCTGGAGATAAACACATCCGTCGGCTCAAGCGGCAGCAATTTTCTTCCTGATACAGATATAATAAGACGATATTTGCAACTCGGAGGGCAAAAACTTTCATTTGGCAGTGATGCGCACAGGGTTCAGGATTATATGAGAAGCGTGCAGCAGCTGAAAAGTTTTCTTATAGCCGAAGGTATAACGCATCTGTATTATTACAAAGACAGAGTGCCTGTAGCATACAATATCCTTTAAAACTTTTGCAAAGATATAATTCATTGCATTAAATTTCAAAAATTATTTGGTATGCCTATGTTGTGCTGTCGGTAGATTTACCAATGGTACAACATAGGCAAAAAAATAAGCTATAAAAAAATTGATAAGATTATTAAATTCAGTTAACTTAATATGGTTTAAGAGAGGCAGGCATTAAAACCTGCCTCTCTTGTATGAAAGCTAATTTTTGAATAAATAGAACAGCAAAAACAAGCGAATTCTTTATTATAGAATAAATGCCATTATTTTGATAGTATTAAAAAAATTGATCCATAACAGAGCTTAAAATCAAGCGACTGTAGCACAACTTCACATATTCAAATATCACTATGAAATCAACGCTTAAAATTATAATTCAACTAAAATCAAAGAAAAGGTATGACAACAATAAGCAAGGCAAACTGCGAAAAACATGCAGTCATTCATGGGCGTGTAAACCACAAAATTTATTTCCGCCAATATCGGAGAATGCGGTCACAAACAAAATTGCCCCACATTTTCAAATGCAAACGACAGCTTGTATTGACTTAATAATTTAGGTGAGTTAATACAGACGGTCGATATATAACTGACTATTTACTTGTTTTCTAAAATTCTCTCCGACTGAATTGAGCATCACTGTTTATCCCAGTCTTTAGTTACAATGTCTGGGAGAGGAGGAACAAAATTATCGGAGATAATGACCCGAGGAAGATAGATTTCATCTCCCGTAAACAATTTAGTTCCGCTGTCATAACGTGCAATAACTGAATAGAGGTAGGAACCCGGAGGAGGGTTATCACATATATTTTTCTGCCATTTTCCCTGATAAATAAGTTTTTTTTCGTTATTTGATTGTCTATAAACACAATAATCATAGTAATATGTCTGACATAATACTATCTTAACGCCATTATTATCTACTATAATTTCGGGTTGTTGGATTTTGGGTGTGGTAAATTCGCTGCTTTTAACCAGAGGGATGTTGCTGTCGAGGCACCTGACTGCCAAAGTGTTAAGTTTAGGACTGTTGTCGTCTGCGAGAATAATCTGACCGTCATTTTCGTATTTTCTTCTGTCTATCAATATCTCCGAAGTGCCCGCGCGCTTTTCCAGGGGTATAGGGGCATTTTCTTTATAGATTTCTGAAAACAGAGTCGCGGCAATTTCGCAGCAGTCGTTTCCGCCCGTTACCTCAAGTCGGTTGTTGTTTCTGTCGCCCAGCCAGACGCCTATCAGTCTGTCCGAGGTATAGGAAACGGAGTACGCATCGGTGTTGCCGTTTTCGTTACCGCAGGTACCTGTTTTTGTTGCTGTCTCGTAGCCAAGGTTTTTCAGCCGCTTGCCAGTTCCTCGTTTCGTAGTTTCATACAGTGCCTGGTTTATGAGCGAGCAGGTGCCCGATGAAAATACTTCC
>CALVXA010000057.1 GCA_944368635.1 uncultured Clostridia bacterium
AGAGGTAGGGGTGAGGTTAAAGACAAAGATGCGCCGCCCGTTCGTGCGAGCGGAGCGACGCCTTGCCGAGGGGGCCCCTTCAGGGGTTTCGGCAAACTCCCGTCGGCTGCGTTTTTTGTGCGCCCATGACGGAGTCGAGGGGAGGGAAGTCGGCGGAAACTACCGCCGACCTGACAGCCCTCGGTTTGGGCTGTCAGCCATGCGCCGTGCTCAAGCGGCGACTCCCGTCGGGTGCACCAAAAGCAGGCTGACTCTTGTGAGGGTCAGCCTGCTTTTAAGTGTAAGGAAGGAGTAGAATAGCGTAGCGGCGCAAAAGAGGTAGGGGTGAGGTTAAAGACAAAGATGCGCCGCCCGTTCGTGCGAGCGGAGCGACGCCTTGCCGAGGGGGCCCTTCAGGGGTTTCGGCAAACTCCCGTCGGCTGCGTTTTTTGTGCGCCCATGACGGAGTTGAGGACGGGAATTGCGTTTTGAAACTTGCCTTGACTTGGCAAGTTTCAGCAATTTGGAGAGACCGCTACAAGCCGAGCGGAGCGAGAGGCGTAGCGGGGACGACCAACGAGGAACGAGGCGACGAGCGACACAAATCATAGTACAGCGGACACCCGCTGTACGTGTGGCGCGGAGAGACCGCTACAAGCCGAGCGGAGCGAGAGGCGTAGCGGGGACGACCAACGAGGAACGAGGCGACGAGCGACACAAATCATAGTACAGCGGACACCCGCTGTACGTGTGGCGCGGAGAGACCGCTACAAGCCGAGCGGAGCGTGAGGCGTAGCGGGGACGACCAACGAGGAACGAGGCGACAGGAAGTCGGCGTAAACTACCGCCGATTAAGGTAGTAATTTGAAATTCAGATGTTTTCAGAGACAGATTGAGAAGCAATATTTTCTGAAAGAGGAGACGGCATCTTATACATACAATCTGCTTTTGCCTACTGTTGAAATGTTGCACACGTTGACTGGGGCTGTCAGTCGACAAGCCGACAACTTTATAAAAAAACTGATAATTGTTGTTTTGGGCGGAGAGATGATTGAACGAAAGACAGGCGCGAATGGTAACCGAGTAAGGTTGTTGCCCTTAAACCTTACGGGGAGGTTGTACTCAGGCGAAACACTCCCGTAGGGTGAAACGGAAAAGGGATAAGGGGGGAATGGTAAAAATTTATATGGGGTTACGCAAAATAATCAGTAAAACGGTATTGATTTCTCCTTCAGCGCGCGTTATTATAGATATAGTTATATTATTATAGATATAGTTATATTTTTTTAATATAAATTAACTGTCACCTTGTCTGCAGTGTCGGAATTTAAATTTCTGCGTAACAGTAAATAGTCGTGCGTAGAAATGGCGCTTTCGCGGCGGAAGGCGCACAGACGAGTAATGCTCATTTCACTGCCGCAATTTCACCCCGCACGCCTTTTGCAGCGCACGGAAAGCCAAGGCGCGCGGCAGCGGACAGCCCGTGCGTCAGACATACAGGTTAATTTGTTTCACAATTAATATATTTCGGCGCATTTTTTGTGTCACATAAGTGTTAATAATGTAAATTATCTGACAGCAAATTGCTAATGGGCGGATGTTTTTTTGTAAGCTTGAGTTAAAATTATTTAAGTTTACGACAAATCTATTGCAACATTTCCTGCTTTCTATATAATTAGTTCTGTTCCGTAAAATCAAAATGGATCTTAATGTAAAACAGATAACGGAGGAAGGAATGAATAAGAAGTGGTACAGGACTATCCGCGGACTCTCGGTGGTGAGCGCGTTGCTGTGCGCCCTGATGACGGGCATAACGAGCATATCGTCGGTTACCGCGTACAAGTCCATGATAGACGGCTTCATTGGCGGTTCGGCGGCTTCGGCAGGCTCTGCGGAGGCATATGCCTTCAAGTCCGACTATGAAAGCACGACTGAGATGCTGACGGAGCGCAGGCGCATTGCCGAACAGCTTTCGGAGGAGGGCTGCGTTCTGCTGAAGAACAACGATACGGGTCTGCCCCTTACTGCAGAGGAAAAGAACGTCACAGTACTCGGTTCGCGCGCGTACACCTACAAGAGCGACGGCACCAGAAGGGACGTTGCGGACGGCAGCGGCAGCATTTCGTTCTACGGCGGCATTACGGGCAGCCGAATTTACGAGACTTCAGTGACGACGGAGGACGGAACCACCAAACTGCCCGTCACCGTGGAAGATGCATTTGCAAACCAGGGGCTCAACGTCAATCCCGCGCTTAAGGAGTACTACTCCAACCAGCCCTTCCCCAATATGCCTGCGGGCGGCGAGGCGAGCGGCGACGCGGGAGTGGGCAATTCCCAGTTTGCGATCGGCGAGCCCTCGGTAAGCGCGGCAAATGCGGGCAACTACGGCGAATATAACGACGCCTGCTTTGTGGTAATCGGCAGGGCGAGCGGCGAAGGCAGGGACTACAACCCCGGTCAGAGGGGCATTACGGGCACCGACGGCGCGGCAAGCGCGCTCAACCTCAGCAACGAGGAGAGGAACCTGATAAACGTCGCCAACGAGATATCCGACAAGGTCATCGTGCTTCTGAACAGCGCCATTCCCATGGAGATTGACGAACTGAAGGAGGGCGAACTTGCCGCAAAGGTGGACTCCATACTGTGGATAGGTCTTCCCGGCTCCTACGGCATGAACGGCGTGGCAAGGGTAATAACGGGGCAGTCGTCGCCTTCGGGACACCTTCCCGACACGTATGCGGTCGACGCGTCCGCATCCCCCGCCGCGCAGAACTTCGGCAGGGGCGACATGACAAGCGCAACCGCGCCTACCTTCACCTGGTCGAATGCAGGCTCCTACACAAAGGCGTACAACGGCCACTATGTGGTCATGGCGGAGAACATATATACGGGATATTTCTACTACGAAACGCGCTATGCGGACAGCGTGCTCGGACAGGGCGACGCGGCAAGCGCGACGGGCAAGGGCAGGGGCTCTTCGGACGTGTGGAGATATCAGGACGAAATTACATACACCTTCGGCTACGGTCAGTCTTACGCCACGTTCGAGCAGAAGATTCTGCCCGAAACCTTTACCGTCGACTACGCCAACAAGACGGTATCCGTGGACGTAGAGGTGCGCAACACAAGCAGTACGCCTGCAAAGAGCGTGGTACAGCTGTATATGCAGTCGCCCTACACGGACTATGACAGGGCGCACGGCGTGGAAAAGAGCGCAGTACAGCTTGTCGCTTTCGAAAAGACGGACACGCTTTCGCCCGATAATCCCGTCCAGACGGTAACGCTTACCGTCGACATGAAGTATCTTGCCTCCTACGACAACACCGTACAGCATGACGGAGTGACGGGCGGCTGGATTCTGGAGGATGCGGACTACTACTTTGCAATAGGCAACGGCGCGCACGAAGCGCTGAACAACATACTCGTAAAGCAGAATCCCGCCAATGCGGAGAACGAATACTTCTATTCCGAGGAGGGCGCGACTGTCAACCCCGACAATGCGGTTGTATGGAGGCCGCAGTCGGGCGAAGAGGGCATAGGCGATTTCACGGACGGAGTGAATGCCACATTCCTCTCCACCACGGAGAGCGGCACGATTGTCTCCAATCAGCTGGCAAACGCAGACTACAACTACTTCAACCCCGGCAAGGTGACGTACCTCACCAGAAATAACTGGTCGGGCACGTTCCCCAGAATATATACGGGACTCCAGCGCACGGACACCATGACCGACTACCTGGATGCCAACGTGTATAAGTGGGCAAACGGCAGGGCGGACGTGGAATTCGGCGTCGACCACAGCCTCGAGTACGACGAGGACGGCAACGAGCTGGAAAATATGTCCATTGCGGAGATGAAGCTCGCCTCCTTCGAAGACGAGCGCTGGGACTACATACTGCCCCAGATAACGCTTGACGAGGCATGGTACTTCTCGCCCGACGGCGGTGCAAGGTGCCGCGCGTTCGAGTCGGTGAATGCCCCCGAAGTCTGGCAGATAGACGGTCCCAACGGCTGTATCAACAGGACTCTCGGCGCAAGGGCGCCCTCAAGCGGCACCATGGCAATTCCCAATAGCGACCCCAACTACGGCTATTTTTCCAACGATATGTGCTGCCAGCCCATGACGGCGGCAACCTTCAACAAACAGCTCATAAACGAGCAGGGCAAGATATACGGCGAAGATCTGCTGTGGAACAGGAGCCCCATAATGTGGGCGCCCGGCATGAACCTGCACCGCGTACCCTTCAACTCCAGAAACCATGAGTACTACAGCGAAGACGCAATGCTCACCAATCTCTGCGGCGTCGCGTTCATAAACGGCGGACTTGAAAAGGGCGCGATACTCGCCGCCAAGCACTTTGCGTTCAACACGCAGGAAACCTACCGCGAAGGACTTGCCCAGTTCTTCCTTGAACAGCCCGGAAGGGAGATGGAGCTGCGCGCCTTCCAGGGTGCGATAGAGGACACGGAGTACGTCAACGCAAACGGCAACACCATACGTTCTCTCGGACTGATGTCCTCATTCTCCAGGGTAGGCGTGTGCGACGGCAACTCGCATACGGGCATGATGAAGAACATACTGCGCGGCGAGTGGGGCTTCAAGGGTCTCATTTCCACCGACTACGTTTCGGGCGACTACTACTTCAACCCCAGGGACAGCGTCATAAACAACGTCACGTTCATGGCATACGGCACTTACAACCCCGCCAACAACTGGACGGACTACAACGCAAAGAGCGTTTCTTCCGACCCCAACATGATGCAGGCGCTGTACGACAATATGCACTACTATATGTATTCCATAGCAAACAGCAGTGCGCTCAACGGCATTGACGCCGATACCGTAATAGACGCGGACGCAATGGCATGGTGGCAGATAATGTTCATCTGCCTGGCGGCGGTATTCGGCGTTGCGGCAGCAGGCGGCGTGGCGTTCATCTGTCTGTCGGACGCAAGGCAGAACAAAAAGCAGCTCTGCAAGGCGGACGGCGCGGAGAATGCGGACGATAATGGGGAGGTGACAAAGTGATGTTGTCAAAGATATACAGACCCCGTACGGGAACATATCTCCTTGCAGCCTCCCTCGTGCTGGCGCTGGTAGGTTTCGGCTACTTCTTCTCCTCCTATGCAGTCTTCGGCTTTTCGCTGAGCAGGTGGGTAATCGCGCTTACGGTAATTGCCGTCTGGTGCATACTCCTGTTAATAGCAAACGGACTGTATTCGGGCGAAAGACCCCTCTGGACGGCTATATTCTATGTGATAACAGGTTTCTGCCTCGTGCTTGCCGCCCTGGAATTCGTAAAACCCGGCATAGCTTCCATAGCGACGTATTTTACCGTCAATATGGGCGATATGGAGACATTTGAAATCGCCGTTCCCCAGACCATAACGGGCGTCGCGCTCTATGTGGTTTCGGCTGTGCTTGCGATAACGGCTTCCTTCTTCCGCCTTTCCGTTCCGCCCGCAGGCAAAGCGGCAAAGGCTGACGCGGCTGCCGACGTGCAGACAGAGGGAGGGCAGAACTGATGAAGATAGCTGAAAATATACGCGATTACGTGCTGCGCAATCTGCGTTCGGTAATAATCTACGGCACGGCGATATTTGTGACGCTTGTGCTGGCGCTGGCGCTCATAATATGGGCAAGTCTTTCGGGCAACGCAGATGAATTTAAGTATGTGGACGCGACGGTAAAGCTTGCCGACGGAATGCGCAGGGAATACCTCGTCAACGAAAGCCTTTCGCCCGAAGATTACAGCCTCGAACTCGAAGACGGCACAGTGATAGCGGGCAGCGATTGCGAACTTGACGTGGACATGACCACGGCGGGCGTAAAGATTGTAAACGTCTCCTGGCAGGACGGACAGACAATACACAGCGACACGTTCACGGTTACTGTGTTCGGCGTAAGGCACGTCATTCTCGGCGACGAGCTTCCCACCCAATACTGGCTGGACCTTCAGGGAATACCCCGGCTCGGCACGCCCGAAGCAGAGCCTACTGAAGAGGGGGCTGAACCCGTCGCCGACGGCGGACTTGTGGTAATGGCGGAACTCTCCGATATGTCAACGGAATTTGCCATACCCGAAGTTCAGGGGCTGCCCGACAACACGGTGGTGCTCACTCCTGAACAGTACAATATAGAGTACAAGGCAACGCCCGAAGGATACGCCTTCGAAGTGGGCGCGGGCAACGCGTCGGCGGCATTTGCAATAGTCGGCGGCACGAATTACAGACAGGCTGTGCGCATTCAGTCACTGGATCACATCTTAACTTTCACGAATATCACGGGGACGAGCGAAAAGCTCACTCTGTACGTCGCCCAGGCGGAGCGCAACTTTGAGGATAATGCAAGTGCGGAAGCCGAAGCAAGCAAGGCAAGGGGCACATACGTGTTCACAAAGGCAAACGGACAGATTCAGACATTCGCCTTCTCCTTCTGCCAGTACAACGGCAGCCATTGGGAGTCCAAGTATCTGAACAACTATATGCTCGAAGACGACCATATCGACGGCAACGACGACGGCGGAGTTGCCTGGGGCGGCGACATGAGGGTGCGCGTAAGGGTTACGGACATGACCCCCGGCGAGATAACCTTCAGGGGCGCGCGTGCAGACTGGCACCTCGCAATACTCGACGGCAGGATGTAAGGGGGTAAGAATACATGAAAAAGTCAATCATTTTTGCAACTGTATCCGCCCTCTGCTGTGCCGCGGCATTCTTCTCGGCGTGCGGAGGGGAGCAGAACTCCTCTTCCTTCAGCACCCTTACGGGCAACTTTTCGGGCGGAGATACCGAAGTGTATCAGGTAAGCTCCGAGCGCGGCGAATACAATCTGGACAACATAATAACTCCCGCCATGCCCGAAGGTTTCAGCGTGGAGTACGTCACTGACTGCAGGCTGCGCCTTGCGAGGGACTACACCTATGTGTATTCCTATACAATCAACCTGCGCAACCCCGGCTGGAAGGATTCGGCGGCGTCCATTTCCGTGGAGATGGAGGGCACTTATGAATATTCACGCTCCGTGCTGGACGGTTCGCAGTACCACGTCACGCTGTCGGACGCGACGGGCGGTTCCATGAGCATTACGGGCGCGTATATGTATTCGCACATGAGCGGAAACGGCCTCAACAAGTGGACGATACATTCCGCCCCCGACTTCACCGCAGACCTCAATGCGCTCTTTGAACAGGGCTACGGCGTAAACGATTACTGCCGCGGAAGGGAGGTAACGGTGGATACGGACGGCAAGTCGCTTGACGGCGACGAGCTGTTCTACAAGGATGTACTCAGGCTTATAAGCAAGTATAATACCTATATCTGATTTTTGGCGCATATGAAGAAATTTATCATTGCCGCCGTGCTTGCGGCGGCAGGAATGACGGCGGCTGTATGCGGCTGCGGCGGCTGTAACCAAAATGACCCCAACGTGTTCTGGGACGGGCATGAGGGCGCGACGACGTATGCCGTCTACCGCTCTCCGACGCGGTTCGGAGAATACGTAAAACTTGGGGAATGTGATACCGCAGAGGGGATTTATGACCCCGATTACGCCTTCGACGCCTACTACAAGATAGTCGCGTCCGGCAACAGCGGCAACCTCTCCGAACAGATTACGGGCGGGGAGGCGGAGCTGTTCGGCGACAATACGATAGTGCTTTCCCCCGACGACACCCCCTCCGAAGTCAATAAATTCATAAATTCCGTCTGGTCGGACATGAAGCCAGCGCACTTTGACAGCGCGCGTTACAGCTTCCTGCTGAAACCCGGCATATACAAGGACGGAATAGACTTTAAGGTCGGGTATTACACGACTATTGCGGGACTTGGCAGAACGCCCGACGAGGTGAGCATAAGCAGCCTGTCGTGCGACGATTTTGACGGCAGCGCGCTGATAAATTTCTGGCGCGGCGCGGAAAATTTAACCGTGCGCGGGGACAGCGTGTGGGCAGTTTCGCAGGGGTCGTACCTGCGCAGCGTGAACTTTGAAGGCAACCTGAACCTCTCCACAAGCAACCCCTCCAGCGGCGGTTTCATTGCCAACTGCGACGTTGCGGGCAGCGTGAATTCGGGTTCGCAGCAGCAGTATCTTGCGCGCAACAGCAAATGGTCAAGCTGGAACGGCGGCGTGTGGAACATGGTCTTCATGGGTGAAGCGGCGGGCTGCGCGCCCGTAGACGGCTGGGAGAAGGGCGCATGGAATACGGTGGTGGAAAGCACCCCCGTCGTGCGCGAAAAGCCCTACTTAATCTATGAAGACGGCAGTTACAGCGTGGTCGTGCCCTCGCTCAGGTCGGACAGTGCGGGACTGTATTCCGCAGCGGACGACAGCGGGGCAAGGGTAATACCTCTGGACGACTTTTTCATTGCGCACGAAGGTGACGATGCGGCGCGCATAAACAGTGCGCTGGAAAGCGGAAAACACCTGCTTTTAACTGCGGGCGTGTACCATACGGAACAGCCAATCAGAATAACGCGCGACGACACGGTGGTGCTTGGCACGGGACTTGCCACGCTCCTTCCGCCCGACGGCGGTGAAGCGGCGATGATCTGCGGCGACGCGGACGGTCTGACGGTGGCGGGCATACTCTTCGACGCGGGCAACAGCCGTACACTGCTCGAGATGGGCACTTCCGAAGAAGAGGGGGCGGACCATTCGGACAACCCCTCCGTGCTGTCTGACGTATTCTTCAGGATAGGCGGCGTGAGCGATGAAAGCACGCACGCGGACACCTGTCTGGAAATACATTCGGACGACGTCATCCTCGACAATATATGGCTCTGGCGCGCCGACCACGGCTACAAGTGGAAGACAGACGGCGGCGGCACAGTGCAGCCAGGCGTGGGCTGGGACATAAACGACGGAACCACGGGCATTGCCGTCTACGGCGACAGGGTAAAGGCATACGGTCTGTTTGCCGAACACTTCAAGGGGCATAACGCCTACTGGGAGGGCAACGACGGGCGCGTCGTGTTCTTCCAGAGCGAGATTGCCTACGACATACCGCAGGGAACAACGGACACGGGCGCATATGAACACAGTTCCTTCTATGTAGCCGACGGCGTGACTTCGTTCAGGGCGGACGGAGTGGGCATATATACCCATTTCCTCTGCGACGGAGTGAGATTGGATGCGGCAATGCGCGTTCCTGACGCACAGGGCGTAAGCGTGAAAAATCTGGTTGCGGTCGCGCTCTCCGCGGAGAATTCGTCTCGCCTCGACAATGCGATAAATGAAGTCGGCGGTCAGGTAGGCGGCGTTGCCGGCGGCGCGTTCGATGACAGAATTATACGTGTACTGCTGTATGGCGGCAGCAATGCCTGAACAGTAAATCATAAGGGGATATTATGAAAATAAAGTCAAAAGTTATGGCAATAATTGCAACGCTTGCGGTCGGTATTGCGGCTTCGGGCATTGCCGCGTGCGGCGAAGTGACGCTTGACGGTCTTCAGATAGACGCGACGGGCGTAAAGACGGAGTTCGTCGCAGGCGAAGAATTTACTGCCGCAAACCTTAAAGTCACCGCAAAGTATTCCGACGGGACGACAAAGGAGCTTGCCGCACCCGCGGCTGAAGGGGAAGACGGGCAGGAAGGCGCGCAGGAAGGCGACGGGACGGAAAGCGCAGCCGAAGGTACAACCGACGGACAAGGCGGCGAGGCCGAGGTTACATATGAAGTGACCGCCCCCGACATAAGCGCGGCAGGCGCAAGGGAAGTGGTTGTAAGCTATACTGAGGAGGAGACCACCGTTACCGCGTCCTACATGATAACCGTGCGCGACGTGAGGAAGAGCCTGCGTTTAGACACGTCCGCCGTTCCCACTTCGTTCAACGACAGCGCAGACGACGGCGCAATCAAGGCAAACTTAAAGGTATGGTATACCCAAGAGGGGGAGGAGAGACAGCTCTCGTCGGACGAATACACACTTACCATACCCGACAAGGCGACAGCGGGCACAAGGACGGTTGAGGTTGCATACAACGGCTGCACCCAGACCTTCAACGTGTTTGTCAACGGACTTGTCGTTCAACCCAGCCGCGAATTTGTGGAGAACGAACAGCTCGTCTCCGAAGGCAGACCGCTCGTCGTCTACAAAGTGGAGAACGGCGCGCAGACGCAGGTTTACGACTTCACAGCCACTGTGGACGGACAGACAAACGTCGGCGGAGCGGGGCTCAAGACAGTAAGCGTCTCAAGCGGCGGATACAGCACGTCATATACCATACTCGTAATACCCAATGTGACATGGGAAACGCATAAGCTTAACTTTACAAACGTCAGCGGCACGGGCAGCGTGCTGGAGCTGTATGTGACCAGTCGTCCAGACAGCTCGGACGGCGGCAGGGCAAGCACTTCGCAGGGCCTGCTCGTCGTAAAGACAAACAACGGCGGCACAATGTCCTATAAGGTTCTGAATTTCCGCGTGGACTATAATCCCAATGGCAGTATCAGCACCTTCACGCCGATAGAGGGCGTAACGCAGTATGTCGACAACGCAAACGGAGGCAAACTCGTCATCGTAATCGACGGCGTTCAGTACAGCGCCGACGCTGCGACGTGGCACCAGAGAGTGCTTGGCTGGGTAGCCTGACAGGCGCAAAAAATACCCCGACGCGGGGGCAGAATACGGAGCGGACGGACAAAAAGGTCGTCCGCATTCCGCATATTGTGCGAATTTATGCGGGAATATGAAAGATTGAAATACGCAAAAAAAGTCGCGGCGGGGACGTCCTGCGACATGGCGTCGGCGGTTCAGCTATCAGGGTAAAGGCGGCTGATAAAATTTTTTCAGTCGGAATTGAAGATGTTCTGCCGCCTGTGCAGAAAATACTTTGTCAATTCTTATGCGGAGGTGAAAGATGAAGAAAATTGCGGCAATACTGTTGGCGGCGGGCGCACTCATGCTTATACCCGCGTGCGCAAAGGAGCAGCCGCAACAGCCCGCAGGCGAGAACCCCGGACAGACAGA
>CALVXA010000058.1 GCA_944368635.1 uncultured Clostridia bacterium
GCCGCAGGCAGCTTCTCCAAGAAGTACGGCGTTCCCGAAGGCACAAAGCTTTTAAATCCCACCATAGAATTTTCCTATAAGAATGACGAGCTGGGCGACCCCCTGCTCAACACCTACCACGCACTTGCGCTCGGTCTGGCTACCGAAGAGGAAATAAATACAATAAAGAGCATGGCATTCGCCATCAATGATGTCATGAAGGCATTCTTCCGCGAACTCAAAATCGACCTCATTGACTTCAAGCTTGAGTTTGGCAGATATAAGGGCGGTATAGTTCTTGCCGACGAAATTTCTCCCGATACCTGCCGTTTCTGGGAAGCTGACACCTGGGATACCACAAAGCACGTAAGTCTTGACAAGGACAGATTCCGCAGGGACCTCGGCGGCGTGGAAGACGCATATGCAGAAATTTTCAAGAGAATAGGGCTCAATTAAGCACTGTAGTATTTTTAAGAGTTGAGAGAAATGTATCTTAGATCTGAAAAACTTCCCTTTGACGGCATGCACGAGGAGTGCGGCATTTTCGGCGTCTACTCCCAGGAAAACAGAAATGTTGCATATACCGTCTATTACGGACTGTATGCTCTCCAGCACAGGGGGCAGGAAAGTGCGGGTATTGCCGTCGCGTATGCAGACAAGATTTCCTATTATAAGGGAATGGGGCTTGTTCCGGACGTATTCTCCGGCGGCAAGCTCGACACCCTTCCGGAAGGCGACATTGCAATAGGTCACGTAAGGTATTCCACTACGGGCGCAAGCCAGCTGCTCAACGCGCAACCTGTCGTGTTTACGGGAAAGTGCGGCAGAATGGCGCTTGCGCACAACGGCAATCTTACAAACACCAAGCAGCTTCGCGACGAACTTATATCAGAAAATGCGGTGTTCCAGACCACGATAGATTCGGAGGTCATGGCGGTAATGATAAACAGTTTGTCGGACGGCGATATTCTCAAGGGCATAAAGCGCGCCTGTGCGCGATTCAAGGGCTCTTATGCGCTCGTCGTTATGACCGCCGATAAACTCATTGCGGTAAGGGACCCCTATGGCATCAGACCGCTCTGCATAGGCACGGTAGTTGACGACTTCGTCGTCGCCAGTGAGACGTGCGCGCTCGATGCCGTAAGCGCAAACTATTTAAGGGACGTAAAGCCCGGCGAAATAGTCGTGTTCGACAGTACGGGCATGCATTCCGATATGCTTGACAACGTGCCTGAAAAGAGCAAGATGTGCATTTTCGAGTATGTATATTTTGCCCGTCACGACTCCGTGCTTGATGGTTGCAGCGTCTATGAAGCAAGAAAAGAAGCGGGTAAGCTGCTTGCCAGATATTATCCCGTCGAAGCCGACCTCGTTTCGGGCGTACCCGATTCCGCAAACGTTGCCGCAAGAGGGTATGCAGAGGAGAGCGGAATACCTTTCGTGGAAGCGCTTGCCAAGAACAGATATGTTGGCAGGACCTTCATTCAACCCGACCAAAGGCAGAGGGAGAACAGTCTGAACGTCAAGATGAACGCCTTGCGTTCCAACGTGGACGGCAAGAGGGTAATCATCATCGATGACTCCATCGTTCGCGGTACGACTATGCGCAAGATAATAAAGATGCTCCGCAATGCAGGCGCAACAGAGGTACATATAAGGATTTGTTCGCCCATAATAAAGCATCCCTGTCATCTCGGCATAGATATACAGACCTATTCCCAGCTTATCGGGGCTTACAAGAACGAGGAGCAGATTTGCGAGAGTTTAGGCGCCGATTCTGTAAGATATCTTTCGGTGGACCAGCTCGTGTCCACATGCAAGTCCGCAAATGTCGGGTTCTGTCTCGGCTGTTTCACGGGCGAATATCCCTATTCGCTCGAAGGATATGAAGCGGATAAATTGAAACTTGAATGATATACACGCGCGGATAAATAATATTTAATTAACGGATATTCAAATACACGTTTTAAGGAGAAAACAGACAATGGCAATATCATATAAGGACAGCGGCGTAGATGTAGAACGCGGATACAGGGCAGTAAAGCTCATGCGGGAACACGTGCAGTCAACCTATACCGACGGGGTGCTGGGCGATATCGGCTCCTTCGGCGGATTTTTCAAGATGCCCGAAGGAATGAAGGAACCGGTACTCGTTGCCGGTACGGACGGCGTAGGCACTAAACTCAAGTATGCCTTCATTGCCGACAAACACGACACAATAGGCATAGACGCTGTCGCAATGTGCGTTAATGACATTGTCTGCCAGGGCGCAAAGCCCCTGTTTTTCCTCGACTACTTCGCGACGGGCAATCTCTCGCCCGAGGTAGTGGCAACCGTCGTTTCTGGCGTTGCCGAAGGTTGCCGTCAGAGCGGCGCCGCCCTTATAGGAGGCGAAACGGCAGAAATGCCCGGCTTCTATGCCGCAGGCGAATACGACATCGCAGGTTTTGCGGTTGGCGTTGTCGATAAGGCTAAAGTCATTAACGGCAAGGATATAAAGGAAGGCGATGTGCTTATAGGCATAAAGTCAAGCGGCATACACTCCAACGGCTATTCCCTTGTCAGAAAGCTGTGGGGCGAGAATAAGGCGGAGCTTGAAAAATACGACGAACGCCTCGGTGGCAGAATAATTGACGCGCTTCTCACGCCCACAAAGATATATGTGAAGTCCATACTTTCTCTCATCGAAAAGGTAGAGGTGAAGGGTATCGCACACATAACCGGCGGAGGATTCATTGAAAATATCCCCAGAATTTTCCCCGAAGGAATAGGTTGCGAAATAGACACTCATTCCTATGAAGTGCCTGCAATCTTTAAAATCATGCAGGAGAAGGCCGGGATAACCGACGCCCAGATTTATAACACGTTCAACATGGGTATAGGAATGGTTGTCTGCGTGGACGAAAAGGATGCGGACAAGACCATTGCCCAGCTTGAAAGCACGGGCGAGAGCTGTGTACGTCTCGGCAGAACTGTAAAGGGCAGCGGGGTTAAATTACTTTGAAGCGCATTGCGGTATTCGCCAGTGGCGGCGGAACGGACTTTCAGTCCATAATAGATGCTAATGCGGCGGACAAGTTCTGCGACATAGTGTTGCTTGTCGCCTCCTCCGAGGGTATAGGTGCTATTGAGCGCGCCGAAAAGAACGGCATTGCAACCGCCGTATTTGCTAAAAAGAATTTTCCCGACCTTGAAAAGCTCTATTCCGAACTTACATATCTTCTGAATATCAAACGGGTAGATTATATTGTCCTTGCAGGCTGGCTGAAGATAATTCCGGAAAGTTTCGTAAGGACGTTTCAGGACAGGATAATAAATATACACCCTGCGCTCATTCCTTCCTTCTGCGGGGCGGGA
Organism: uncultured Clostridia bacterium; assembly: GCA_944368635.1. Classification (GTDB taxonomy): domain Bacteria; phylum Bacillota; class Clostridia; order Christensenellales; family Borkfalkiaceae; genus Coproplasma. Next base: position 3,337 of record CALVXA010000058.1, read on the forward strand.
ATGTACGGATTGCGCGTTCACAGGGCTGTACTTGAATACGGCGCGAAGATTTCCGGCTGTACGGTGCATTTCGTGGACGAGGTGCCCGACGGCGGCGCGATTATCGCACAGGCGGCGGTATGCGTGCGGGACGACGACACTCCCGAAAGTCTTCAGGCGAGAATACTTGAGGAGGAGCATAAACTTCTCCCCCTGTGCGTAAGGAAACTGTGCGAAGGCAAGATATTAAAGGACGGCAGAAAGGTGACCGTCGGCTGAATGAGAAAAAATTTTTAATCGGAGATAGTACGCAATTATGGAAATGAAGAAGAGGGCGCTTGTGTCCGTATCGGATAAGGCAGGTGTTGTGGAGTTCTGCAAGGGACTCGTCAAGAACGGTTTTGAAATTATCTCTACGGGCGGAACGGCAAAGGTATTGAAGGAAGCGGGGCTCAGCGTGATAGGTATATCCGAAATCACAGGTTTCCCCGAGTGTCTGGACGGCAGAGTCAAGACACTGCATCCCAACGTGCACGCAGGTCTGCTTGCGATGCGTTCCAACCCGGAACATATGGCACAGCTTGAAAAACTGCACATAAACACTATCGACATCGTGTGCGTCAATCTGTATCCCTTCAAGCAGACGCTTTTAAAGGGGGCAGATTTTGCCGAATGCATAGAAAACATAGATATCGGCGGCCCCACAATGATAAGGGCGGCGGCAAAGAACTATCAGGACGTCGCCGTCATTGTTGACCCCCGTGACTATGATAAGGTTCTCGGCGAACTTGAAAACGGCGGGGTTACTCTGGAAACCAAGAAGTATCTCCAGTACAAGGTTTTCGCTCATACTGCGGTATACGACAGCCTGATTTCAAATTACCTTGCATCGCAGCTGGGAATAGAGTATCCCGACAGCGTAACCTTCGCCTATGAAAAGGCGCAGGACTTAAGGTATGGCGAAAATCCCCAGCAGTCTGCAGTATTTTACAGGGAAGAGCTTGAAAAGAAGGGCGGTCTTACTTCTGCAAAGCAGCTGTGGGGTAAGGAGCTCTCCTACAATAACATAAACGACGCAAACGGCGCGCTGGAGCTTTTGAAGGAATTCGGCACGACTCCTGCGGTAGTTGCGTGCAAACATGCCAATCCATGCGGCGTCGGCACGGGCGAAAGCATTTGCGAAGCATATCTCAAGGCATATAATTCCGACCCCGTTTCGGTGTTCGGCGGAATACTTGCCATAAACGGTGAAGTGGATGCCGCTACAGCAACGGAGATAAACAAGATATTCATAGAGATAGTAATGGCTCCTTCGTACAGCGAAGAGGCACTTAAAATACTTGAACAGAAGAAAAATATCCGACTTCTGCAGATTGACGACATAACTATGAGGAGAGATCCGACCGCAAAGGACATGAAGAAAGTATACGGCGGTCTGCTCGTCCAGCAGTATGACGAGTGTCTTATAAAGGACGAAGATATGTCGCTGTTCAGTACAAAGGCAGAAGTGCAGACCACAGTTACTCCTTCCGGCAAGGAAAAGACAGTTTACGGCTGCGGCGTGGTCACGGACCGCGCACCCACTCCGGAGGAAGTGGAGGCGCTTATGTTCAGCTGGAGGGTGGTAAAGCACACCAAGTCAAACGCGATAGTTATCGGCAAGCCCGGCAGGACGACGGGCATAGGCATGGGACAGACAAACCGCATCTGGGCAGCCCAGCAGGCAATAGCTCATGCGGGTGAGGAGGCAAAGGGTTCAGTAATGGCTTCAGACGCATTCTTCCCCTTCTCCGATTGCGTTGAGGAGTGCGTAAAGGCCGGCATTACGGCAATAATTCAGCCGGGCGGCTCCATCCGCGACAAGGATTCCGTGGAAGCCTGCAATGCCGCAGGCATAGCAATGGTGTTCGTTGGCGACAGACATTTCAAACACTGATTTGTTTTCTTACGCGCAGTCCTATACCTGGCTGCGCGCACAGACGTTTTTAAAATAATTTGCGGTAAAATATATGAATGTACTCGTAATAGGTAACGGCGGAAGAGAACACGCCATACTTCAGGCACTTAAAAAGAGCAAGAGAGTTGAAAAGCTCTACTGCATGAAGGGCAATGCGGGCACGGCGGAAATTGCGGAAAATGTCGATGTTGACTTCATGAACATTGACGCCGTTCTCAGGTTTGCAAAGGGCAATCCACAGATAGATTACTATGTCGTAACGCCTGACGACCCGCTTGCCATCGGTCTGGTAGATGCCCTCGAAGGCATCGGGAAACGCTGTTTCGGCCCCAATAAGGCAGCTGCGCAGATAGAGGCAAGCAAGGCATTTGCCAAGCAGCTTATGGAAAAATACGGCATTCCCACTGCTCAGTCGGCGACATTCGACAACTATGGGGACGCTTTGGAATACGTCAGAAAGGTTGGCGCTCCGATAGTACTCAAAGCGGACGGACTTGCCCTCGGCAAGGGCGTGTTGCTCTGCGACAGCTTAAAGCAGGCGGAGGAAGGACTCAAGGAGATTATGCTTGACAAGGCGTTCGGCGCCGCAGGCAACAAGATAGTCATTGAGGAATATATGCGCGGACTTAAGTATACCCCTGGCGAGGAGGTGTCCGTGCTTGCCTTTACGGACGGCAAGACTATCGTTCCTATGATAACTTCCTGCGACCACAAGAGGGCGTCCGACGGCGACAAGGGACTGAATACCGGGGGTATGGGTACGTTTTCGCCCTGTCCTTTCTGGACTGAAGAGCTTCAGGGTGAGGTATATGAAAAGATTATGCTTCCCACGATGAACGCCATGAATGCCGAAGGCAGAACATTCAAGGGATGCCTGTATTTCGGTCTGATGAGGACAGACAAGGGCATGAAGGTTGTGGAGTACAATTCCCGCTTCGGCGACCCTGAAACGCAGGTCGTTCTTCCTATGCTGAAAACAGACCTTCTCGATATATTCGAGGCTGTTACTGACGGCAGACTGGCAGATATTGATATTCAGTGGGAGAGCGGCGCGTGCGTCTGCGTGGTGCTTGCAAGCGGCGGCTATCCTCTTCATTACGTCAAGGGCAAAGAAATTACCATCGGTGATATCGGCGACTGCACGTTGATTCATGCGGGAACGGCAATAAAGGATGGCAAACTTGTCACTAACGGCGGAAGGGTGCTGGATGTCGTAGCCAAGGGTGCGGACATAGAGCAGGCACGTAACAAGGCATATGCGGCGGTAAAGAACATCCATTGGGAAGGAATGCAGTACCGCAGCGATATAGGCATAAAATACAGGGACAGATAAGCTAATAATTTCGGAAGAGACAGAGATGATATACAGAATTTTTGTAGAAAAGAAGAATAATCTCCAGGCAAAGAAGACGGCAGACGACGCACGCAACCAGCTCAAGATAGATGTTGAGGACTTAAGACAACTCATTCGCTATGACGTTGAAAATATCTCCCGCGAGGAGTTCATGGCTGCAGTTCCGGGTGTTTTCTCCGAGCCGCCCGTAGACGACGTGTATTACGAACAGGTCACGTTCCCCGCAGACTACAAGGTGTTTGCAGTGGCTTACCTTACGGGGCAGTACGACCAGCGCGCAGACAGTGCTGCGCAGTGCGTGCAGTTGCTCACCAAGAAGGAACGTCCGCTCATAAAATGCGCAACCGTATACGCAGTTAAGGGCGTAACGGACGAACAGCTGGAAGTAATCAAAAAGCACGTAATAAACCCTGTGGAGAGCGAAGAAGTCACGCTTGACAAGCCGCAATCACTTGCACACGTGGCGATAGAGGCGGACGACGTGAAGGATGTAGACGGCTTTACCGATATGTCCGATGCGCAGATAGCCGACTACCACAGCAAAATGGGACTTGCCATGTCAGTGGCAGATCTTGTCTTTGTGAGAGATTATTTCAGGGGCGAAAAGCGCAATCCCACCGAAACGGAAATCAGGGTTATAGATACATATTGGTCAGACCACTGCCGCCACACGACTTTCGCGACGGAGATAAAGGACGTGCGCGTGAATTCGGACAACGTTCACGTCGGCAAGGCGCTTGAGGAGTACAGGCAGCTCTTCTCCGAACTCTATGCAGGCAGAACGGATAAATATCCCTGCCTCATGGACATTGCCACGATAGGCGCAAAGAAGCTTAAGAAGGACGGGCTTTTAGACAATCTGGACATTTCAGACGAAATTAACGCCTGCTCCATAAAGGTAAAGGCAACGCTTGACGGCAAGGAAGAGGATTATACGGTTATGTTCAAGAACGAAACGCATAACCACCCCACTGAGATAGAGCCTTTCGGCGGCGCGGCAACCTGCCTCGGCGGCGCTATAAGAGACCCCCTTTCGGGCAGAACTTACGTCCTCCAGTCAATGAGAGTCACGGGGTGTGCAGACCCTACCGAACCTATAAGCAATACTCTCCCCGGCAAACTTCCGCAGAGAGTCATAACCCGCACTGCGGCGGCAGGCTTTTCCTCCTACGGCAACCAGATAGGGCTTGCCACGGGTCAGGTTGACGAGGTGTACCACCCCGGCTACAAGGCAAAGAGGCTGGAAACGGGCTTCGTTGTCGGCGGGGCAAAGTCGGATATGATATACAGGGCAAAGCCCTGCAAGGGAGATATAATTATCCTGCTCGGCGGCGAGACGGGAAGAGACGGTTGCGGCGGTGCAACCGGTTCGTCCAAGGCGCACGACAAGAAGTCTGTACAGACGTGCGGCGCAGAAGTCCAGAAGGGCAACGCGCTTACGGAGAGAAAGCTTCAGCGACTGTTCCTCAACAAAGAAGTTACACGCAAGATTAAGAAGTGTAACGATTTCGGCGCGGGCGGCGTGTCAGTCGCGATAGGCGAACTTGCTGACGGACTTGTCATTGAACTTGACAAAGTGCCCAAAAAGTATGAAGGACTTTCGGGCACGGAGCTTGCCATTTCCGAATCTCAGGAAAGAATGGCGGTAGTAGTGGCAAAGGAGAACGTCGAGAGCTTTATTGCACTCGCTGCGGAAGAAAACCTCACAGCTACGCCCGTAGCCTATGTCACCGATGACAGAAGGATGAAGATGTATCACCGCGGAAGGGCGATTGTCGACATTTCGCGCGACTTCCTTGACACAAATGGCGTAAAACAACAGACCGACGCCGAAATTAACGAAAAAGTCACGTCTTTCTTTAAGGAAAATAAGACGGAAGAAGGGTTTGCTGACTTGCTTGGCAAGACGCTGTCCTGCCTTAACGTATGCTCAAAGAAGGGACTTGCGGAGATGTTCGATTCGACGATAGGCGCAAAGTCAGTATATATGCCCTTCGGTGGAAAGTATCAGCTTACTCCCGTCATAGCGATGGCTGCGAAATTTGTAGGCGGAGAAACTGACGATTGCACTGTTTCTGCTTATGGCTACAGTCCCGAACTTTCATCGTCGTCGCCCTTCACGGGCGCTATTTACGCGATAGTCACCTCAGTCGCAAAGCTTGTCGCGGCAGGTGCCGACTACCGTCAGGCGCGCCTTACCCTTCAGGAATATTTCATGAGATTGCGTGAGGAACCTGCACGTTGGGGCGTTCCCGTTGCGGCGCTTCTCGGTGCGCTGTATGCGCAGCTCGGACTCGGACTCGGCGCAATAGGGGGCAAGGACTCCATGAGCGGCTCTTTCGAGGACATAGACGTTCCTCCCACGCTCATTTCATTTGCACTCGCTCCTTCAAAGGCGTCTGCTCTCATAACCAACGTAATAAAAAAGAGCGGAACAAAGCTCTATCTGCTTCCCGCAAAGAAGGACGAATGCTATATTCCCGACTTTGAATATCTCAAGAAATTGTACACTGCAGTAAATGAAAACATTGTAAGCGGGAATATAGGTTTCGCAACGGTAGCAGAAAAAGGCGGCATTGCTGCGGCAGTAGTAAAGAGTTGTCTTGGCAACGGTTACGGTTTCAACTTTGCCCTTGAAAAGGACAAGCTGTTTGCGGAACACTATGGCGACATAATCGTGGCGGCGGAGGATATTTCGGCGCTCGGCGATGTGGAAAGCATATATGTCGGAGAAAGCACGCAGGGAGGTTTTGTCTGCAACGGTGAGAGCATGAGCGTGCAGGAAGCCGAAAAGATTTACCTCGGGAAATTAAACGGGGTGTTCCCAGTAACCGCTCCCGCACAGGGAGAAATACCCGACTGCGACTACACCAAGGGCGGCAAATATACAAGTATTGCCACCAAGACGGCGAAACCCCGCGTGTTTATTCCCGCATTCCCCGGAACAAACTGCGAACTTGATACGGCAAGGGCATTCCGCCTTGCAGGGGCAGAGCCTGAAATTCTCGTAATCAAGAACAGGTCGGCGGCTGACATAGAAGAGAGCGTGGAGGCAATAATAAAGGCAATAGAAAGGGCGAATATCGTTGCATTCCCCGGCGGCTTCTCGGGCGGCGACGAACCTGACGGCTCGGGCAAGTTCATTGCCACAACTTTCAAAAACCCCTCGATTGCGGAGAAGATCATGGAACTTCTCAACCACAGGGATGGGCTGGCGCTTGGCATATGCAATGGTTTCCAGGCTCTCATAAAGCTCGGTCTTGTGCCTTATGGAAAGGTCAGTCCGCTTAAGGCAGATTCGCCCACGCTTACATATAACAACATCTCCAGGCACGTTTCAACTATGGTCAACATAAGGGTTGCATCCAATCTCAGCCCCTGGCTCAGCGGCTGCAAAGTTGGCGAAGTGTATGCTGTGCCCGTCTCCCACGGCGAAGGCAAAATAGTTGCGCCCGTAGCCGAACTTGAAAAGATGCTCGAGGGCGGACAGATAGCGACGCAATATGTGGATATATCCGGCAAACCTACGATGGTCAGCCCCTATAATCCCAACGGCAGCATGTGGGCGATCGAGGGCATAACCTCTCCCGACGGAAGGGTGCTCGGCAAGATGGGTCACAGCGAGCGCAAGGGTGAAAATCTCTACAAGAACTGTGACGGCAATTTCGATATGAAGATATTCGAAAGCGGCGTAGCTTATTTCAAGTAAATTAAAGCAGTCCGCCTTTTGGGCGGGCTGCAACATAAAA
>CALVXA010000059.1 GCA_944368635.1 uncultured Clostridia bacterium
TTCAGGTGCTTGAGTTCGGCAACCACCACCTCTGCCGAGAAGAGCGCGGAACGCTTTGCGCTCTCGTCGCAGTCAGTCATGTTTATGTGTGCGAATGGCGAGCGGTAAACGCCGCCGCATTCCTTTGCCGCCGCCTGCGCGGTGAGCATCATGTCCTCGTACTCGGCAAGTTTTTTGTCCGTCAGGTTGTCGTAGAAGGTGGACTCTATATTGACGAGTTCGGGGGCGGAGGCGTTGGCGAGGTAGTTTACAATGCCCTCGTAGACGGACACGCCCAGTCCGCGCTTCTTGCCGAGCGCGGCGAGGGGCTGCGAGAGCGTGTCGCGGAATTTGGATATCCTTTCGCAGTCGTTTAAAAACTGTGCGTCGTCGTACTCGTCTTTAAGCAACAGAGTGTTTTCCACCGAACGCACGATTTCGCCCTTGTCCACCGTCTTGCCGCTGTGCAGTTCCATGCAGAACTCGCCTATGCCAATCTCGTCAAGCCTTTTCTTTACCACCTTGATCGCCGCCTGCTTTTCGGCGACGAACAGCACGGTCTTGCCGGCATACAGGGCGTTGGCGATAATATTGGTGATTGTCTGGCTTTTGCCCGTTCCGGGAGGGCCGTGCAGCACGAAAGACGTCCCCTTGAGCGCTTCCGCCACGGCTGAATACTGCGAGGAGTCGCAGGAAAGGGGCGTAAGCACTGCGTCGGGCGGGGCTTCGTCTTCCGACGGGGCGCACAGCTTGTTGTCTGCAAACTTGTTGGTATTTGTAAGCAGACTGAGTATTATGGGGTTCTGCCTGTACAGCTTCATGTTGTCCTTGACATCCCGCCACATTGCATAGCCTGCAAACGTGAATTGCGAAATGTACGCGTCTTCATGCACAAGCCAGCCCTGCATATTGGAAGTCTTGGAACGGAACACGGCAAATATATCCGACGGGGAGAGGTTCTTTTCCTCTATCCCCCTGAAATCTATGCCGAATTCGCTGTAGAGGAACTCTATCAGCGTATTGTTTACGGTGAAATCTTCTCCCGCTTCGACGATGATGCCGTGCGTCTTGCTCTTTTTGAGCGTGACGGGCAGGAGGACTATTGGCGCATACTTGTACTCCTTTTCGTCGGAGTGCTTCCACTTCAGAAAGCCCAAGGCGAGGAACAGCGTGTTTGCGCCCACCTCTTCCTGCGATGCCCTGCCCTTTCTTATAAGCGAGGAAACAGTTTCCTGAAGGGCAAAGTCGCCCGCATATGAGCGGACTATGCCCGAACCAAGCTCTATTCTTACCAGCTCGCCAAGCGTGCGCACTTCGTTCGTCACGCCGAAATAGGTGGCATTGGCAAGCTTTGTCTGATTTGCAAGTATGGTGAGCTGTCCGCCCTCGCCCAGACGGGAAATGAGGTCGCCGATGTCTGTAATCAACAGATGCACCGCGTCCTTTGAATACCTGAAATTGAGAAGGTTATTCTTTACGGACAGGTCGAGCAGGCGGCGCTGCCAGTTCCTTTCCTTGGTCACTTTGCCGCCGAATGAAAGCTTGTCCGCGTCTATCAGAGAGGCGGGCTTTGCCTCGTAGGAGAACTGACTGTCGCCAAGTATCTCGTAATCGCCGCCCTTGCCCACCTTTATGGGCATGGGGAACACGCCGCCTATGCGGCAGCGCTTTACGTCTATGCAGCAGTCGTATCTGCCGCCCTGCAACGCCGTCATGAAGTGTGCGGCGGACGTGGTGAAGCTTGCGTGCTTGTGCGCGAACAGATCCTCCGCATCGATTATTGCGAGGTTATTGACGCCCGATGAGACATACCGCTCTATTACGGACATATCGTCCTGAAGGGCGGAATTGAAACAGCTTTCGTACAGCCACACGCCCACGGCAATGTCGTTCTTGCCGACAATGAGAACGGGATTGAACTTTGCCGCCTCCAGACATGCCGCGGCAAAGACAGCCATAGCAAGGGGCGTTGCCCTGCGCTCCGCCACAATGTCTGCGACGTTGCCGACGGTGACTGCGGCAGAATAGTCTCCGCACTCCTCCCGCTCGATATTGAGGTTTCTGATTGCCGAGAAAATGGAGGCAAACGCATACATGAGCGCATTTTTGTCGTTTCCCGAATAGCCGCTCCACTCCTTCGAATAGCCCCAGGTCTTAAGCTGAAGCCCCGCTTCTGCAAGCACCTTCTGGCAGTCGGAGAGCTTTGGCCGCACGAACGCCGCCAGCATTTCGGCATTGTCCGAAAGTCCAGACCACTGGTCCATGGGAATTGCCCTTACCGTCGCCTCCGGGGAGCAGACAGTCGTCTTGCCACAGGTCACGGATACCGTGACCACGCAGTCCTCCGCCTCCGTCAGGTCGGCAAGGTATTTGGGGTTGAGAAGGGGCGGCGCCTTAAGTTCCACGCTGCTTTCGGCGGGTAACTGGTCGATGGGGATTTCTGCGGGCAGAATGAGCCCCGTACTGCCCGTGACCTTTACCGTAAGATTTTCAAGCGTCTCTTCCCCGCCGTTGTATATGCGGAAGGAATTGAACAGCGACATACGGTTGTAGTACGTCGCATAGGAAACGCAGTTCAGAAGATCGCCTTCGAGATTGATTGCCTCTGCCTTGTTTGCCGATTTTTTGTTCGCCGCCATTTACTTTTCCTTTACAAAACAATTATATTTCACTTTAAATTATACTACTTCCGGGCGTACTTTTCAACCCTTGCGTAACTTTTATTATTGACTTTTTTCATGCACGAAAAACGGCCCCGCACTGCCTGCGGAGCCGTATTTATTTAATATTATTTATTTAAAATTTTACTCGCTTTTCTTTCCACGGCCGTCGCCCTGACGGAGCGTCTTGGTAAGCTTTTTGCCCATGCCGCCTATTACGGATGTAAGGTGCTTGCCCGTAAGGAGATTGAGCGCGACGAGCAGCACGGTGAAGCCTGCGATAATTGCCGCCTGCACCTGCGGAGTGACTGACAGATTGAAAAATTCCAGATTATACCCGAAATTGCCCGTCAGTCCGTCGAGTATCTGCTGACCCGCAACGGGGTCTACGCCCACAATGTATTCGCTTGCCCGCGCAATGGGCGTCGACAGGAATGAATACCTGAACAGCGAACAGCAGTATGTTCCTGGAATGAAACAGCACACGTTCTGCACGGCGGCGGGCATCATGTAGAAGGGCATATATGCGCCAATAAGAAAGCCTATCGCCGAGGAGAATACAGTCATTATGCTGACCATTGTCATGTCCTTGGAGACGAAGGAACAGATTAAAATTGTGAACAGCACGGAATTTATCGTGGAAAACAGCAACACGCCGAGTATGGTTATCACGTCGAGGAATGTGAGCACAAATTCGCCCAGCGCCGCGAGGTAGATGAAGCACACTACTATGAAGATAAAACTTACTATCAGCGTGACTATGAAGTTAAAAATGAAATAACTGAGTATGAGTATCGTGTTGCTGACCGGGGAGGAGGCAAAGTCGCGGTTTATGCCGTTTTCCTTGTCGGCAACGATTATATTGTTCGTCTGAAGCGACACGGTAAGCGTGGAAAACGCCATGATGCCGGAGAGCATCCAGCTGTCCAGAATCGTGCCGACGTGCCTGTTTATTTCGGCGTTGCCTGCGGGGTCAAAGTTCTTCAGCACGTCTATCGTGCTCTCCCTGAACACATCCTTGACGGTGAGCAGTTCGAGGTTGCGCAGGAAGAAGATGTAGATGACAAACACTATAAAGGGAACCATGAGCGTGAAGAACACCCTCATGCGGTTGTTGAAAAACACCAGAAGGTGGCGCTTTACCAGCATTCTGAGCTGTTCGGAATAGTTCTGTTTTACCTTACTCTTCATTGGAACCACCTGCAAGTTTGATGTCCTTACCCGTAACCGTAAGGAACACGTCGTCCATATTCCCCTTTATTATCTCCATGTCCGTGATGTAATCGCCATACAGGGCAATTATGCGCTTTGCGTCCGCCGTATCGCGGATTGTAATCTTGTAAGCGCCGCTCTGTTCGTCATACGCGAACGTCTCGCCGCCCTTTGAAAGCGCCTCTTCAAACTTCTCCGAGGCGGGACGGTAGACGATTATCGCATCGTGCGAGTAGCTGTTCTTCAGTTCGTTAGGCGTACCGCGCGCAATTATCCTTCCCTTGTCCATTATGACGACGTCCATCGCCTTCTCCGCTTCCTCCAGATAGTGCGTGGTGAGAAATACGGTCATGCCCGTCTCCTTTCTTATTCTGTCGATAAGCGACCACACGTTGAGCCTTGACTTGGGGTCAAGACCCGTTGTGGGTTCGTCCAGAATGAGCAGCTTCGGTCTGTGCGCCATAGCCCTTGCAATGTCCACCCTTCTTACCTGACCGCCCGAAAGCGTGCGAACGGGCTTGTTTAAGATTGGCTCCAGCTCCAGAAGTCTGACTATGTCCTTTATATTCTGCCGCTGTTCTGCGCGGGATATGCCGTAAAACGCCGTCCTTATTTCCAGATTCTGCTTTACGGTGAGGTCCCTGTCAAGCACGCTGGACTGAAAGACTATGCCTATCTCCCTCTTGATTTCCACGGGGTCGGTATCCAGGTCATAGCCGTCAACATATATTTTGCCCTCGTCCTTGGAAAGGATGGAGCAGATTATGTTTATCGTCGTGGACTTGCCTGCGCCGTTCACGCCGAGAAAGGCAAACAGGGAGCCCTTCTCCACCGCAAAGGAGATGTCGTCCACAGCCCGCGTGCCGCCGCCGTAGCTCTTGACGAGATGTTCAATTCTGATTGCGTAATTTTGCTGTTCCATACAAGATTATAACCCGAAATCGTATTGTTCGCTGAGTCTGTCGTATTTTTCGTATATGTCGTCGAAGCAGAAAATTTTAAGCTTTTCGTGTACGTTTTTTCTGTCCGTCTGCTTGTAGTTGTAGATGATGAAAAAGGGGCCGAACCACCTGAACCCGCGGCAGAAGTGCTTTATTACGGTGTCGGGGCGTATTCCGCGCTGTTCGTTGAACCTGCGGGGCAGGAAGCACTTCTTCTTCGCAAGTTTGTTCAGCGCGCTCTGGTCGGGCATAATCATTCTGCGCGACATCACCATTCTGCGCACCCCGGCAAAGAGGTCGGTTTCGCGGCAGCGCTTCATGTTAAGCAGCAAAACGCCAGAATTGCAGTACCTCCTGTTTATCCAGAAGGAACCTTCCTTGTCCTTGACTGCGCCGAACTCGCAATCGCCCACATCGTACGACCAGAGTTCAGCCACGTCGCCGCAGAACATTGTATCCGTGTCAAGATATATCAGCTTGTCGGGAAGTTCCACCTTGTCGAAAAGCAGTCTTAAAAGGGCATACGGCGTGTAAAACCCGCCTTCGTTCCTGCCGCCCATGAGGTACTTTCTGTACTCCTTGCCGACGTCGACGAGCAACACCTTGCTCTGTGCGTTTTTTTCGCATAGCACGGACTGAAGTATGTACCTCTGCCCCTCAGTTATGGGCGTAAACCTTTCGTCTACATCCGTCAGGTCCATGGTGAAGATACGCACGGTAAGCGCACTGTCTGTATGCTTCACCACGGACAGCAGGGACAAAAGTATCTGCGGAAAGACTTTTTTGTTGCCGCAGTAGCATAAATGTATGCTTTTTTCACAGGTATTATTTTCCATATTCGTCACCCGCCATACATCGCCCTCCGACGCGCACTGCATCGGTTATGTTATTTTAGCATATGCGCAAGCATTAGTCTACTGTTTTTACCGCGCACAGCCAAGATGTACGTCTATCGCACCACCGCAAGGTCCTTTAAGGCGCGCGTATATGCGATATATCTCTCGTTATCCGTCATATCACCGTCCGCAACGGCAACGGCGGAAAATTCCAGCCCCTTGCTCTCGTACACGGTCAGAATGTTTATCTTGTCCTTGGAAATTTTTCCGCTCGTCCTGACCACGTTGTAGGCCTTGCGCGTGTACGGCTGAAGATTGGCTTCCGACGTAATCACCGCCCTCAGACCCTTCTTGTCCGCAAGAAACGCCGAAATGCCGCGCGGAGATATGGTCTTTACCTCCTCCCCGCCGAGGCCTATCGCCTGCATTGATATGTTCAGATTGCCTGACACGAAGCTGACTATCTGGTTGGTGTTGCGGTAGTTGAGGTTGAGTTCGTACACGGGCAGACCGAGCTGCGCCCAGTCGCTTATCCCCCTGTACGGCGTTATGTTCTGCTTGAGGTCGCCGAACACATTGAAACACGCGCCCCCGTTCACCCTGCGCAGAATTTCGTATTCGTAAAAGGATATATCCTGCGCCTCGTCCACAAAAACAAACGAATACGCGTAAGCGGGTAGCCCATTCTGGCAAGGACGAGACAGATTGCATACGCATCCCCCCTGACAAGCTTGTCGACGGGCGCGCCGAACTTCTTTTTTGCGCACTTGACCGTCTCGCGGTAGAGCAGCCTTGCAAGGTCTACCATGCTCTCGCACCTGCCCGTCCTGACGAAGTAGCTCTCCCCGCGCAGTACGGCATACAGGTCGGCAGAACGCGTAAAGCCGTATGAAATGTCTTCCACAATCTGAACGGCGGCGTCCGTCTCTTTCAGGAGCGCCTCCCTCTTTTCTATCCTCTCGGCATACACAAGCACCGTTCTGTCGCCTATTTTCTGTCTGTAACGTCTGAGGTCAACGATTTCCTTCTGCACCGTCTCGCGCAGTTTGGCAAGATCTTCCTGCGCGGTGCGGCATATTTTTTCGGCATTCAGACTTATAAAGCGGAGCGACTTGTAGAAGGAAAGAAACTGTCTGAAAAAGAAGAATTTATCGTCCATGCGCTTATCGCTGCCGTTGATGGAGAGAAATTCCCTTACGTCCAGCACGCAGTTGAACAGGGTGCGCATCTGCTTTGTGTAGAACAGACCGCCGTCCTTCTTTTCCTTGATTTCGCCCAACACGCACCGCCTTACGCGAAGGCTTGCGTTTTTCAGCTTTTCGTATGCTTCGATGCAGCCGCCGAGCGAACTTATGACGCCGTCTATGAATTCGTCCCCGCTGCCGGGGAGCATACCCCTTACGGAGGAATATATTCTTGCAAGTTTTTTATCCGCGTCAATGACAAACTTTTCGGAATACAGATATTCGAGGTAACCTTCCGGAAGGGGCGCAAAGCCGTCCACCCTGCCTTCGATATTGATGCCCGCGCTCTTTAAAAGCAGGATAAAATAATCTTCCAGCGTCATCGTCTTCACGCGTTCCAGCTCCAGAATCTTTGAAAGCTCGTCTATGAACGCGTTGAAGCTTACGGAGGGCGTAATGACTATCACGGAGGAGGGTTTAATCTCCTCGTTGTTGTACATGAGATAGGACAGCCTGTGCAAAAGTATCATTGTCTTGCCGCTGCCCGCAACGCCCTGCACAGCCATTTCGGCGCGTTCGGGGGCGGTTATAATCTCGTACTGCTTTTCCTGAATGGTCTCTATTATGTCGCAGATTTCGTCCTTTTCCTTGCGCGACTGCAAAATCTCCTTCAGGAAAGGGTCAAACACCACGGAGGCGTCCCTTCCGGCAATCTCCTTCTCCGTCAGGTTGTCGCCCACGGAGAGGTACTCGTTTTTGAAGTCTTCCAGCCTGCCGTTGTGCGTGCGCAGAGAACGGCGTAGCACAAGGCGATAGTTGAACTGATTTATGGAAAAGGAGAGCTTGCTCTTCTGGTAATACCTTCTGGCAAGCGGTGCGCGCCAGTCCACAATTTCCAGCCCCTCGTCGCCGTGCTTGCCGATATAGTAGCTGTTATAGCCGTCCTCGTCGTCTTCCAGGTCCATTCTTGCAAAGTACGTCTCGTCGAAGAAGCACTTGTATGACTGTCTCTTCTCCTCGTATGTGCGTATTTCGGCGTCCAGCTCCAGCACGCGCCTGTACTTTTCGGCATTGTAGTCAGGCGCGGAAATTATGGACGCCCTCTCTTCCTTTGCCTCCTTTATCGCGCGGGTGAGTTTACCCACATACATGACTTTAAGCATGGACAAAACAGCGGAAAGGTGAAGCTCCTCCCACTGTCTTTGACGGTCCTCGTCCAGAAGGTCCAGATAGAACTGTCTGTCGGGCTGTCGGTGCGGCTCTATAATTTTTCTGAGTTCGTTAATGTCTGCCATACAGGGTATATCGACATATAAGTATACCACCGACTTGCCAAAAAATCAAGTAGTAAGCCAAAAATAGCCAGAATGCCGACAACGCGCACAAAAATCCCGCTTAAAGCGCAACATTAATTACAAAAAACGAAAAAAAGCCCCGCCCTGCGCTAACTTTCGCGGCGTCGGGACGGGACTGTCTTTTGCATTGAGTTGTCTGTTTACTCCCACTCTATGGTTGAAGGGGGTTTGGAGGTGATGTCGTAGACAATGCGGTTTACGTGCTTTACTTCGTTTACTATTCTCGTGGAGATGGTTTCCAGCACGTCATAGGGTATTCTTGCCCAATCAGCGGTCATTGCATCGAGCGAGGTGACGGCACGGATTGCGACGACGTTTTCGTACGTCCTGAAGTCGCCCTGCACGCCCACCGTCTTGGAGTTGGTGATTACCGTGAAATACTGCCATATTTCGCCGTCCAGTCCTGCCTTTGCAATTTCTTCGCGCAGTATATAGTCGCTGTCGCGCAAAGTTTCCAGCTTCTCCTTTGTGACTTCGCCCATAATTCTTATTGCAAGACCGGGACCGGGGAAGGGCTGGCGCATTACCACGCTTCTGGACAGGCCGAGTTCAAAACCGACCTTTCTCACCTCGTCCTTGAACAGGTCGCGGAGGGGTTCGACTATCTCCTCGAAGTCGACTACCGAGGGCAGACCGCCCACGTTGTGGTGCGACTTGATTACGGCAGATTTGCCCTTGCCGCTCTCTATTACGTCGGGATAGATTGTACCCTGAACGAGGAAGTCCACCTTGCCTATCGCCTTTGCCTGCTTTTCGAAGGAGCGGATGAACTGTTCGCCTATTATCTTGCGCTTTGTTTCGGGGTCGGTCACGCCCTTGAGCTTTTCGAGGAAGATTTCCCCGTCGTCTGCCTTGATGAGGTTCATGCCCAGCCCGTCCTTGAACACGTGCATGACCTCTTCCGCCTCGTTCTTTCGGAGCAGACCGTGGTCGACGAACACGCAGGTAAGGTTATCGCACACAGCCCTGTGAACGAGCGTCGCCGCAACGGCGCTGTCCACGCCGCCGGACATGGCACAGAGCACCTTTTTGTTGCCTATCTTCCTGCGAAGCTCTTCTATCTTGTTGACGACGAAGTTGGTCATTGTCCAGTCGCCCGTCGCGCCGCAGATTTCATAGAGGAAATTCCTGAGCAGCTGCGTGCCCTTGAAGGTGTGGTTGACTTCGGGGTGGAACTGTACGCCGTACAGCTTCTTTTCCCTGTTGCCGAATGCCGCATAGGGGCAGTTTTCGGACTTGGCAAGACCCGTAAAACCTTCGGGCAGAACGGTTATTCTGTCCGTGTGACTCATCCAGCAGACTGCCCTTGAAGGCATGTTCACGGTGAGCGGAGAACCCGAATAATCTACTTCCGCCTTGCCGTATTCCGACGTCTGCGCCCTTTCGACCGTACCGCCGAGAGTGTATGCCATGAGCTGGCAGCCGTAGCATATTCCGAGTATGGGTATTCCGAGCGAGAATACGCGCTTGTCCACCCTGGGGCTGCCCTCTTCATACACGCTGTTCGGTCCGCCCGTGAAGATTATGCCTATGGGGTTGTATTCAACTATCTTTTCATACGACATATCGCAGGGAACGAGGTCGCAGTAGACCGACAATTCCCTGACGCGCCTGGCGATGAGCTGATTGTACTGACCGCCGAAATCGAGAATGAGTACTCTCTGGTGCTGCATGAATTTTTTCTCCTGTTTACAAGTAGTTAAGCGGAGGGTATTGCCCTCCGCCGAATGGTCTGATTATAAGCTCTTGGGACTGTAGTTGGGCGCTTCCTTGGTGATTGAAATATCGTGAGGATGCGACTCTGCAAGCGAAGCGGAAGTCATCTTGACAAACCTGCCGTTCTTCCTGAGTTCGTCTATCGTGCCGTTGCCCGTGTAGCCCATGCCTGCCCTGAGGCCGCCCATGAGCTGGAATATGATTTCGGAGAGAGC
>CALVXA010000060.1 GCA_944368635.1 uncultured Clostridia bacterium
AATTGACGGGGTGGAATACTTCGCTTCCAATGGCAGCATAGACGGTTCAAAGCCTACAAAGATGGAGGACATAGTTTGTAAGAAAGACGGCAACTATACGTTTACTCTTACCACACATCCCGCAGATGATCTCGGCAATCCCGGAGAACTCAGCGACTCCGACACTATTTCCTTTAATTATAACGGTGAAGTGGAAGGAACGATAGAGACGGTTACCCATTATTGGATCAAAGGTGAAAAGATAACGGCATGGCACGATATGTATAACGACGGTACGGAGCTCAAAGAGACCGAAACGAAGGGCGTTTACAGCATGAGCGTTTATCTTGAAGAGGGTGACCAGTTCATGTTTGCGTCCACATTCGTAACGGGCACGGAGAGCGAAGTAGGCAACCTGTACATAAAAGCCGATAAGTTGGACGAAGCAAGCAAGGCATACGTTGACGGCACTAACAGCAATATGACGGCAAAGGCTTCGGGCACATATACATTTACTTATACCGAAGAGACTGAGACGCTTTCTGTAACCTTCGACGCTGATAATGTTCCCGCAGCCTCCGATTACTATCTCGACGGCACTTTCGGCGAGGGACATAACTGGACAAACAACACGTTCAATCCCGACTACAAACTCAACGAAACGCAAACAGGTTCGGGAGTATATGTGATTGAAAACGTACAGCTTGCGGCAGATACCGAATTTACCGTTCAGGCATTCAAAGCAGGTTCAACAGAACCGGGTACAGATTGGGCTAATCATACTGGCAACTATAATTACCGCTACTTCTACGGCAACGCAAACGCCTTCGGTGCGGCAAGTCCTTCAACGGGTAACTACAACTTCAAAGTTCTCATTGCCAGCACTTACAACATCACATTCGACAGCTATTCCAAGATAGTTACAATCGAAGATGTGAATGCAGGTTATGACATCTATATCAACGGCAGTATGCAGGGTTCGTCCTGGCCCGTAAGCTTTGATGCTCAGTATAAGTTCACGCAGTCTGAAACAGACGAAAATATCTATGAGCTGACCTATACGTTTGACGACGTATACGAATTCGGCTTTAAGGCATACCCTGCGGGCACTACCCAGACGACTGCGAACAGCGATTGGTTAGGTCTTGCAATGATGGGCACAACGGGTACGGCTAATGACTCATTCAGGGGTACCAGCGCCTCCAACTTTATGAGCACCGTTCCCGGCACATATCGTATAGTTTACAATGCCGAAACTGAAACGATAGATTTCTACACAGTAGAAGCAGCAGAATAAGCGCTTTCCTCCTTACGGCAATAAAATATCGGGCGCTGAAAAGCGCCCGATAGCCGTATTAAGTCAACAATAATCAGATTTTATAAAAATGGACGTCAAAATGTATCCGCTTGAGAACGCGTTCCAGACAGGAAAAGACGCACTTGCATTTTTCTTCGGCGAGCGTTTCAGGGAAGAAGACGTTTGTACCAGCTCCTTCAAAAAATTCTGCGATTGATCTGTCGACCGTGACAATATTTTTAGCAGGAGAGAGGAGACGCAGGTCGTTTAAAGTTCTTACAAAGACAGCAGTGCTGAAGGCAGACACAATGTCTTCGCGTACCCTGTCGTCTGCAGGGTCAAGACATACAAAGGCGTAGTTTCCGCCATAGCATTCTTCAGCCTCCAGTTTTACTTTTAAATAATCGGTGGTTATCTGAAAGAAAAGCGTATCGTTAGGCATACAATCCACTGCAATCAGCGGTACATAATTCAGGTTACCGATCACAGCAAATGCCTGCCTGTCTATATTACAGGCAATGATTGCGTCTGCTTGCTCGACGCGGCGGTAGGGCTCGTGACTCAGAATCAGTCCGTATTTATCGCTTGGAAATACTTTACTTAAATTTTTTACGAAATACAGGAATTCCCCGCCGTAAAGCGCGCCGTCGTTTTCGCCCGTATATAGAGCTATCAGCTTAGAATCGGGCGTGGAGCGCAGGTTTTTTGCAAATGCGGCAGGTTTATAGTTATACAGGTTTATAATCTGCAATACGCGCTGTCTGGTTTCATCGCTTATTGATTTATCGGTGCGGTTGTTGATTATGTACGATACGGTGGCGGCAGAAACGCCCGCTTCCCTTGCAATATCGTGAATTGTGACTTTTTTATCCATTGCAGGTTAATTATATCAGCGAATGTTGTAAAAGTCAAACAGCAAATTAAACGGTTAAGGGTTAAAGATGAATGAATCAGCAATGCAGCATATTCCGGAATCGAAATATTGCTTTGCAGTCAACAAAAATACGGTCGCATTAAGACTGAGAATAAGCCGCGACGATATTCCCGAACAGATAGAAGTTGTCTATGGCGGCAAATACAGCTACGCTAAAAAGAGGCAAAGCTGTATCATGCAGAGAAGTTACGAGGACAGGTTGTACGCATATTACACGGCGTATATCGTTTTAGATGACGTCAGGTTTGTGTACATATTTTCAATTACCGATAACGGCAGTACATATTATTTCTCCGAGGACGGACTGACAGAAAATTTCGACTATGAACTGAGCTTTTATAATTGTTTTCAGCTTGCATACATAAACGAAACGGACATTCTTAAGCCTGTTGAATGGATGCGTACGGCGACTTTCTATCAGATTTTTGTGGAAAGATTCTGTATGGGCGATAAAGACAAGGATAAATCTTACGTAAATCTTAAATGGGGGGAGTTGCCTGCGCCTAAAAGTTTTGCAGGCGGCGACCTTGAAGGCGTGATTAAAAAGCTGGATTATTTAAAAAATCTTGGAATAAACGCAATTTATCTGACGCCTGTGTTTCAGTCGGAGTCAAATCACAAGTATGATATAAGCGACTATTATAGAATAGACGAACATTTCGGAGATAAGGAGACATTTTCCCGTCTTGTAAAAAAAGCACACGCAATGGGTATAAGGGTGGTACTCGACGCTGTGTTCAATCATTGCAGCAAGAATACAGTTCAGTTTCAGGATGTAATTGCAAAAGGTAAAAAATCGCCCTATTTCAACTGGTTTATAATACACGGCGACTATGTCGATACGGAGAAGGTCAACTATGAATGTTTTGCTTCGTGCAACTATATGCCGAAATGGAATACGTCCGATGTGGAGGTCAGGAAATACCTGACAGATATTGCGACTTATTGGATAAAGGAGTATAATATTGACGGTTGGCGACTCGACGTGTCCGATGAAATATCACATGAGTTCTGGCGCGATTTCAGAAGGGCGGTAAAGGGGGCAAAGCCTGATTGTGTACTCATCGGCGAAAACTGGCACGATGCAAACGTATACCTGCACGGCGATCAGTACGACAGCATAATGAACTATGCCTTCACAAAGGCCTGTCTCGACTTTTACTGTTCGGGTTTGTTTACTCCCCGCCAGTTTGCCGATAAACTCAATGAACTTTTAATGCGCAACACAGATTCAGTAAATATCATGATGCTCAACCTCTTGGACAGTCACGACACATACAGGTTTGTGACGCAGTCAAAAAGCGTTGATAAACTCATGAGCGCACTTGCAGTCATGTATATGTATGTGGGCGCGCCCTGCATATATTACGGCACGGAAATTGCGCTCGAAGGTAATTTCGACCCCGATTCCCGCCGCACTTTCGACTGGGAAAAGGCAAAAGAGGATACAAAGCTGATGCGGCTAATAAAGGCGCTCGCGGAGATGAAGCACGGCATAAATTTATGCGATGCCGTAATAAGAATTACCGAAAAGGACGGACTTGTATTCCTTGAAAGAAGAGGGCTTAAACTTGCGGTAAACCAAAGCGGCAGGTCGGCTGATTACAGTGCCGCAGACGTGGTGGTTTGCAATAACTATTCCGATGGGGTGCTTGCGGACAGCGGATTCGTAATAGAAAGGACGCAATAACTATAATACGGGAGGATAATATGAAGAATATTGTAGCGTTTGCGGCGGTACATGTGGCGGCGGTTCTCGCCTTGATTATAACTTTCGGCACAATCAGCGTTGTCAGAAACAATGGCATAACAGCGGATACTACTAATTCGCAACAGACCGAAAACGAAATTTTTACAGGCGAGTTGGAAAGGAATATAACCCTGCGCGTGCTTGAAAACAATACGGCGAAGGAGAGGGGATATTTAAAAGAACTTCTTGACGCATTCAATGAGGAATATGCGGAGTACGGCATTGTAGCAGTGGACGCAAATATTGACCAGTACAACGACCTGGAGCAGAGCGGTCCCTTCGGCTACGGTCCGGACGTTTTATATCAGGCCAACGATGCGATAATGAAATATGTCGACGGCCATCATATACTGCCTCTGCCCACGGATAAAATTGATTGTCGCGAATACGTAAGCGAGAATGCGTGGGCCGCTTATACGACAATAGATTCCGACCGTTCTTATACCTTCGGCGTCCCCGTAAATGTTCAGCAGCCGCTTCTTTTCTACCGCGACGATCTGCTGCCCGAAAACTGGGAACAGGAGTGGGACGACGATAAAAACGGCGTGCCGGACATGATAGAAAACTGGTCAGATTTATATTATTATTCCCGACAGGTCAAAGAGGAGAGCGGCGGCGCAAGATACGGTTATATGCAGTCCCTGTGCGACAGCTATTTCTCGCTCGGCTATCTTCTTACATACGGGGCATATGTATTCGGCGGTGAGGACGGTAAGGACACGTACGATATCGGCATAGATAATGCTGACAGCTATAAGGGCGCGCGCATTATCCGTCAGCTCTCGTCCGTCATGAATATGGAGTGTACACAGTTCACAATAAGCGACAACAGGTATTCAAGGCTCGCTTCGGGTACATATTTCGCCACTATGACGACGCCCGACGTCTATACCATGTTCATTTCCGAGATGATCAAGGCGGGCTATACCGAGGAGTACGCAAGGGAACACGTAAAAATGGTGGATGTGCCCTCTCTCCCCGTCAGCGGGGATCTGGAGGATACCTCCCAAGGTTTTATGGATATGACGGTAATGGGCGGTGTAAACGCCTATGCAATAAGTTCGTATACAAAGTATCCCAATGCCTCGCTCGCGTTCGTCAACTTTGCGACGGGTTATGAGATGATAAAAAAGAGATGTGAGATGCTGGGTATTTCCCCTGCGCGAAAGGATATTGTAGAGGAGCTTGGCGGGCTTGACAAGACGATAAGCGACAACCTGGACAGCGGGTCCATATATCTGATGCCCAGCGTAAGGGCAACTACTCAGATCTGGTCGCCTTTGGAGACATTCTTCTCGCTTATAGCAGGCGATATTCTCGATAACAGAAACGTGTACGCGACGGACGAGCAGCTCAGAAACGGACTGTCCGACGTGAACAAGCAGATATATGACTCGATTCATACGCTTGCCGGATAATGACAGGGAGGGGGATATAAAATGGAGAAGGCAAAGCAAATATTAAGGTCGTTTTTTTCGGGACTGTGCAATAAAATTGCAAGCTTTTTTAAAGGTATACCGCAAAAACTCAGGTCAAAGCTTGCAGCGGCGAAGGAAATAATAACCCAGGGGAACGGTAACGTCGGTGCGTCCATGTGTATAATGGGGCTTGGACAGCTTCTTTACAGACAGTGGGCAAAGGGCACGCTCTATGTTTTGTTGCAGGCGGCGTTTATCATATACTTCGTTATGCGCGGCGGTGCAGATTTTTTCGGGTTGTTTACTCTCGGTCAGGTAAAAGGCGACGCGTGGTACGGCATAAAGGGAGATAACTCCATAATCATGATGCTTATGGGAATTTTGTCTGTAATCATGATTATATTCTACATTGCCGTATATATAACGAACATAAAAGACGTCTACCGCACTCAATGCGCGGAGGACACGCTTAAAAGACCTCCGTCGTTCACAAGCGAGCTTAAGGATCTTCTTGACAAAAAGTTCTATAAAACTGCGTTGGTGCTTCCGATTATAGGCGTATGCGTTTTTTCGATACTTCCGATAGTATTCATGATACTCATTGCCTTTACCAACTATGGCGGAGACATAGTGCCGCCCGAACTTGTGGACTGGGTGGGGTTTGAAAATTTCGGCAGCATACTCTCTTTAGGTCAGTTTGCCTCAACGTTTTTCAGAATTTTAGGCTGGAATCTCTTATGGGCTGTTCTGTCGACTGCAATAAACTACTTTGCGGGGCTGGCGCTTGCGCTGCTGTTAAATAAAAAATGCGTCAAGGGCAAGGCATTCTGGCGCGCGTTTCCCATACTCGCATATGCAATTCCTGGCTTTATAACCCTTCTGGGCTTCAAATTCATGTTCTCATACGGCGGTCCCATAAACTTCTATATTCAGGAAGGGGGAGGAAAGGCGATAGGTTTTCTCGCCGTTAATTCTAAATGGGCGGCAAGGTTTATAGGACTGGGCGTAAATGCGTGGATAAGTATCCCGTCTACTATGCTTTTGGCAACGGGTATACTTTCCAACATAAATACTGACCTCTATGAGGCGGCAAGGGTGGACGGCGCAAGTGCCTGGAAGCAGTTTATAAAAATTACCCTTCCCTATGTTGTATTTGCAACTACGCCCGTGCTGATCACGCAGTTCATAAACAACTTCAATAACTTCGGTGTGTTCTATTTCCTGCGCGATTCTGTCAGATCTGAAGGGTATTTCCTTGCAAATAATACGGACCTACTAATAAACTGGCTGTACAGGATGTCAATCGATAACAACTACTACTCGATAGGCGCGGCGATAAGCCTTATAATATTTATAATTACCTCAATAATATCGCTTGTCGTCTACGTGCTGTCGCCGGCATACAGGCAGGAGGAAACATTCAGATGAGTAGTGCTAAAAGTGCGGCTGCCAAGGCAAAGACAAAGAGGATACTAAATATTGTCATAACTTACTGTATTTTGTTGATTGTAGCCTTTATATTCTTTTTCCCCTGTCTGTGGCTTATACTCGCGTCTTTTTCCAAGTCAGGGTCAATATACACTTTCGACGGATTTTTCCCCACCGAATACAGTGTGGCTTCTTTTAATCAGCTGTTTACGGATACTGTAATGTATAACTACCCCAAGTGGTTCCTGAATACGCTGTTCATCGCAGTCATGAGCTGTATTCTCGGAACGCTTCTGACAATACTTACGGCGTATGTAATGTCTCGTTTCCGCTTTAAATCTCGAAAGGCCATGATAAAGACGACGCTTGTCCTCGGTATGTTTCCCTCGTTTATGGGTACGATAGCGGTATATCTTCTGATGACGCAGTTCAATCTTATCAATCAGCAGTGGGGGTTGATTCTCATCTACTCGGGTACGGCGCCAATGGGCTATCTGACGCAGAAAGGCTTTTTCGATACCATTCCGTATTCGATAGACGAGGCGGCAAGGATAGACGGGGCATCTAATTTTACAATTTTCATAAAGTTTATTCTCCCGCTTTCAAAACCTATACTCGTGTTCACCGCGCTTACATCCTTCGCCTGGCCCTGGAGCGATTTCATTCTTCCGAAAATGTTGCTTATCGACCAGGACCTGTACACAGTTGCGGTAGGGCTTATGTCTTTGGATGAAACGCAGTTTTCACGTTTTGCCGCTGGTTCGATAATTATAGCTATACCAATAATAGTGCTGTATTTCTGTCTGGTAAAGTATATGATAAACGGCATGTCCGCAGGTGCGGTAAAGGAGTAAACAAATGGCAGATTTAAGTTTGAAACATATCTATAAAGTATATCCGAACGGTACGAAGGCGGTAAACGACTTCAATATGCGCATTTCCGACAAGGAATTTATCGTGTTTGTCGGTCCGTCCGGTTGCGGCAAGTCCACCGTCCTTCGAATGATAGCGGGGCTTGAGCCCATAACTGCCGGCGAGCTTAAAATAGGCGACGTAGTCGTAAACGACATGGAACCCAAGGACAGGGATATCGCCATGGTATTCCAGAACTATGCGCTCTATCCGCACATGACTATATATGAAAACATAGCTTTCGGACTGAGGATGAAAAGAGTTCCCAAGGACGAGATAGACAGGCGGGTAAAGGAGGCGGCGGAAATCCTCGGCATAACCGACTACTTAAAGCGCAAGCCCAAGGAGATGTCGGGCGGCCAGAGGCAGAGGGTAGCTTTGGGACGAGCGATCGTGCGCGAACCCAAGGTAATGCTTCTGGACGAACCGCTCTCCAACCTCGACGCAAAACTGCGCACTCAGATGAGGAGCGAAATTGTAAAGCTGCACAAAAAGCTCAACACGACTTTCATATATGTAACGCACGACCAGGTCGAGGCAATGACCATGGGTACGCGCATAGTGGTAATGAAGAGCGGGTTCATACAGCAGATAGATACGCCCAAGAACCTGTACAAATACCCTTCCAACAAGTTTGTGGCAGGGTTTATAGGCACGCCGCAGATGAACTTTTTCGAAGGCACTTTAAAGAAGGTCGGGGACGAGGTGGTAATAGATTTTGCAGGTTCTGACGCAAAGATAACAGTGCCATATTCCATGATGATGAAGACCACGCCGTCCTACTTAAACGGCGACAAGCCCGTAATAATAGGGTTGAGGGCGGAGGACATCTCGCTGGACGAGGAAAAGGTGCAGAAGAGCGCGGCGAAGATAAAGGTAAAGATTTCGCATACCGAGGAACTGGGCACGGAAACGCTTGTGTATGGCGACATAGACATGAACGGGGACGGCTTTGCCGAAACAAACACGCGCGTCATTATAAAGAGCGGCGGTTTCAAGGACTATACTCCCGACGAAGTTTTGGAGGCAGCTCTGGACATAAGCGCCGTACACCTCTTCGACAAAGACACGGAGGAGAGTATTCTTCCGAGGATACCCGAATACAACTATGTAGATTGCGTCAGCCGAGGCGGGAAATTAAGTTTTAGCGGAGTAAATATTGCAATTCCCCCTGCAATATGCCTTGATGAAGGCGCATGCGAGCTTTTAATTCCGCCAACTGCAATCACCTTCGGCGGAGATATTCCCGCAGAGGTTGAAGGTTGCGAGGATATATCCGGCAAAGTGCTTATATCGCTGGAAATTGGCGAAAGAAGGATGTTTGCGCTCTCCGATAGAAAACTGCCCGAAGGCAAGACGGCAATATCGATAGATCTGAAGCAGGTTGCCGTAAATATGGGAGGAGAGCAGGTTATATCTCCCATGCCGACCGTCAACACGTTGAACGGAACGTTTTCAATGGTCAAAAGCAAGGTGCAGAGGAGCGACGGCAAGAAGCAAAAGGTGCGCACGTATTATGCAAATATCGCGGGCAAACAGCTTGTAATGCCCGAAGAGGTGTACCTTAAGATGTTCTCCGCGCTCTCGGGCAGGAAGGTGTATAACACGACTTTCGACTATGAGTTCACGCCGTATGATTTCACTTTAGCACAGGACGGGCTTGAAGGCGAGGTTCAGGCAATGCTTGACTATGGCTCGGAGTTGTTTGCAAAGGTCAAAGTCGGCGGCAGCATTCTTTACATAAAGGCTGAAAATGAAGTTGCGGGCAAAGTTTTCCTGCTCCCCGAAATGGCAAAGGTCAGCGTAATTGAAAAGGAACGCGGCATAAGAATTGTCTGAATTTGGCAATTGAGTATATTTGTTATTTCTTCACGCAGGATACATTGTTGCAATAAAATTATTTGATAAAAATGCGGCATCCGGTAAAAATGATATGCACCCCAAAAGTTGGACACTTTTGGAGGTGCATATTTTTATGTCAAGAGAAAAGAAATTTAACACAAAGTATAGCGCAGAGTTCAAAATAGCTGTTATAATGGATATGCGTGAAAACCATTTGAGTTATAGAGAAGTTGTCCGCAAATATTGGGGAGTTGGTAACGGACAGGAACACAACTATACTAACATTTTAAAGTTGTGGGAGCGCATATACATGGAAGAAGGAGCGGCTGGACTTATGACCGAACGCCGAGGACGAAAAAGCACGGGCAGAACGAGAAAGAATTCTTTGGATAAATGCGTTGAAAACGATTTAATCGCTGAAAATCAACGGCTTAAAGAGCGACTTGAATACCTTGAAATGGAGAACGAATACCTAAAAAAATTAGATGCCTTAGTTCGGGCGGAAGAGCAACAGAA
>CALVXA010000061.1 GCA_944368635.1 uncultured Clostridia bacterium
GCGGACCGATCGGTTATGAGCCGACTGCTCTAACCAACTGAGCTAAAGGCCCTTAAAAGCAATCGCTTGCGATGTTTAGGTGTTTACCGCCGCAACGCTTGTATATAATAATATACCTTAATCTTTTTGTCAAGCATTTTTTATAAATTTTATTCTATTTTTTTAAGTGTTTTTTCAGGTGTCCGCGGGGGCATCAAAAGCCTGTTCACCAAAGCCGCGGGCGCGGACGTCAATGGGCATGCAGAGCTGTCTGTAAATGCAGGTTCTGTGAAAAAATGCGGATATATTGCGGCAAGTCGCGGCGGGGAAGGAATATATAGCGGCTGCAGGCCGTAAGGTTAAATTTGTTGCGGCGGCATAAGTTTCGCCATGAAAGTTGTCTTTCTGCCAAATAATCCGAAATTTTTCGCCATGGCGTATAGTAACATTTTATAAAAACGAAGGGCACAGGAAATGGTGGTAAAATACGGCGTTTCAGGCGGTTGCCTGAACATTAAACTTATCGGCGAAATGGACGAGTGTTCGGCTTCCGCGGCAAGGGAAAAGTGCGATGGCATAATCGACGGCAATTCAGCCGTCTCTAAAATAGTCATCAACCTGTCGCAGGTGGCATTCATGGATTCCACGGGAATAGGCTTTCTTATCGGCAGATATAAGCGAGCAAAGAGATTACATATCCCGTTATATGTACAGTCGCCGAACGCGGCTGCGGACAAAGTGCTTTCCTTAAGCGGCATATACACACTCATCCCAAAGGCGGAATAACATGACAAAAAACTATCTGAAACTTCAATTCTATTCACTCGCCCGCAACCAGGCGTTCGCGCGCGATGCCGTTGCGGCGTTCTGCCTTGAACTCAATCCCACGCTTTCCGACCTGTCTGACGTCAAGACGGCGGTGTCGGAAGCAGTCACGAACTGTACTGTCCACGCATACGGCGGCAACCTCGGCTTGGTCACGGTGGAATGCGAAATAGAGGACAACAGTCTACATATAAAGGTCAGCGACACCGGCAAGGGCATAGCCAACGTAGAGGAAGCCGTACAGCCCTTTTTCACGACGCTGCCCGACGACGAGCGCTCGGGCATGGGGTTTACCATAATGCAGACGTTTATGGACGAATTCAGGGTAAATTCCGTCCCGGGCGAGGGCACCGTAGTCTATATGGTAAAAACCTTCGCGACGGAAGTGGAGAATGTTTGATGCAGAAAGGACAAACGAACTGATAAGGCGGGCAAAGCAGGGCGACGCCTGTGCAAAGGAGCTCCTTTTAAAGGAAAACACAAACCTCATGAAGTCCATAATAAAACGCTATCTGAACAAGGGAGTGGAGTACGACGACCTGTTTCAGCTTGCGGGCATGGGGCTCCTTAAGGCCATCAACGGCTTCGACGAAAGTTTCGGCGTGCGCTTTTCGACGTATGCCGTGCCCATGATTTCCGGGGAGATAAAGCGCTTTATGCGCGACGATGGTTCCATAAAGGTTTCCAGGGCAATCAAGGCGGCGGCAAAGGCAATAAATGCGTTTGTGGACGAATATACCGTCGAACACGGAAGCCAGCCGTCGCTCGGAACCATTGCGGAGAAGTTCGGCATGCCCGAAAGCGAAGTTGTGTTCACCATGGGCTCCACGCATATGCCGATATCCATATATGCGCAGAGCGACGCGAAGGACGACAAATCGCAGCTGCTTTTGGATAAATTGCCTGCGGAAGACGGGCAGGACGACATGATAGACAAGCTGGAACTGCGCGCCGCGATAGGCGAGCTGGGCGAAAGGGACAAAAAGGTCATCATGTTGCGCTATTTCAGAGACATGACGCAGAGCGAGGTGGCCGCCATGATGGGCATATCGCAGGTACAGGTCAGCAGGATAGAGAACAGAATATTGGGCAGTTTCCGCGCGAAACTTACCGGTTGAGCGCGCCATTGCAATATACGTATATCCCTTTACAAACAGAGCGTGCGGTGGTATAATAATTCACGTGCATAGAGAGGTGAATTATGATAAACCAAAAAAACGTACAGCTCGGCAGGGTGCGTTCGGCTATAAGGGAACTGTTTGAATACGGTAAAAAGCGCAAGGCGCAAATAGGGGAGGAGAACGTTTTCGACTTCTCGCTCGGCAACCCTTCAGTGCCTGCGCCCGCAGAGGTCAAGGAGGAACTTGAAAGACTTGTCTGCACGTCAGACCCCGTATTCCTTCACGGCTACACTTCGGCGCAGGGCGACTATTCTGTAAGAAAGGCCATTGCCGACGACCTCAACGCGCGTTTCGGCGCGGGACTAAATGCCGATTGTCTTTATATGACCTGCGGCGCGGCGGCTTCGCTGTGCATAACGCTTAACGCGCTTGTCGTGCAGGGCGACGAGGTGATAACTTTCGCGCCGTTCTTTCCCGAATATTCGGTGTTTGCGGCACACGCGGGCGCAAAGCTCGTACCGGTGCAGTCAGACCCCGTAACCTTTCAGCCCGATCTCGCCGCGTTTGAGGGCGCGCTCGGCGCCAGGACAAAGGCTGTAATAATAAATTCGCCGAATAACCCGAGCGGAGTAGTCTACACGGAGCAGACAATAAAGGCGCTTGCCGACATAATCGCCCGCCATGAGCAGAGGACGGGCAACGCCGTCTATCTCGTGTCCGACGAACCGTACAGGGAACTTGTGTTCGACAGCGCGACAAAGGTACCTTTCATAACCAATTTCTGCGCGCGCAGCATTGTCTGCTATTCGTACAGCAAAAGTCTTTCTCTCCCCGGCGAACGCATAGGCTACATTGCCGTAAATCCCGCAATGCAGGAATTTGAAGAAGTGTATGCAGGGATATGCGGCGCAGGCAGGTCGCTCGGCTATGTGTGCGCGCCCAACCTGTTCCAGCAACTTGTAAAGGCGGTTACGGGTAAGACGTCCGACATCTCCGTCTACAAAACCAACAGAGACTTGCTCTGCTCAGCGCTCACGGACTACGGCTATACGGTGGTAAGGCCGGACGGCGCTTTCTATCTGTTCGTGAAGGCGCTCGAAGAGGACGCGCAGAAGTTTGCCGACAGGGCAAAGGAATACGAGTTGCTGCTCGTCCCGTCCGACTCCTTCGGGGTGAAGGGCTATGTGCGGATATCGTATTGCGTGGATACGGATATGATAAAACGCTCCCTGCCCGCCTTTTTAAAGCTTGCCGAAAGCTATAGAAAATAAAATATCTGCCGAATGCGAGCTTAAATAAAACTTTGCAAAACATACGGACCCCTTTCCGCCGAACTTCGGAGGAAGGGGGCTCTGTCTTTATATATGACCGTCTTATCTGTCGGCGATTGCCTCTGTATGGTCAATCTGATGACAATTATTGACTCGAACGGCAATGCCGTGGTAATATATTACTGCGATGCGCGGGCAAGCAGACCATGAACGGTACTTGAAATACAGGCTGTCGCAATAAATCTTTTGTTTTACAGGTCATATTTATGTGATGCCGACAGGGCGCTTTGTTTTTTTATGGCGATATACAGCCATAACCGCGTCGTCGGGTATAACAATAAATGAGCTTAAGGAGTTTTCCGATGAAAGCGGTAAAAAGAATTCTGTTGGCGGTGCTGATAGTCTTTGTGCTGGCTGTGGTTGCGTTCGGCATTACGGCAGCCGTGCTATGCATAAAAAACCCCAACCCCGACAGACCTTCGGAAATTGACAACCATACGGGATTTGTGCAGACATACGGCCGCAATTTCTATGACGGGAACGGCAAGCTGTTGCAGTTTAAGGGGGTAAATCTGGGCAACTGGTTCGTTCAGGAGCCATGGATGACTGTAAGCGAAATAGGCGACTTCGATACCGGTGTATATACCGATGTGCGCGGCCTTGCGGCAATGAAACAAAATCCCAACCTCACGGACGAGCAGATTGACGAGCTTCGCAAACTGTACATAGATACGTATATACAGGAGGGAGATTTTAAAAATATTGCCGACCTCGGACTCAACTGTGTAAGAATAAACTTCACCTATATGAATCTGACTACGGACGGCAGAACTCTCCGGGAAAACGCGTTCGACAAGTTGGATTGGGCGCTTGATATGTGCGAAAAATATGGTCTGTATGCCATACTCGACCTGCACGGAGCTGTCGGTTCGCAAAATATGGACAACCATTCAGGCACTGATGCGGATTGGGATCTGTACCCCAACGAAGAACACCGCGCCTGGACAATAGAGCTGTGGAAAGCCGTTGCGCAAAGGTACAAGGACAGAACCGTGGTTGCGGCATATGACCTGCTGAACGAGCCGCGTTCCGCCCCCGGCAAATATGCCGGCAAGGAGCAGTTCGACTTCTATGACGAGCTTTACAACGCCGTCCGCGCGGTGGATGCCAACCATGTAATTATAATGGAATGTTTCACCTTCCCCACTCACGGCGTATCGGAGAAGGAGTACAACTGGGAAAACGTCGCATATTCCTATCATATCTACAATCAGACCCCGCTGCCGCAGAGCGTCTGTCTGTATTTCTACAAGGCGTTGCACAATCTGAAGGGCTACGATGTGCCAATAATCGTTGGCGAATGGAGCTGTTGGGGCAAGGCGGAGGACTGGCAGGCGAGCATGGACTTCTTTGACGACCTCGGCTGGTCGTACTGTTCCTGGACTTACAAGACAAATAACACAAACTACGGCGGGTTTATGCCTGATTATATGGTTGATTGGGGGATATATGAACTCAGTCAGCCTATGATAGATCTTTCGACGGCAACATATGAGGAGATAGCGCAGGCATACAGTGCGCTTGGTACTGAAAACGCAAAGACGGCAACCGCCTACGACGTGTACAAACAGCGCTTCGGCAAGTGACTTCAGCCGTCCAGTGAACAAATTGGTTAAACAGTAAATAAGACAGGCAGGAGGTTTTATTCCGCATAAAAGCACGGGATGAAACCTCCTTTTAATATAAAGAAAAATCCGCCAACCGTGTTGGCGGATATATTGACTTCAGTCGTTGTTTTATGATATGTAAAAAGGGTTATGCGTCGAACAGAGCGGGGGTACTGCGTATCAAATGTCCGCGGCTTTAACCCGTCTTAATCATCGTACTTTTTAAGGCGCTTTTTAAGGCTCTTTATGCCCTGTTTTACGCACTCGGGCGAAGCTCCGCCATATGACGTTCTGGCATCCGCACACGCCTTGCCCTTTACAACGGCGGTTATGTCGTCGCCGAACTCGGGCGAAAACTGCCTGTATTCGTCGGCGGTCATTGTCTGGAGCGTCTTGCCCTGTTCAATGCAGGTGCGGACAATCTTGCCCGTCACGGCGTGCGCCGTGCGGAAGGGCACACCCTTTTTCGCAAGGTAGTCTGCAACGTCTGTCGCGCAGCAGAACTCGCTCTCCGCCGCCTTTGCCATGCGGCGGGGTTTATATGAGATATGCAGGAGCATTTCCGCCATTATGTCAAGGCAGTTTATGACCTGCTTTTCTGCGTCGAAGAAGCCTTCCTTGTCCTCCTGAAGGTCCTTATCGTAGGCGAGGGGTATGCCCTTGACGGTTGTAAGCAACGCCATCAGGTGTCCGTAAACCCTGCCCGTCTTGCCCCGCATGAGTTCGGCAATGTCGGGGTTTTTCTTCTGAGGCATGATGGAGGAACCCGTGGAGTATGCGTCGGAGATTTCGAAGTACCCGAATTCTTCCGTCGTGTAGAGTATTATGTCCTCGCACAGTCTCGAAAGGTGCGCCATGATGAGCGATGCGTCAAAGAGATATTCAAGTATGAAGTCTCTGTCGGAAACGCCGTCAAGCGAGTTTTCGCAGGGTCTGTCAAAGTCGAGCAGACTGCACGTTACATCTCTGTCGATGGGGTAGGAAGTACCTGCGAGCGCGCCGCTGCCGAGCGGCATTACGTTGGAGCGTTCGCGGCTTGACGTAACCCTGTCGATGTCCCTCATGAACATCTCTGCGTAGGCGTTGAAGAAGTGCCCCGCGCACATAGGCTGTGCCTTTCTCAGGTGGGTGTAGCCGGGCATAATGTACTTTACGCCCTCGTTAGCCTTTTGTATAAGCGATTTTACCGTGTTTACAAGGCTGTGCCTGAGTTCGTCATACGCGCCCCTCACATAAAGGCGCATATCCGTCGCCACCTGGTCGTTGCGGCTTCTTGCGGTGTGCAGTTTTTTGCCCGCGTCGCCTATGCGCCTGACAAGCTCGTTTTCCACAAAGGAGTGTATGTCCTCCGCGCCGACTATCTCAAGCTTTCCCTCGGCAATGTCCTTGGCAATTCCGCTCAGTCCGTCGCATATCGCAGCCGCCTCGTCCAGCGAAATTATGCCGCAGTTTCCAAGCATTGCCGCGTGTGCGAGAGAGGCTGTTATGTCCACCGCCCACAGCTGTCTGTCAAAGGGCAGCGAATCGTTGAAGAGGTCGGCGTTCTTTGCAGTAGGCGCGTCGAAGCGCCCTTCCCATAGTTTCATAATTTTTTGTTCCTTATAATAAATTGACTTATCTGTACAAATTATAGTATAATTACAGGAGTTAATCAAGTCAATTTCAGACATTTGAACAAAATAATACGGGCGCGCGGACAACGCTTGCGCGCATGGCGGCAGGATATGATAATTTTAGGCATTGACCCCGGTTTCGGAACCATGGGTTTCGGGGTCATAGAAAAGCTGAACACCGGCGACATACGCCCCGTGGACTACGGCGTGGTGACGACTCCCAGGGAGGAGACGTTCCCCGTCCGCCTTGCCATGCTGGAAGAAGGGCTTAACAGAATCTATTCAAAGTTCAGACCGGAAGAAATAGCCGTGGAGGAACTGTTTTTCACAAAAAACGTCACTACGGGCATACAGGTGGCTCACGCGAGGGGGGTAATACTCGTGTCGGCTGTCAAGTTCTGCGGCAGGCTTTACGAATATACTCCTAACGAGATAAAACAGGCGCTTACGGGATACGGCAAGGCGGACAAGGTGCAGATGATGCACGTCGTCACATCGCTGTTGAGGCTCAGCAAGATACCCCGTCCCGACGATGCGGCGGACGCGCTCGCCGTTGCGCTGTGTCACGCGCACACCTCCCGCTTCGGCAGGCTTTACGGAATAAAATAGGACATCGGATATGATTGGATATTTAAAGGGCAGAGTTTTAAAGATTTATGCCGACAGCGCCATTGTCGTCGTCGGGGGAGTGGGATACGAAGTGTTCTGCTCCGGCTCCGCATTCGCAGGCATGGCGGAGGGCGCGGAGACGGAGTTGTTTACCTATCTTCAGGTAAGCGAGGCGAGCGGCATTTCGCTTTACGGCTTTTCTTCGGAGAGGGAAAAGGCAACGTTTTTAAAACTGATATCCGTATCCGGCGTGGGGCCCAAGATGGGCATTGCCGTGCTTACGGGTATGTCTGCGGACGACTTTGCCTCTGCTGTCGCCGCGGGCGACGTCAAACGGCTCTCTTCAGTCAAGGGGCTTGGCAAAAAGACTGCGGAAAGGATAATTCTCGAACTGCGCGACAAAGTCTCTGCCGCGGAGAATGTGGCAACGGGCGCACAGGGCGCGGTTACAAGGACTTCCGCGTCGTCCGAAGACGACGATGCGGTAGTCGCAATCATGAATCTCGGCTACAGCCGTGCGGAGGCGGAAAGGGCGATAGTCCGTGCAAAGGCAGGGGGCGCAAAGTCTCTCGAAGATATAATCTATTTCGCAATCAAGGGAATGTAAACCATGTTTTTCGATGAATTTGAAGGCGACGAATACGGTGACGACAGACTTGTGAAGAGTACGAAGGGCGAATACGATGCGGAGGAAAACGCACTGCGCCCCAAGACGCTCGACGCGTATGTCGGACAGAGCAAGGTCAAGGAAAACCTTACCGTCTATATGAATGCGGCAAAGGCGAGGGGCGAAGCACTCGAACACGTGCTTCTCTACGGCGCGCCCGGTCTCGGCAAGACCACGCTCGCCCACATAATCGCCAACGAGATGGGCGGCCAGTTGCGCCTGACTTCCGCACCTGCCATAGAGAGGGGCGGCGACCTTGCGGCAATACTCACCAACCTCAACGAAGGCGACGTGCTGTTCATTGACGAAATTCACAGGCTCAACCACAGCGTGGAGGAGATTCTCTATTCCGCCATGGAGGACTATGCGCTCGACATAATAGTGGGCAAGGGTCCAAGCGCGAGGAACATACGCTTTTCTCTGAAGAAATTCACGCTCATAGGCGCGACCACGCGTGCGGGAATGATAGCAAACCCTCTCCGAGACAGGTTCGGCATAGTCTGCCGCCTGGAGATGTATACCCCTGAGGAGCTGGAAGAAATTGTCGCCCGCAGTGCAAAAACACTCAACATATCCATCGAGAAGGAGGCCTCGCGAGAGATTTCAAAGCGTTCGCGCGGGACGCCCAGAATTGCCAACCGTCTGCTGAAAAGGGTGCGCGATTTTGCCACCGTAAAGGGCAATGCGTGCGTCACTCTGGAAGATGCGCGCTATGCGCTTTCCCGCATGGAGATCGACGAACTCGGGCTGGACGAGACGGACAGGAATATTCTCCGCGCTATGGTAGAAAAGTTCGACGGCAGGCCCGTCGGGCTGGACACTCTCGCCGCGACTGTGAACGAGGACGCGGGCACGATAGAGGACGTGTACGAGCCATATCTTTTACAGCTCGGTTTCATTGCGCGTACGCCAAGGGGCAGAATGATTCTCCGCGGCGGCTACGAACACCTCGGTTACAGGATAACCGAAGAACAGAAAAAGCAGATTTCCCTGTTCGATAAGGATGAAAACTGAATACCATGTCAGAGATAAAATATAAAAAGAGCGATTTTTACTACGATTTGCCGCAGGAACTCATTGCGCAGACGCCTGCGGAGCCGAGAGACAGTTCAAGGCTTCTGGTGTATGACAGGGCAACCGACACAACGGAGTACAGGATATTCCGCGACATAACAGACTACCTTCATGCGGGCGATGTGCTCGTAATAAACAATACAAAAGTGCTTCCCGCGCGTATGTACGCCCACACGGAACACGGCGGGCTCATCGAAATACTGCTTTTAAGGCGGCTTGAAAAGGACAGATGGGAAGTTCTGGCAAAGCCGGGCAGAAAGTGCGCGGTCGGCAAGACCTTCAGAATAGGCGACAAGCTTTCCTTCACCGTCGAAGGGGTTACCGAAAGCGGCGAAAGAATAGTCAGCTTCTCCTACGACGGGGTGTTTGAAAACATTCTGGAGGAAGTGGGAACAATGCCCCTTCCGCCTTATATAAAGAAAAAGCTGGAAGACCAGGGCAGGTACCAGACAGTCTATGCAAAGACGGACGGTTCTGCCGCAGCGCCCACCGCGGGGTTGCACTTCACGCCCGAACTTCTTCAGAAGATAAGGGATATGGGCGTGGAGATAGTGGAGGTGCTTCTGCACGTCGGGCTGGGAACTTTCCGCCCCGTCAAGGAAGACATAATCACCGACCACAAGATGCATGGCGAACATTACGAGGTCAGCGAACAGGCGGCAGCCGCGCTCAATAAGGCAAAGGCGGAAGGCAGAAGGATAATCGCCGTTGGCACGACTTCCGTGCGCACGCTTGAAAGCGCGACGGACGAAAACGGCGTTGTGCGCGCGGGCGGGGGAGAGACGTACATCTTCATATATCCGCCCTATAAATTCAAGTGCGTGGATGCGCTCATCACCAATTTCCACCTTCCCGAAAGCACGCTTGTAATGCTTGTGGCGGCGCTTGTCGGCAGGGAAAAAATACTTTCGCTCTACAAAGATGCGGTTGAAAAGAGGTTCAGGTTCTTTTCTTTCGGCGATGCGATGTTTATCAGGTAATATTGCCGTGACGGATATGCGCCGTGTT
>CALVXA010000062.1 GCA_944368635.1 uncultured Clostridia bacterium
GATCCTTGCTGTCAAGCGTGAATACTTCGCCTTCGGGGTTGTACCTGTAAAGCTGCCAGTAACCGCAATCAACTGCCGCTTTCTCTTCAAGCTGGCTCTTGGTCATGTTGATGCCGTGGTTGATGCAGGGAGCATAGCAGATGATAAGCGAAGGTCCGTGGTAAGCTTCGGCTTCGGTCAGCGCCTTTAAAAGCTGTGCGGGGTTGGAACCCATAGCGCACTGTGCCACATATACGTAACCGTATGTCTTTGCAATCATGCCGAGGTCCTTCTTCTTGACTCTCTTACCTGCAGAAGCGAACTTGGCAACTGCACCGATGTTGGTGGACTTGGAAGCCTGACCGCCGGTGTTGGAGTAAACTTCGGTATCGAGGACAAGCACGTTTACGTCTTCGCCCGAAGCGAGAACGTGGTCAAGTCCGCCGTAGCCGATATCGTATGCCCAGCCATCGCCGCCGAATATCCATACGGACTTCTTTGCAAGACAGTCTTTTGCTGCAAGTATTTCCTTTGCAACAGGCTCGGAGCAGTTTTCGCAGGCTGCAATCAGCTCCTTGGAAGCTGCCTTGGAAGCCTCTCTGTCGTCAAAGCAAGCAATCCACTTTTCGCATACAGGCTTGCACTCTTCGCAAGCAGCTGCAAGCTTTTCAACAAGCTCCTTCACGTGGTTTCTTCTTGCCTTGTAGCCAAGGTGGATGCCATAGCCGAACTCAGCGTTGTCTTCGAACAAACTGTTAGCCCATGCAGGACCGTGGCCTTCCTTGTTGGTGGTGTAAGGGCATGTAGGGGAGGAACCGCCATAGATGGAGGAGCAGCCCGTAGCGTTTGCAATTATCATATCCTCGCCGAAGAGCTGGGTGATGACCTTTACGTAAGGCGTTTCGCCGCAGCCTGCGCACGCGCCGGAGAACTCGAACAGAGGGGTGCAGAACTGGCAACCCTTGACGGTTTCCTTCTTGAACTTGGAAGTGTCTGCCGCGGGAAGTTCCACTGCGTACTCCCAGTTCTCTGCCTCGCCTGCTTCAAGCGCAGTTGCAAGGGGAACCATCTTTATTGCACCGCCGTCCTTTACAGGGCAAACGGTAGCGCACACGCCGCAACCCATGCAGTCGAGGGGCGAAACCTGCATCCTGTACTCATATCCGGGAAGACCTATTGCCTTCTTGGTCAGCAGAGTTGCAGGCTTGTCCGCGCCTTCCTTTACAAGGGCGGGTCTTAAGCAAGCGTGAGGGCACACGAAGGAGCAGGTGCCGCACTGGATGCACTTTGCAAGGTCAATCTGGGGAACGTTTACCGCAACGCCTCTCTTCTCGTACTTTGTGGTGCCGGTAGGAACGTGTCCGTCTGCGTTGAACTGCGAGGACTTGAGCTTGTCGCCCTGCAGATAGAGGATGGGCTTGATTATCTCCTGATAGTAGGCATTGTCATGACCCTTGACCATCTCTGCGCCGGTGGTAGCTTCTGCCCACGCTGCGGGAACGTCGATCTTTACAAGGTTGTCGCCTGCCGCGGACTCTATCGCGTCGTAGTTCATCTTGACGACTGCGTCGCCCTTTCTGCCGAAGGACTTCTTGGCCATGTACTTCATATAATCTATTGCCTTGTCATAGGGCATGATCTGGGGATTTACACGGAAGAATGCAGACTGGAGAATGGTGTTCGTTCTGCCCTTGAGGCCGAGTTCGCCGGCAATCTTTATTGCGTCTATGACGTAAAGGTTGATGTGCTTCTTGGCAATGTCTTGCTTTACCTTTGCGGGCAGGAACTCTTCAAGCGCTTCTACCGTGGTGGCAGAGGTGTTGATGAGGAATGTGCCGCCTTCCTTAATGTCGCTCGTCATGTCGTAACGGGTGATGTAAGAAGGGTTGGAGCACTGTACGAAGTCAGCGCTGTCGATGAGGTATTCGCTCTGTATGGGCGTATCGCCGAAACGGAGGTGAGATACGGTAATACCGCCCGACTTCTTGCTGTCATAGAAGAAGTATGCCTGAGCGTGCTTGTCCGTGTGGTCGCCTATAATCTTGATGGAGTTCTTGTTAGCGCCTACGGTGCCGTCGGAGCCGAGGCCGTAGAACTTGCAGGAAGTGGAGCCTGCGGGTGCGGCGTCGAACTTTTCGGAGAAGTCAAGGGAGGAGTTGGTAACATCCTCGTAGATACCGATGGTGAAGTGGTTCTTGGGTTCAGCGCTTTCAAGGTTCTTGTAGATTGCAAGTACCATGGAAGGGGTGAATTCCTTGGAGCCGAGACCGTATCTGCCGCCTATTACCTTTATGCCGCTGACGCCCTTTTCGAGTATGGAGGAGCATACGTCGAGGTACAGGGGCTCGCCGAGGGAGCCGGGTTCCTTTGTCCTGTCCAGAACGGCAATCTTCTTTGCCGAAGCGGGAATTGCCGCAACGAAAGCGTCTGCAACGAAAGGTCTGTAAAGGCGTACCTTGATAAGGCCGTACTTCTTGCCGTTTGCGTTGAGCTTGTTGATGGATTCCTCTATGGTTTCGCAGGCGGAACCCATGCAGACGATAACTTCTTCCGCGTCGGGTGCGCCGACATAGTCAAAGAGGTGGTAGCTTCTGCCGCACTTTGCGGATACCACGTCCATCATCTGCTGAACTATTGCGGGTGCTGCCGCATAGTAGCTGTTTGCAGTCTCCCTGTTCTGGAAGTAGGTATCGCCGTTCTGAGCGGTGCCCTTCTGGATGGGATGCTCGGGATTGAGCGAACGGGACTTGAAGTCTGCAATGTCCTTGTCAAGGCCGACTTCGTCGCATATTTTCCTTATCTCTGCGTAGTCGTCGGCATCGTCCCATACGTCAATCTTTGCAACTTCATGGGAAGTCCTGAAGCCGTCGAAGAAGTTGATGAAGGGAACCTTGGTCTTAAGGGTGGACAGGTGTGCAACCAGCGCAAGGTCCATAACTTCCTGCACGGAAGAATCGCAAAGCATTGCAAAGCCCGTCTGACGGCAGGCCATAACGTCCGAATGGTCGCCGAAAATGTTGAGCGAGTGTGCGGCGAGGGCACGCGCGGAAACGTGCATAACCATGGGCAGCAGTTCGCCTGAAATCTTGTACATATTGGGAATCATGAGAAG
Source organism: uncultured Clostridia bacterium (assembly GCA_944368635.1). GTDB lineage: Bacteria > Bacillota > Clostridia > Christensenellales > Borkfalkiaceae > Coproplasma. Next base: position 3,092 of record CALVXA010000062.1, read on the forward strand.
GAGACCCTGGGAAGCGGTATAGGTCGTCGTAAGAGCGCCCGCACTGAGCGAGCCGTGTACTGCGCCTGCCGCGCCGCCCTCGGACTGCATCTCGGTAATTCTCACCTTCTGACCCCACATATTCGTTCTGCCAGCAGTAGCCCACTCATCGGCAACTTCCGCCATGGGGGAAGAAGGGGTGATGGGGTAAATCGCTGCTACTTCCGAAAATGCGTAAGCAACATGGCTTGCGGCGGTATTTCCGTCGATAGTCAATTTTTTCATCAAAAAAACCTCCGTTTTAATGTTTTTTCTGTTTTGGTCGGATGTCACATGACAACATCAATATTATTATAATTCACGCAATGCAAAATGTCAATATTCGGCGTATACTAAACGCGCGCAACCTGCATATTTTTTTGCCTTGTCGAACATTTTCAGACGGTTGACCTTGTGTGCCCGCAATGACGTGCAGTCCGTGCCGTCGCCCGCGCCAAAGCGCGGACTGCGACAAAATTTTTATCTTCATTTTGACTATTTGCGCATAAAATAATTGTTAAAAGCCTTCTGGTCTGCTATAATCATTCCGTACAGATACTAATATTTTAAAGGTGAACACATCAAATGACTTCGGAAGAAGCTGTCAGCGCCGTTACGGCGACTGAAAACTCCATGCCCGAATACGCGCTGTCCTTCGACAACGTAAGTTTTACCTATGCGGCTGACAGTCCGTTTGCGGTGAAAGACCTGACCCTGAATGTAAAGCGCGGCGAATTCGTATCCGTTCTTGGGCATAACGGCAGCGGCAAGTCCACGCTTGCCCGCCTCATTTCAGGTCTGTTGCAGGCAGACAAGGGCAAGGTAACCGTGTTGGGGCTTGACCCGTCCGACAAGTCGCAGGTGGGCGAGGTGCGCCGCCATGCAGGCATAGTTTTTCAGAATCCCGACAACCAGATGGTTGCATCTATTGTTGAAGACGATGTTGCGTTCGGCCCCGAAAATCTCGGCGTCGAGAGGGAGGAGATAGGCAGGCGCATTGACTGGGCGCTTAAGACCGTGGGGATGGAGGAGTACCGCCATTCCACTCCGACGAGGCTTTCGGGAGGACAGAAGCAGAGAATTGCGATAGCAGGCGTGCTTGCAATCAGACCCGACATAATCATTCTCGACGAGGCGACGGCAATGCTTGACCCGCGCGGCAGGAGAGAGGTTACGGAGGTCGTCAGAAAGCTCAATAAAGAGGAGGGGATGACTGTCATACTCATCACTCATTTCATGGAGGAAGCTCTGCTTGCAGACAGGGCGATAGTCATGAACAGGGGTGAACTTGTGGCGCAGGGAACGCCCGAAGAGATTTTCGAGATGGGCGACCTGCTTCAGACGTATAATCTTTCCCTGCCCGAGATAGGAGTCATACGCGAAGAGCTCAGAAAAAACGGCATAGACCTTGCGCCGTGCCTGCGCGCCGAAACGCTTGCAGACGAAATAGCGGCATACGCCCGGGATAGGGGGATAAAAGTTAATTGCCCCGCATATATGCCCGAACAAACGGCAGTTCACTATGGCGGGGAGTGGGATATTTCGATAGAAAATCTTACCTACACATATTCGCGCAAATCGCCATTTGCGACAAATGCTCTGAACGGAATAGACCTTGAAATTGCCGAGGGTGAATTTTTCGGCATAATAGGGCACACGGGCAGCGGAAAATCCACGCTCGTGCAGCATCTGAATGCCTTAATAAAACTTCCGCAGGCGGAAAAAAAGTACAAAAAACCCAAGCTGCGCAAGGGACAGCAGCCCCCCGTTGAATCGCATATATATGTGGGCAAATACGACCTTTCAGACAAAAAATGTCCGTGGAAGGAACTGCGCAGCGACGTGGGAATGGTGTTCCAGTATCCCGAATATCAGCTGTTTGCCGAAAGTGTGTTCGACGACGTTTCGTTCGGGCTTAAAAACTTCCGACCCGACCTCTCCCGCGAGGAGGTTGAAAAGGCCGTGCGCGAAAGCCTTGAAGTGGTGGGGCTTGACTATGGCGAGATTGCCGAAAAGTCGCCCTTCGACCTTTCGGGCGGACAGAAGAGGCGCGTCGCCATTGCGGGCGTAATAGTCACGCGCCCCAAGATTCTCGTGCTGGACGAGCCTGCCGCAGGTCTTGACCCCAAGGGAAAGAAGGAGATAATGGAGCTGTTGCACACCCTTCACCGCGACTGGTGCAAGACTGTCATAATCGTCTCCCACGATATGGACGAAGTCGCCGAAAACTGCACCCGCGCCTGCGTAATTTCGCGCGGCAAGGTGTTTGCCTGCGACGCGCCCGCATTGCTCTTCAGACGGGGCGAGGAACTGCGTTCGCTCGGGCTGGACGTGCCGCTGACACAGAAGATTTGCGAGGGTCTTGGCGAACGAGGGATAAAGATCGAATGCGACATGACGGCAAAAGGACTGTGCGAAGTGCTTACCGCGGCGCTTTCGAAGGGGGCAGAAAATGCTTAAAGACGTAACTTTCGGTCAGTATTATCCCGCAGACTCCTTCGTGCACAGGCTTGACCCCAGGACAAAACTGTTGTTTCTCATCACGTATATCGTAATGCTGTTCGTTGCGGATACCTTTTACGGTCTGCTTCTCGGCATGATAGTGCTCTTTGCTGCAGTTGCGGCTTCCCGCGTGCCGTTCAGATCGGTGCTGCGTTCCGTCAGGGGCATACTCGTCCTGCTTGCGTTTACGTCCCTCCTCAACGTGTTCTTCCACGGTGGGCAGACTTTACTTGCCGAGTGGGGTATAATTAAGATATATCTGGAAGGCATAATATTTGCCGTGTTCCTCATGATAAGGCTGGTATTCCTTGTCATGGCTTCGGCAATACTCACCCTTACCACAACGCCCGTTTCGCTTACGGACGGGCTTGAGAGCCTGCTGTATCCCCTCAATTTCATAAAATTCCCCGTACACGTCTTTGCGCTGATAATGTCGATAGCCCTGCGTTTCATTCCTATACTCATGGATGAAACCAACCGCATCATAAACGCGCAGAAGGCGAGGGGCGCGGACTTTGAGTCGGGCAACTTCATACGCAGAATCAGGGCGGTGGTGCCCATACTCATTCCCCTTCTCATAAGCGCGTTAAGGCGCGCGGAGGAGCTGGCTGACGCCATGGACGCCCGCTGTTATTCAAGCGCCAAGAAGCGTACAAAGTATAAAAAGCTTCGCTTCGGCGCAGGCGACCTCGTCGCCGCGCTCGTCGTCGCCGTGCTCATTGCGGGGATAATACTCTTCAACGTATATGCTGTGGCAATATGGCCTGCCGCCGCGCCCTATGTGGTGATATCGTGAGGTACGCAATCAAAGTCGCCTATGACGGTACGAACTACTGCGGCTGGCAGATTCAGCCAAACGGAATTACCGTCCAGCAGCGCCTGCAGGAGGCGGTAAAGGCGGCTTTCGGCGCAGACTGTACGGTAACGGCAAGCGGCAGGACGGATTCGGGCGTGCATGCGGTCGGTCAGGTATGTCACCTCGACCTGCCTGTAAACATTGCCGGCGAACGGCTTGCGGACGCGCTGAACGTACATCTGCCGCAGGACATAGGCGTCCTGCAGTCTGCCGCGGCATATGAAGGCTTTGACGCAAACCGCTCGGCAAAGAAAAAGACCTATTGCTACCGGATGTACTTTTCTTCCAGACGGAACCCGCTGTACGACAGGTATTGCGCCCGCGTGGACGCGCCCTGCAATGCGGACGCCCTGCGCGAAGTCGCGGCAATGTTCATTGGCGAACACGACTTTACAGCGTACTGCTCCTCAGGTTCGCAGGTAAAGACGACGGTCAGGGAAATTTATTCCGCAGAAGTATCCGCAGACGGCGACATTATGACCGTCAGCGTGTGCGGCAACGGCTTTCTGTACAATATGGTGCGAACGCTCGTCGGAACAATGCTCTGGTATTCTCTCGGCAAGCTTTCGGCGGAGGATGTCCGCCGCTCTCTCACGGAGGGCAGAAGGGAGTTGACGGGCAAGACAATGCCTGCAAAGGGACTTACCCTTCTGCAAGTTGAGTACTCGCCCGACCCGTTTGCCGCAGGGTTACCGTGCAGGCATAAAATCGGTCGCTGAAGAGTATAAATTTTTACAGATTTTTCACATATCTGTTTTGCAGATTATATAAAGTCGGTATAAAATGGTTAAAATGAGAAAATTACGCGCGCGTCGCGCGGCGGGAGAAGTTTAACCCATGGAATTATTCAGTTTTGCCACGCTGTGCGAGGGATTGCATTATTTCGTAACGCAGCTGTATATAGACGGCTCTGCCAACTCCATTGCCGTTTCGCAGAGTTTTATATATAAGGACTACTATTGGCTGTATCTTGTGCTTGGCGGCATCTGCTTTATGGTTCTCTATGCGCTTCAGGCAGTTGCACTGTATAAAATAGCCTCGCAAAACGGGTACGAAAAGAGGTGGATGGCATTTGTACCCGTACTCAACACCTACTACGTCGGCTTCGTCTCCTCCAAGAACAGGGTATATAACATTTCCTCCAGGACGATGGGCATAATCGCTTGCGTTGCGGAGGGCATATTCGTCGCGCTCAGCATACTGGTGGCTGTTTCCACGCTTATACTTTTCGGCGGCGGCTATGCAAGTCCCATATATGACACTCAGACGTACGGCGGCAGATATTTCGACGTGTTAAGCGGCTATCTGTTCGAGGGCGTTCCCCAGTCTCTCGGCTGGACTATAGGCGTCTATGAGGTGCTTGGCGGATATGTTCTGGGCATTGTGGAGCTGTGCGTGCTGGTCACGCAGGTTCTTCTCTACATTACGTTCTTCCAGACGTATGTACCCAGACACTATTTCCTCTACACGCTTATCTCCGTACTCTTCCCAGTCAGGGGACTGATGATTTTCCTGTCGCGCAACGGTAAGGCGGTAAGCTACAGGGAATATCTGACGGAGCTTCAGCGTTCCCGTTACAGAATGTATCAGCAGTATATGCGCGACGGCATGTCCGGCGACGGCAACTATCAGCAGGGACAGAACGGCCTTTCAGGCACGGGTTCCTACGATGACCCTTTCTCCGAATACGGCGGTTCTTCGACGGAAGGAAAGGATGACGACCCCTTCGAAGGTTTGGGCAAGTAAAATATTTTATACAGCCGATGAATAAATTTCATCGGCTTTTATATTGCATTTATAAGTTTTAAGTGGTATAATCTAATCGGAAACATAAGCGTACTTTATATCATTTTGGGACGTATAAGGATGATTGACGATACTATAACAGCAATATCCACCCCTGCAGGCACGGGCGGCGTGGCAATAATAAGACTGAGCGGCAGCGGCGCGCTTCGCGTTGCGGACAGGGTGTTTTCGCCTGTCGGCAGCACGGGCGTAATGCAGTTCAGACCCAGAATGATGTATGCGGGGAAAATACAGTGCGACGGGTTTGCGGATTTCGGGTACTGCGTCTATTTCAGAGCTCCTCATTCCTTCACGGGCGAAGACGTGGTGGAGCTGCACTGCCATGGCGGGGCGGAGATATCCCGCGCAGTGCTGCGCGCAACCATTGCCGCGGGCGCGCGCCCCGCAGAAAGGGGAGAATATACAAAGCGCGCGTTCGTAAACGGCAAACTTTCGCTTTCATCGGCTGAAGGCATGATTGACATGATAAACGCCGAAAGTCTTGCCGAAGTGCGCGCAGGCAGTATACTCTACGGCGAACGCCTGTCGGGTGAGGTGCGTGAAGTTCAGGGCGAACTGAAGGACATTCTCGCGGGAATAGCCGCCGATACCG
>CALVXA010000063.1 GCA_944368635.1 uncultured Clostridia bacterium
TATGCGCGCTCTGGTCAAATTCGGTTGTGGGCATCATCTCGTCTATTGCAGTGCCGTAGGTGTAGATGTAACCCTTTTCACCCTGCGCGCCGAAGTTGTCCGAAGCGTAGCCGAGGTCAGTTCTGTCGGAGGCAACCGTCACGCCCAAATCGTAGTCATATCCGCGGTCGGCGCCGCATATTTTAAGGTTGCTTTCGCCCTGCGCGCCGCCGTAAAGTTCAAGCGAACAGGTGTAGGGCACTGCAACTCCGCCGTAGTCGATGCTTGCCGCAAGCTCGTCGCCGGCCTCCGCCTCTACTGCGCCCGCAAGACGGGCAACGCCGTCCGCAATGCTCGCCGAGGCGACTTCCTCGCCGTTTTTCGTGAGAACGAATCTCGCATCTGCGACAGGCGTTTCCTGCACGGCCAGCGCGGAAAATTCCACAAAGCCTGCCTGACCATCGGCAATCTTTGCGCCGGCGCCCCTGTCGGAGGACGTGCGCGAATACAGCACCTGTCTGTCAGGCTGATAGTACGTACTCTGCGTACCCGCCGCGCCGTAAACCGTTACCTGCTCGGTTGCGCTTATAATCACGGACAGGGTTTTGCCGGACTGCTCCGCATCGGTAAAGGAATATGCTGAAAGATGCCCTTCGCCCTTTGCCCCGTCCAACACCGTCCCGTCGGATACTATGCTTATCTGCGCCTGTCCGTCGGCATATATGTCTGCATACCCGCTTAAATAGCACGCCGTGTCCGCCGATACCGTAAGCGTTCTGCTTTCGCCCGCGTCCAGTGAAAATGCGCCTTCGCGCCACTCCCCGGAGGGGATAGAGAAGGCCACGTCGGACAGCGTCAGACTGTTGCCCGCAGAGAAGGCGTAAACTTCGGAGATGTCGCCGTTAGTCCTGAACGTGAAGGGCGTGCCGTTGAAGTACGCAACGCAAAGCGCCCCCTGCGCGAACACGTCCAGCTGATATTCCCTGCCCGCCTGCGCGCTTATGTAGCGCGAAGCAAGCTCCTCGCCGTCGCCTTGCTGTACCTTTATCTTACCCGCCGAGGGATTGATTGTTACTTTTACGGGGGTTTCGCCCTGCTTCCCGAACTCCAGCCCGAAGCTTGTCGCACCCTGCGCAAAGGAGACGCGCATACTCATTCTGTATATGTCTGCCCCGCTTTTCAGAACGGGCACCCTTTCCCCGTCCGCGACGACGAGCGATTGAGACTGTTCTGTTTGAGAAAGGGGACTGTATGTATCCGTGCCGCCGACTCCATCGGGTATTGCCAGATTGAATCTGCCCATGTAGGCGCGGGGGTAGGCAAGGGAGAGCGAATCGTCCGCGTTTGCCGAAAGCGTATGCGCCACAATACACCCTTCGTCGGCATACCCGTACTTTTCCGTCGCGCTGCCGTCGCAAGCCACCCCGACAAGCACATTCTCCGCGCCGCCGACAAATCTGCCCGAACGGAACACGTTGCCTTCCAGCTCCGCATCCTGCATTTCGCGGTAAGGACCGTCCCTGTTTTCGCTGACCAGATAGCGCATTCCGCTCTCCCTTCCCGCAAGGGTGACGTCGCCGTTGCCCTCAAGCGAGTTGTCCTGCGCGCAATAGGTCATATACCACTTGCCGTCCATACTGAAGAGCGACGGACTTTCAAGCGCATAATAGCCGTGCGTATCCTCGTAAAGCACGTCTGTCGACTGCACCGCCATAGTCTGCCCGTCAAGCACAAACCTTGCGATGACCGCTCTGCCGTTCCTGCGGGCGGACACAAGGCACTCCGCCTTGCCCGTCTGCGCGTCATACGTCACATACGGGTCGCCGAAAGAATTTTCAAAGCCGTAAGAGGAGGGCTCTATGACAAAATTCTGCTCCGCAACGAACCCCGTTACGGACTGCGAGGAGGCAAGGCGCAACACCTCTTCGCCGTCCGCCCTGCGCTCCGTAAAAAACATGAGGTATGTACCGCCGCGCCTGATCATGCTGCCGCCGCCCGTAAGCACGCCGTAATCCAGGGGCAAATCAAGCGCTTTACCCCTATCTTCATAGTTTACGAAGTCGGAAGTCGTTACAAGGTATATACCGCTTGCCGCGCCCTCCGTCACCTTGAGATAGTAGAGATAGTACACGCCGTCTTCATAGTACGGAATTACAGAACCTACCCTGCCGTCCGTCGGAGCATAGAATATGCCCTCCCCTGCCGAGGATACGGCATTCTGCACATAGCTTTCGCCGTATGAGTATTTGTTGGCGGCTGTCTGCGCGCCCTGGGCGGGCACGACCGTCTCCGTCGCCTCCTGCGCGCCGTCGGGGCTGTTTGCTCCGCACGCGGATACACCCGTTGCCGACAGAGCAACAGCCAAGGCAAACGCCACTGCCGCAACCTTCTTCCCCTTACCTGTCATGTATTATCCTCCTTTAATTGCCCTTACGCAAAAGTTTGCCCTTCCCGCATATGAAAAAGCTTTTCGGGGCAGACAACTTATTCAAGCAGAATTGTCCTTTCCGTGGCGGAGCATATCGGATAGGCACCCCGTGCCCTGCGGCTCGCCTCGGCGATTTTTCATGCTGAAACTGCCGCCCGCGATATATGTCAATCGTTTAGCATATTTGCGCGCACATCTGACCGCATACTCCGCGTATATATCAAGTCTACACCGTGAAACTGCATATGTCAATCCTTTAACATAAAATTTTTTTCATAATTTGTTTAAAATAAAAATTTGATTATGGACAAAAGCGTATGTTATGCACATATGTTGTTAATTTCTTGCCAACGTATTTTCGGCGTCAACGTAAGCGCGATTGAACGGCATGGCGGAGCTTCTCCCCTCTCCGCACGAAAGGCTGCCATTTCACGGCTGTCGGCGCACATAGAAAGACCTTCCGTCGTCTGCGCAGAAACAGCCCAGGACGCCGCTCAAGTACACGCCCGTGTCGAGGTGAACCTTATAATAAGACGAAATGCCGTCCCCGCGCGCGCCATTGCGCCTGTACGCAAGAATTTCATCCCTTCCGCTTATAAAGCGTACGGGCGTATGCCCGAAACATACGCATTTACTGTCACGCGGAACTACCTCGGGGCGCATGAAATTTCTGTCCTGCACAATAAAGGGCACGCGTACGGCGGAAGGCGGCACGATATGCCCGTCGCCGTCCAGCGGAAGCCCGGCATGCACGCAGATGAAGTCCTCCTCCTCGGCAAAAAAAGGCAGAGATTGCAGCTTGCGGAAGGTCTGCTCGTCCAAGGGCAAGTTTTCGCGCGGGGAAAACAGCGCCCCGATATGCCTTTGCGCAGCTGAATAGTCTCCGCCGCGACGCGCAAGCTCCGCCTCCGCATAATTTAAAAAGGACAGCTCGTGATTGCCCTGTATACACCGCACGTTGGGCTCGTTCAGAAGAAAATCAAGCACGCGCACGCTGCCGCCGCCCTTGTCTATCATGTCGCCGCAGACGTAAAGCACGTCGCCTTCCGAAAACGAAATGCTTTCCAGAAGACGCATGAGAAGTTCGTATTCGCCGTGAATGTCAGAAATGATGTACCGCATAACCTTACCAAATTCATTATATCACCCGCCCTTCCTCCGCACAAGTCCGTTGCCGCAAGTTTCGCGCGGCACAATTATGTCGGCGCCTTAATATATTTGTGCTGTTGACACCTGCGTTTGTTTATGGTAAAATTATACACAGAAACCTGCTGTTTCGCATTTACATAAAGGGGGAAGGAAATATTATGGGTTTTTTCAGTGAACTGAAGGAAGCGCTGCAGACGGGGGGCGAATACGTCACAAAGACTGTATCCGGGCGCAACACCGAAGTCGGCCGCATGAAGATAGAGATGATCGAGTCAATGAAGCGCGAGGGCTACAGCCTTGTGAACGAGGTATCCAGACAGGGCTATATAGAGGGATTTTTGGGCGACGTGCCCGCAACCTCCTACACGCTTACCTTCCGCAAGGACCCGGAGCTGACGGAGACCCTTCGCAAGGAGCAAGAGGCGCGTGTAAGACAGGAACGTGAAGAAGCCAGACTGCGCGAGGAGGCCAGACAAAAGGAGTTAGACGCTGAAGAGGAATATGAAGCCAAATGCGACCAAATCCAGGAAGAACTGACAAAGTCGATGGGCACCGGCTACTGCGTCTATGCCGAAGGCAGCAAGGAAAATATCAAGTCCGTTACGGCAGCCATAAAGGCAATTCTGCAGGGGGCATATGCCTTTGACAGCAACAAATTGAACTGGAAACTTATACCCAAGGCCATGAAGAAGTTCGGCGGATATTACATGCTTACAGATTTCGGCGAAAAAACCTGCAACAATCTGGCAAAGCTGCTTTCCGAATACGGCGCAAAGGTTACCGTCGTTCCATATCACAGCGCAAACTGCGCAGATCAGAAAAGGCTACTTTCCAAGGTACGCTATGACGGCAAAGATATCTTCTCGTCAGCCATGGAGACTTGGATTTACTGCAAGGCCGGTGCAGCTGCGGGCGGCGAAGATTTTTCCGCTGATTTCAGGAAGGAATATTATTCCGTATACAACAAAATCACAAAGAAATAATCTTTCGGAAATTTTATATCTGACCCGACTTTAAAGGGCAGATATATTTGCGTTAAGGTAAAAAGCCTTTGAAGGAAATCCCGTCAAAGGCTTTTTTATTTTTTATAATCTTACCGAATTACAATACAGTCCGCAAAATTTGTCTTTGCACATTATTTTCAAGCGGTCCGCCTGCCTGAAACAAGAAAAACGGTGCGGGAGAGATCCCGCACCGAAAACGTTTTACTGCGTTGTCTGCCGCCGAAAACCGCCGCAGCCACTTCTTCGCGCCAAAGCGGGCACCTTGCTTTTCAGGCAAAGTGCGTGTGCGCAGTCTTCCACTTGTACAGATTGAGCCCCAACCAGATAGCATAAATACCCACAGTAACTATAGAAAGAAGCCACCATATTATATATTTACCTATAAGTTGGGCGCCGTTGCCGTCGAATGAAGCGCGCATTCCGTCGTATATGCAATGCGACGTATACCACTTATGCTTCCAGCAGTATGTGAACGGTTTCATTATGTACAGAGTGCATATGTTCACCAGGAAACAACCCAGGCGCACAAACAGCCATACTATGCTGCTTCCGTCGAAAGTTCCCTTCTGACTGCGGTCGATTCCTTCGACATGAGTATGCTTTGCCACCCATTTGTCCATTGAAAAACGCGAGAAAAAACTGTAAATGCCAAGTGTTATGACCGTCAGGAAAAGATTTAATGTGCGCTTCCCGAACAGCTGTAAGCCGTTCCCGTCAAATGAAAGGCGCCTGCCGTCTATCACGGTATGCTTTGTATACCAACTCTGCTTCCAGCACTCCGTCGCAGGTTTTGCAATGGTAAGCGTGATCCACTTGACCACGAAGCACAAGACGTCCCAGCCGAATTTCTGCAACAACTTGCCGTCAAACCTGCTCTCCCCGCCATATCCGCACGCCAATCCCTCTGCCGTATCCGATTTTTGGGAAAGGGTCTTGCGGTACTCTTGATATTTTTCCGCATATTTCGTCTTATATTCCATGAGCTTTGCATGGTCGCGCGCTTTCCAAAGAGCTTTGCACTCCTTGCCCAGCGCTTTTGCCGCATCTGCCCCGTCGGTTGCGCCGCACTGCTTCACAATTTCCCCGATACCCGCGCGCGCAGCCCGCACGGAGGCAAAAGGCAACGTCGGAAGGGCGGCTTCGAACTGCGCGTGCCGCGCTTCAATCTCGCCGTAGAAGGCTTCGGCGTCCCTTTGGCTGGAAGCTTTCATAATAGCGCTTTCGTACTCATCGCGCAGAGACTGTCCGCCAAGCACGTCCATTTCCTTCGCAACCGTCTTGACCTGTCTGCGCAATTTTTTGCCGCCGAAGGCAAACACCAGCCCCCCTATAGACAGAACAAGCATAGATAAAAATAGCAGCACTTCCAGCGTTATACCTGCCTGCAATTCTAAATGATTCAAGGAATATTTTTGCATGCCTTTCTGAACATATCTATCATTAGCGTCAAAATATGCAAAAATCAACGCATCGGTTTCAGGTACCTTGCCGCCGCTGTAATATGCAGGCTCCGTACTCAAATAGGTCTCCAGAACGGAGATGGTCTGGTCAAGCTCGTCTAAAATGGCGTCAAGGTCGTCCCTTGTTACACCAAGATAGTAATCTAAATTCCATAAATTAGCGGGCACGCTGAATGTATATTTTTCCGACGGAAAAAATTTTGACATCTCCGGCAGCATTATTTCTCCCCTGTCAGTCTGGACTATTACGCAGCGACTCTCCGAAACATCGCCGTCTTTATAGCTCGGAATTGTTCCGTCCAGGAGCAAAAAACTATAGCTGTAAGAGCCGTTATCATTCTTCTGCACGCCCTCAGCCGAAGCGAGCTGCTCTTCATACCTTTCGGCATAAGTCCTTGCTATTTCATTACTCCAGGAAGTCAGAGCGTCTATCTCCTCATACAGCCCGCTGACAAAGGCATATTCTTCCTGTATAAACTGTCTGTTTGCCTTCATCTCGGGAAGAACGGACGTTTCAACCTTATGATAAAAGTCGGCACACTGCATCTCCGTCTCCGCCGCATAATAAGCATTCGTCAGCTCAACTTGAAGATCCCCTGCGCTGCCCATCAAATAGAATGTTACAGTCAAGGCGACGGCGCCCGCAACCGAAAGAATCGATGCCAAGAAAAGCGCCGTACAACGCCTTACAAGCTTAAATCCGTAAAAAAACTGCAGAATAATTGACAGGAGAATCAGCGGCAGGAACAGCGAAATCGCCCATATTCTGCGCTCTGTCGCGCGCACAGTACTTGTTTACCTGCTTATCCTTTTTCGGGTAAGCCCCCTTCACTCCCTCTTCGGCCATTGCATATCCTCCCGTATGGTCTGCACCAATGCGCAAATCGACAATTCGCGCATATCCGCACATACCCACTCCGCCTCTGGCGAAAAGAAAGTTGCCTGCTGTAGACCACAATTTAATAAATTACAAGCATATTATATATCCTCATAAGTTAAAATGCTATATTGTGAAATAGTTATTTGTAATTTTTATCCTTTTACTCCCATATATGTACGTTTCTGTTTGCCTGCGGAAACATTATCCCGAAATATTTTCAGGGTTCAGCTTTTCCCCGAATTCCTTTTATAAAGGCAACGGCAATCCGCCTGTTCGGCTGTCCGCAAATATTTTTAAGTTTATCTTTAATACTCTTCCCCCGAGTTAAGACTGCCGCAGAGTATTTTTAAACTTTTAAACCGAAAAGGTCGGGCAAATATACCCGACCCTATACCTGCAATAAATTATTTATTTTAACTTCACTTTAATTATATAGGAAAGGACGTTCTTTGCGACATACTCCAGCTCTCCGCGCGTAATGCCGCCTTCCTTCCCTATACTTTCAAGCGTGGTGCCGTCACTGACATATCCGTGGCTCAGGCGCGACATATTCCCTGGCATAAGCACATCGACGCCGCTCCGCACTCTGTATGCATTTGTCCTCAATACAGGATATTCTGGGCTTGTACTCTTCTGCATCCACCAGTCGGTTATAAAAACTCCGTCAAAACCCCACTCTCCCCTTGCAAGCGTCTTGGTAAGGTCATAGTTATAGTGCGCCCACACCCCGTTTATCTTGTTATAGCTTACCATTATATTGAGGGGGCGAGCTTCTTTTACGCAAATTTCAAAGCCCTTAAGGTATATTTCGCGCAATGCTCTTTCAGATACCCTGCTGTCGTTTGTGTTGCGCTTTACCTCCTGATTGTTGCAGGCAAAGTGCTTAATGCAGGCTGATTTTCTATTGCGCTGTATGCGCCCTTCGTCAGTTGACCAATCGACGACAATCTTGCCATATTTAGTCATAGTATTTAATACTTCTCTTATTGCACGGTCGCTTTCGGTGCGCGCATTTTGCGCATCGGAATTTCGTTTTTATAAATTTCCGCACATTTATCGAGAATCGGATCAAGCAATCCTCTTTCGGCATCGCTGAGATACAGCTCGCAGAAAGTATCTACGTCTGCCGCCGTATAGACTTGTATAGACTCCATCGTGTCGATCAGATCATTGAGCTTGTTGACGTCGGTTTCTCCGGAGAGAATAGTAGTCTTATAGTATCTGTCAAACGCCTGCTTGATGATATAAAATCCTATATGCCAAGGATTTTAAGGCTGTTAAGGGACTAAAATGTTAAAAATTCACACAACCCAAAACCATTAAAAACGGGCGATTTAGAGCAAAAAACACCTCAAAACCGCCCAAAATACAACTTTTCAGTCTGCCCCGACTTTGTTAAAAATCGACATCTTCCTTCTACTTCCCAAAATTAACATTTTGTTAAATTAGTCCCTAAAAATCCCTTGGGGACTAAAACCCCTTAAAAGTTAATAATTCACAGAAAAATGCCGCGACGATATACATCATCGCGGCATTACTGCAAATCAGCTCAATTATTTTAGGTTAGCCAAATTTTACTTTATTATTCATCTTGAGCGAATATCGCTGAGAAAGTATTGACGCATCTCTGGAATAAGAAAGTATTTCCATATTTTTAATAACCTTTTCCTGCGTGGAATATTCCCAGAAAATTTTAAGATATTGTCTCGCCCTGGTAATTGCGGTATAAAAAATATTATGGGAGATCCTTTCTTCCGATTCATTTGTTATGAGTACTTTG
>CALVXA010000064.1 GCA_944368635.1 uncultured Clostridia bacterium
TTAAAATAAATGTGAATAAGCGTATTTTAAATTCAAAACACTTGAAAATGATTTGTAACTATGATAGAATAGTAAACAGAACGAAAAATTGTGAGTTTCGCGCCTTATATGCAGACAAAGCGGCGTCTGCAGAGGTGTAGTCAGGAATATAGTGCCTGTGGGTAACGCTTATTTTCTTAACGCCTGACGCAGACTTTTTGAGCGCTATGTGTATTTGCAGGGCTACCTATTACACTATGGTGGGTTAACGGACCTGCGGCATCTGAATAAAATTCAGACAATGCGTGATAAAAAAGTGTTAAAAGTCGGCAGTTTAAGCTGGCATTTTAGGAAAAATATGGAAACTGCGCAATTTTCAGATAACAAAAATGCGCGGCTTGTTGCCGACAGAAATGTACAGCTCCATAGTCGAGGTAAACGCGCAATTCACGGATAGATATCCATGAAGGATATAAAGTGTTATAAGGCCGTTTACGGCAGACTTTGACATACGGCAGACTGCACTTTAATGCGTGACGTGTGCGTGACGTGAATGTTATCCGATACAGGGACAGTTTTACCGACCTCACGACAGCTTCTGAATGTGCGGCTTAAAGGTACATTTCAACGCTGACGGCGGAGATGTAGTAACTTGCGGCAGACTTTGACTTTCGGCAGACTGCACTTTAATGCGTGACGTTTGCGTGATGAGAAGGTTATCCGATGCAGGGACAGTATTACCAACCGCCCGACAGTTTCTGAAAGCGGGGCGGTGAGAGAATAGGCCTTTTGAAGCTATAAAATCTGGCAAAAACTTTTCAGATTTTTTTGGGTTTTGGCGCAGCCGCCGACAAGCGGCGATAAAGACGGGAATATGATTACAGTAAAATGAAAAATATTTCCGTATTATATATAAATAAGTTTTCCCTGAAGGGAATTTTAAGAGGTATAATTTGAACAAGAAGAGCAAGACAATAATGACGGTGGTACTCATCGTACTTGCCGTAGCTGCTTTACTTACCATTGTCCTCACCGTCGTGAACGGCGGAGCAAAGCAGATAAAGTACAGCGATCTGGCACAGATGATAGAGTACAACGCCTACACGACAGGCCCGAGCGGCGAAGCCTTGCTCGGCGATGAAGTCGTGCCCGGTTACAGGTTCAACGGCGATAAACTGCAGAAGCAGGAAGGAGAGGAGTGGAAGGACGTAGTCGTAATCAAGGGCGTGCTTATCGAGCCCTACAAGATTACGGGTATTGTAAACATAAACGGCAGGGACGTCAACGCTTACTATGCCTATTCCTTCTCCGCCTATGACCCCTCGGCGGTCAACTTCAATGACGGCATAGTAAATAAGTGGATAGAGAATTACAATATCTCCGTCGAGTACACCGACCCCAATGCGGGAAGCATATGGTCTTCGGTGCTGTCCGTCGGCGGCATGGTGTTGCTTTTCGTCGTGTTCTATCTCATCATGCGTTCCATGATGGGCGGCGGCGGAAAGGCGATGAGCTTTGCCAAGACAAAGGCGCGCGTATCGACGAATATCAAGGTGCGCTTCTCCGACGTGGCTGGCGCGGAGGAGGAAAAGGTCGAACTTGCCGAGGTTGTGGAATTTTTGAAACAGCCCAAGAAGTTCTCCGACGTGGGCGCGAGAATTCCGCGCGGCGTATTGCTTGTAGGCCCTCCCGGAACGGGTAAAACTCTGTTTGCAAAGGCCGTTGCGGGCGAGGCGGGCGTGCCTTTCTTCTCTGTTTCCGGTTCAGACTTCGTGGAAATGTACGTCGGCGTGGGTGCGTCGAGAGTGCGCGACCTGTTCGACATGGCCAAGAAAAACCAGCCCTGCATAATCTTCATTGACGAAATCGACGCAGTAGGCCGTCAGCGCGGCGCGGGTCTCGGCGGCGGAAACGACGAGAGGGAGCAGACGCTCAACCAGATTCTCGTGCAGATGGACGGCTTCGAGAGCAACGAGGGCGTGATTGTCATGGCTGCCACCAACCGTGCGGACATACTCGACCCCGCACTGATGAGGCCGGGCCGCTTCGACAGGCAGATATACGTCAACCTTCCCGACGTAAAGGGCAGGGAACAGATTCTGAAGGTACACGCGCGCAATAAACCGCTTGCCCCCGACGTCAACTTCAAGACGGTCGCAAGAATAACGGCGGGCTTTTCAGGTGCGGACCTTGCAAACCTTCTGAACGAGGCGGCAATACTCGCGGCAAGGCGCGGCAAGCAGATGATAGGCAATGCCGAGCTGTACGAGGGCGTAAACAAGGTACTCATGGGTCCCCAGAAGAAGAGCAGGGTTGTCACTGAGAGCGACAAGCGCATAACGGCTTATCACGAGGCAGGTCACGCAATAATCGCAAGAATGTGCGAGCACTGCGACCCTGTGCAGGAAGTTTCCATTATTCCGAGGGGCAACGCCGCAGGCTATACCATGACCAGACCTGACAGCGATGACCTGCATATGTCAAGAAATAAAATTCTCGACTTTATATGCATGGCTCTCGGCGGCAGGGTTGCGGAGGAACTTGTCATCAAGGACATAACCACGGGCGCCTCCAACGACCTGGAAAGGGTAACGCAGATGGCAAAGCGCATGGTGACCGAATGGGGCATGAGCAGCAAGCTCGGGCTTGTCACTTACGGTTCCAATTCACAGACAGTCTTCCTCGGCCGCGATATGGAGACGCATAACGCATACTCCGACGAGACGGCAAAGGCCATCGACGAGGAGATGAGGGAGATTATAGAGTCCGCCCATGCAAGGGCAGAAGGGTTCCTTACGGAAAAGCGTTCCGTGCTCGACAATATGGCGAGAGTGCTTATAGAGCGCGAGACCATTTATACCGAAGAGGTAGACCTTCTCATGGAGGGCAAGGACTACAACGAAGTCATCAAGTACATGGACGAACATGACTTCAACGGCGACAACGCCTTCAAGAGGTTCGAATAAACAGGGTATTACCTGGGCGGCCGTTTTGCCGCTCAGGTAATGCCATACCGTCTTAAAGCGCGGAAGGTGCGGGCAGGTAGAAAAATACGCTTTGCCCGCAACCGCATACATACGGCAATGTTTACGTTCGGGGAGAGAAATGGGAAAGATAGTTTCGTTTACCAACAAAAAGGGCGGAGTAGGCAAGACGACGACCGTTATAAATATGGCGGCATACTGTGCGGACTTCGGCAAAAAGGTACTTCTTATAGATCTTGACAGTCAGGGTAACGCCACTACGGGGCTTGGCTTTTCCAAGAGCGCACTCAAAAAATCTGTCTACAGCGTGCTGATAGAGGGTGAAAAGGCGTCGCAGAACATACTGCCTACGCAGGTGCCGCTGCTGGATATAATGCCGGCAAACGTCGACCTGACGGGCGCGGAAGTGGACATCGTCTACAAGCGCAGCAGGGAGCAGATTCTGAAGAACGCTCTCGCAGAGATTAAGGATAAGTACGACTACATATTCATCGATTGCCCGCCCTCTCTCGGTCTTCTGACCGTCAACGCATGGGTGGCGTCCGATTCGGTTATAATCCCGCTCCAGAGCGAATATTACGCAATGGAGGGCGTGAGCCAGCTCATGAACACCATCTCGCTTGTAAAACAGCACCTCAACCCCAAACTGCTTATAGAGGGCGTGGTAATCACCATGTACGACGGCAGGGCGGTTGTCTCCCGCCAGATAGCGGCGGAGATAAAGAAATTCTTCAAAAACAGACTGTTCGAGATTATAATTCCCCGCAACGTGCGCCTGTCGGAGGCGCCCAGCCACGGCAAGCCGATACTTCTTTACGACCCCAAGTGCGTCGGCGCAAGGGCATACAAGGCGTTGACGGAAGAATTTTTGTCCAGACAGTAAAATGTCTCTGACTTAAGGCAAAACACCCGCACAGGAGGGAAAACTGAGTTATGGCAAAGAAAGAAGAGAGAGGATTGGGCAAGTCCTTCGAACAACTCATGGAGGACACGGGAAACGCATTCAGCAAGGCGTACGAGTCCAAGGAAATGTTCGGCTATACCGAGGAAGAGAGGAAGAATGCCGAGGAAATGCCGATAGAGCTTATCTATCCCAATCCCGACCAGCCGAGAAAGAACTTTGACGAACAGGCGCTCAAAGAGCTTGCCGATTCCATAAAGAAACACGGAATAATAATGCCCATAGTCGTAAACGACGACAACGCGGGCAAGTACATGATAATTGCGGGCGAGCGCCGTTACAGGGCGGCAAAACTTGCGGGCATAAAGGAAATGCCTGTGGTCGTGCGCAGGTATTCGGCAAGGGAAATCAAGGAAATTTCGCTCATCGAAAACCTGCAGAGGGAGGACCTCAACCCCATAGAGGCTGCCGCAGCCATGAAACAGCTCATGGTAGAATACAAGCTGACACAGGATGAACTGGCGGAAAGGATAGGTAAATCCCGCCCCGCGATTGCAAATACGCTTCGTCTGCTCTCGCTCACGCCCGAGGTCATGCAGCTCGTCTCCGAGAGCAAGCTTTCCGCAGGTCACGCAAGAACGCTTGTACCCCTTGCTGCGGAGGATCAGATAAGCTTTGCCGCCGACGCAGTGAAGAGCGGTATGTCCGTAAGGGAGCTTGAAAAGAAGGTGCGCAGCTACACCATGTCGCCCGAACTGCTGGAGGAAAAGAAGAAGAAAAAGCGTGCGCTGGCGTCCGTGGAACTCAAAAACCTTGTGGAGCGCATGCGCTTTGCCTTCCGCACCAAGGTCAGCCTGATAGGCAACGACCAGAAGGGCAGAATTTACATAGATTATTACTCCCGCGACGACCTCGACCGCATTTCGGAAATTCTTGACATAATCGATAAACAGTGACGCGCTCTGGCATTGCTGCCGTAAGGCGGTAAACGCCCGTGTGAGTGCGGCTGTTGGCAGAGGAACGCTCCGTTCCCTTGTTTACATATATTGCGCCATGACAAGAAGTCTGCGGCAGTCTGTGCGTGACAAGGACTAATGGAAAAGAAAGTGATTTAATATTGATAGATGTGGCGCGCCTGCAGATTGCAGGCGCGCCACATCTTTGCTGTGTTAAGCAATAACCTTTATTCCGTAAGGGCAACCATGCAGGGAGTGGGGAGTACCAGTCACAGACAGCCCGTGCTTTTCAGTTCGCGTACGTTTAATCTGCTTAAGAAGTCATTGTGCGGTATTTGCTGAGCGATACACTCCACACTGTACTGTTGAGGTGTCCGCGTTTATAAAAGTTACTGACAGCCGTTAAGGGAAAAATGCAGGATAAGAAAGTTTTGCACAGAGTTATCAACAATTACGCGCCGTTTTTTGTCGAAAAAGTGGAGATGCACCTGCTGAAATGGCATGAATATGCCGCCTTTTTAAAAAGTTATCAACATTTTGTGCATAACTCGTTGTGCATAACTTGTGCATAACAATTGCCTTGAAGGCGTTACGCGCATTGCCGTGCAGCAGGTTTTCATCCCCGTGCCGCGGCAGTACATACGCAGAATCAAAGGATAAAACAGACAACATACTTGCCTTCGCGCAGAAATTTCCGTCGGATAACTTTAATACTAATTCAAAAAATTTGCGGTTATTTACCGCCTGAGGCAAACTCATTTTCCTTCCCCTGCAAAAAGTGCAGGCGGGCAACTGCATTGTATTGCGTAAGTTGTCTTTTCGTCGCCGCTTGATTGCATTAACGACGGCATAATCTGTCGTCTGCAATTTGCTTTAGACGCTGTGCGCTATCGCTTTACGGTAAAATAGAGCGTGCTTTACATTTTAATAACAGGAAATATAAAAGGGTGCAGCCAAAGCCCCCGCAGGCGTTGCCTGCGGGGGCTTTAGTTGATTTTCGCTATGCCGTTGTGCTGTAACAAGTCTGCCTATCTTCATTTTCTGCATTACGTGTTATGCCGTTCAGGTCAGCCGCTGTGACGCGTTAAATTTGTTGCGCGCGTCCTGGCATTGACCGATGCGCCATGACTTGACTCATTGCGACGGTTCGCCGACATGCCTGCGTACTCCGCAGATTACACATTGCGCGGACTTGAGTTACATAAGCGCCCTGCCCTGCGCCGTGCCGATAACGGTCAGAACTTCCATTTCTTCGCCCGTTGCGGCGTCGACGTAGACGTAGTATTCATTGTCGTCCAGCTTGCCGTAGAACTCGTAGCACAGCACTTCCTCTCCGTCAAGGGGTATAAGCGCCAGTCTTTCGCCTTCGACAGTCATGTTGCCGTTCAGACTCTGCCTTGCGTGGGAGACTTCAATGGCGGGGGACATAGGCTGGCGTTCGCCGTGGTTAAGCACATAGCTCATGCCGTCAATGCCCGTTACTATGCCGCGCTCCTCGCACACCTTAACCTTGACGAGGTCGGGGTAGAGTATTGCGCCGTCCTTTACTGGTGCAAAGTTAATGTTGCAGGTCGTGCCGTTTTCGCTTGCCCATACGGGCACAAGACCATCATAACCCATAGTCGGGAGGAAATCTTCGGCAATGGCTATGCAGCGTTCGACATCGAAATTATGCTGATTGCAGTCCTTGAAGCTGTCAAACATTATCACCTTGCCGCCCTGTTTGCTTATCTGCGCCATCATTTCGCCGTCTGCCGTCATAAGGCTGAGGTTGTAGGTCGTAACTGCCTTTCCCGCGGCTTCGCCCGTGCAGCGCACCTCGGTTAAATTATATGCGGAGAAGTACTTGCGCGCCAGCTCTTCTGCTTCCTGCGGGGTAATCTCCTTGGCATCTTCAAGCGCCTTGGGATTTGTACTCATCACTCTGTCCGCGAAAGGTCCGTCCTGTATGCTCTTGGGCGTTTCAAAGCTGTTGTTCTGAAGTTTGTCGAAGCTGCTGCCAAGCAGATTGTCCTTGCCGCGCAGTGCGTCCAGAACGTCCATGTCGTCCGCATTGGTCGTAAGCTCGTTGATGTTCTCCTTGACCGACTTGTTGACCTCGTACATGAACTGAAGGGTGCTTATCTGCGAGGGAGAAAGTTCGCCGCCGCGCGCCAGCACGTAAATCATGGCCTTTGCGCTGTCGCCCATCTTATTGAGAAAGGAGGCAAGCTGTTCTGTGGACTGCAACTGTACAGGCATACGTTCGAGCACCGTTTCCGCCGTCTCGCTGCCTATGGCAATTTCCGTAAGGGTGCGCACTCTGTCACCGGTAGAGGTGGTGGCGCGTACTCTTGAAAGGTCGGCGTCCAGATTGTCTATGATGGAGTTCAGCTCGTACAGCGACTGTCTGGAGACGCCGGCCATCTGCATACGCATATCGTCCATGGTTATCCAGCCGTAGGTGACGACTGTGGCAAGCGCAAGGCTTGTTACGCCCAGCGTAATCACCGCGGCAAGCCAGCCGCCGAAGCCAGGCGTTTTATCGCCGTCCTTGCGGTGTTCCTTTTTGTGTCTGCGCTCCTCGCGTTGATATTCGCGCCGCTCCTTCTTAAGCGCGCGCCTTTCCGCCGCCCTGTCGTGCATGGTCTGAACCTGCTGCTTGTATTCAGGCTGTTCAGCCTGCCTTATATCGTTTCTTATCTGCTGTTCTTCCGACACGCGTCCGCCGTAGGTGACTGCCGCGTCGGGTCTGTCGTATTCGCTGTCGGCAAGGCGCTCTGCCTCGGTTTTGGTACTGCCGTCTTCAATTATCTTGCCCTGCAGCTGTTCGTGCGCGTCTTCTGCCCGATTTCCCGAGGCAAGGGATTCCACCTTGTCCGCTCCGCTTGAAAAGTTATCCTGTCTGTCCATTCTTCACCTCCTACATTGCAAAGACGTGCTTGCCTATCGTGGTAACTGTCGGGCGCGAGAATATCCATGCGCTCGTTGCGACGGCGGGGTTGTAGTAGTATATACACCCGTAAGTAGGGTCCCAGCCGTTCATCGCGTCGCTTGCGGCGTTCATTGCCGTCTTGTCGGGTTCAAGGTTAATCTGCCCGTCGGAAACGCAGGTGAACGCGCCTTTCTGGTAGATGACGCCTGCCACGGTGTTGGGAAAGGCGGAGGAGGCAACCCTGTTCATAATGACTGCCCCCACGGCAACCTGACCCGTGTAGCTTTCTCCGCGCGCCTCTGCATATATGCACTTTGCAAGCAGATACAAATCCGAGCTGGTGTAGCCGTTGTTACCGCTGTTGGAGCCCGAAAGCGCATTGACGCTTGCGTTCATGCCCAGCGCCCTGTACGTTGCGACGCCGACAATGCCGTCCGCAGTCAGACCGTTCTTGCGCTGAAAGTACTTTACGGCTTCCTTGGTCTGCGAACCGAAAATTCCGTCCACATTGCCCGAATAGTATCCCCAGTTTTTAAGGCGGCGCTGAACTTCCTTTACCTCGCCGCCGCTTGCCCCCTGTTTCAGTACAGCCGTCTGAACGCAGGGGCAGGCTTCAGCCAAGCCGTCGTCTGCATGGGCGGCGCGACCCTGCCGTTCAGCCTGTTTACGAGCGATGCGTCGAAGGACTGCGCCTTAT
>CALVXA010000065.1 GCA_944368635.1 uncultured Clostridia bacterium
CCAGTATGACTTTGACGCTGCCACTGCGATAGGCTTCATAAAGGCGCACGGCTTGGACAAGGACTTCAAGCTGAATATAGAGGCTAACCATGCCACGCTTGCGGGACACACCTTCGAACACGACCTCAGGGTGTCTGCGATAAACGGCATGCTCGGCTCCATAGACGCCAACCAGGGCGACTACCTGCTCGGCTGGGACACGGACGAATTCCCCTACGACGTCTACACCGCAACCAAGGCAATGTACGAAGTGCTCAAGGCGGGCGGCCTTACGGGCGGCTTCAACTTTGACGCAAAGACGCGCCGTCCCTCCTATACGGCTGAGGATATGTTCAAGGCATATATTCTCGGCATGGACACATTTGCGCTCGGGCTCATAAAGGCTGCGGAGATTATTGAAGACGGCAGACTTGACAAGTTCGTGGAAAACAAGTATTCTTCTTTCCGCACGACGGAGACGGGCAAGAAGATAGTTTCCCGCACGACTTCGCTTGCAGAGCTGTCAGCATATGCCGAAAAGCTCGGAAAACCCGAACTGCCCGGAAGCGGCAATCAGGAAGGGCTGGAAAGCATATTCAACCAGATACTTTTCAGATAATATTTTCAGGAATATATGAGCAGTACTTACATCGGCATCGACCTCGGCACGTCTTCGGTCAAACTGTTGCTCGTGTCGGAGGAAGGGCGCATTTTAAACAGCGTCGCCAGAAATTATCCCATATTCTATCCGCACAGCGGTTGGTCTGAACAGAACCCCGAAGACTGGTTCAACGCCGTTATAAGGGGAATGGGGGAATTGTTGCTCGGTCAGGATAAAAATTCCGTAACGGGCATAGGCATAGGCGGACAGATGCACGGTCTTGTCATGCTTGACGCCGCCGACGACGTAATCCGTCCCGCAATACTCTGGAATGACGGCAGAACGGTCAAACAGACGGAGTACCTCAACGAGGTTGTCGGCAGGGAAAAGCTCTCCCGATACACCGCAAACATAGCCTTTGCAGGCTTTACCGCGCCCAAAATACTGTGGGTGAGGGAAAACGAGCCGCAGAACTTTGCCCGTATTTCAAAGATTATGCTTCCCAAGGACTACGTGGCATACCGCCTGAGCGGGGTGCATTCCACGGACTTTTCGGATGCCTCGGGTATGTTGCTCCTCGACGTAAAGAACAGGTGCTGGAGCAGTGAAATGCTTGACATCTGCGGCGTAAAGAGGGAGTGGCTGCCCGCGCTGTACGAATCCTATCAGCCGACGGGGACGCTGCTTGCCTCCATTGCGGACGAGCTGGGCTTAAGGTGTGACGTGGTGCTGTGCGCAGGCGCAGGCGACAATGCCGCCGCGGCGGTCGGCACGGGTACCGTTTACGCGGGGTCGTGCAATCTGTCGCTGGGTACAAGCGGCACGGCGTTCATAGTGGGCGACAAGTTCTCCGTCGACCCCAACAATGCGCTGCATTCTTTCTGCCATGCAAACGGCGGTTATCACCTCATGGGCTGTATACTCTCTGCGGCGTCCTGTAATGAGTGGTGGATGAAGAAGGTGCTTTTAAGTTCAGACTTCGCCGCCGAACAGCAGGGACTGGAGAGCGTGCTGGGCAATAACGAGGTCATCTTTCTTCCCTATCTGATGGGCGAGCGCAGCCCGCACAACGATGTTAAGGCGCGCGGAACATTCATCGGCATGCGCCCCGATACTTCCAGGGGTAAGATGACGCTTGCCGTGCTGGAAGGCGTTGCCTTTGCCCTGCGCGACTGCATGGAAGTTGCCGCGTCAAACGGCATAAAGGTAAGCAGTACAAGGATATGCGGCGGAGGCGCGAAGAGCGCGCTCTGGCGCAGAATTATAGCTAACGTATTGGCAATTCCCGTACAGACGCCGTGGATAGAGGAAGGTCCGTCATATGGCGGCGCAATTCTCGCCATGGTTGCGTGCGGAAGATACGGCAACGTGTGCGAGGCGGCGGATGCGCTTATAAAGGTAAGAGAGGAAGTATGCCCGCAGGCGGAAACCGTCGCGGCGTACGACAAAAAATACGCGCTGTACAGACAGCTGTACCCCGCGCTCAAGCAAGTTTTCGCAAGCTTTGCTGACGAATAAGGAAAATAATAAGATGAAAAGACAGGTATTCAACCCCTATCTGCCCGACTATGAGTACATACCCGATGCCGAGCCGCACGTGTTCGGCGACAGGGTATATATCTACGGCTCGCATGATATGTTCGACGGCAGAACGTTCTGCATGGGCGACTATGTGACATGGTCCGCGCCCGTGGACGACTTAAGCGACTGGCGGTATGAGGGAGTAATCTATAAAAAGAGCGACGACCCGCACTATAAGGGCAGGGGGAGCATGTATGCCCCCGACGCCTGTTGCGGTCCGGACGGCAGGTATTATTTGTATTATGCCTTTGCCCCCGGCATAACAAGAAGAAGCTGGGCAATACGCTGTGCGGTGTCGGACAGTCCCGCAGGTCCTTTCAAATATCACGGCGAGGTGGACTTATATGCCTACTCGCGCCGGTTTCTGCCGTTTGACCCCGCAGTATACGTGGAAGACGGCAGGGTATGGCTGTACTACGGTTCGGGTATGTTCTTCCCCGTGCTCGGCACTTCAAAAAAGAAAATTCTGGGCGGGGCGGTAGTTGAACTTGACCCTGCAGACATGATAACACCGCTGTCGCCACCCAGGCAGACGCTTCCTGTAGGCGGCGGGGACATGGGCGAACACGGCTTTTTCGAAGCTTCGTCCATGCGCAAAATTAACGGCAGGTACTACTTCGTGTATTCCTCCATGCTTGGGCACGAACTTTGCTACGCCACGGGCGACGCGCCCGACGGTCCGTTCACATACGGCGGGACGATAGTTTCCAACGGCGACATAGGGCTCAGGGGACACCGTAACCCCGTTACGGCTTCAAACTATACGGGCAACACACAGGGCGGCATACTCAGCATAGGCGACAGACATTACATTTTCTATCACAGACACACAAACCGCCATTGCTATTCCCGTCAGGCGTGCGCGGAAGAGATTAAAATTGAACAGGACGGCTCCGTAGCGCAGGTGGAAATCACAAGTTGCGGACTGAACGGCAAGCCGCTTGAAGGCAGGGGCAGCTACGGGGCGAGAATAGCCTGCAATCTGACCTCCGCAAAGGGTGGCAGATTCCATTCCAGACCGTTCGGCAAGGAGAGCAAGGGGTGTCATCCCTATTTTACCCAAAGCGGAAAGGACAGGGAAGACAAGCCCGACCAGTACATAGCCAACTTCTGCGACGGCGCGACTGCCGCATACAAATATTTTGACATACGCGACGTAAAGACCGTTTCGGTAATGGTCAAGGGCAGGGCAAACGGCGTAATGCTCGTTTCAGACGGCTCAAAGACGGTTGCGCAAATACCCATAACTCCCACAAATACCGCGGAGGAGTTCTCGGCGGCATACTCGGGCGAAAACGGCATAAAACCCCTTTCCTTTACGTTTAAGGGCAAGGGAAGGCTGGACTTTGTGGAATTTTCCCTCTCCTGAGGAAAATGCAAGTTACTTAATCTGACGCTTACGGTTTGTTTCATCATCCTCCAATATTTTTAACTCCCTTGCGGCGCACCGAAAAATTCGGTGCGCCGCAAGGGAGTTATGCCGTTTCAACGCGTTTTTGTGCCGTTTACCATGCGGGGAAACGGGCACTTTCGGATATATCCGGACAATTATTCTGTCAGATTTATAGTTTTACGCGCAAAATATTTTTTTCAGTTTGCCGCCTGCATTATTGACAAATGACGATGTCAATATTATAATAATGTCAGTAAGAATTGCATAGATTGTTACAAGAACAAATACAATAAGAAAATAGCAAAGCGCCCGAAAGGGCGTGACGCAAAGCTTTAAGAGCCTACGTTTTCTCCTGCTTTTCGGGAAAATATGGTTGTCAGTTGCCGAAGTACAATTCACATTGTCTTTCGGCGTTTTTTATTTTTAAGCGCAAAGTCGTCCCCACGCCCTTTGCACAGTGCGTCGCCAAAGGGCGTGGGGACGGGAAAGAAAATTTTTTGAAGGAGGGCGAAATATGGGTGTAAGGCGTACCGTGGTCGCGGCCGTTCTGTCGGCCATAATCGTCCTCTGTGTGGCTGTGGGCGCGACAATCGCAGCTACCGTCACGAAGACCAGACGCAGCCAGTTTGCCTTTTCCTTCGGCAACCTGACTGCAACTCCTTCAGTTTCGTCCCAGACGCTTGCCGCAACGTTTGACTCCCCGGGCGATTTTGTGGACTTCGACATCGTCATAAGCAATCCCGACGGGCAGCAGGCTGTATTTTCGCTTTCCGTAGGAGGCGAAACTGCGGACTCGGCTATAAGTCTTTCGCAATTTCTCTGCTATATAGACGGCGTTCCCTCCGACGGGCAGGACGGCAGGTTCATAGGCACGCTCGCCTCTCTCAGTGCAGGCGGGCAGTCCGTGTATGAGGACGTATTTTTTGCCGCCACGGGCGACGGCGTGCAGAAGGCTGCGGTACTGCGCATAGAATATCACAACACGGGCGCGCCCTCGCAGTCAGGCACGGTCAACGTCACGGTTACCTGTACGGCAAGCAGCGCGGACACGCAGAAGTATACATTTATAAATTCGGCAGAGGAATTGCTTTACACCTTCAGGGCGGCGCAGGCAGGACTTATTACTTCGCCGCGCAAACTGATAATTGCCGCAGACGGCATCGATTTAGGGGGAGCGCAGACGGCGGAGGAGTTCGACTTTTCGCCCCTTGCAGGGACAGAACAGGTTCAGGGCGGCGGCGTATGCTTTGAAGTGGACGTCTACGGACACGACGTTGCCTTTGGCGGCATTGTACTGGACAATGCGTACATGGACGTGTATTCCTCCAAGCCCTCCGCGTCGGACGGGGGCGTGCCCGTTGTCAGCTCGCTCGTTGTGGCAACGGGTTCGTTTGTAAATTTCCGCCAGAGCGTAAGCGCTGCGGACATAACCGCACAGGGCTTCGACGAAGAACGCGCGCAAACCGCCGTTCACGATTACCTTGTCGGCAATTTCGAAGGCAGATATTTGGGTTCAACAGCCATCACGGCGGCAGACTGCCTGGGCAATCTCTCCGTCTATTTCCCTTCCGTTCAGACAGTTACGGAGGGGCAGACGGTTGAAATAACCTTTGGCGACAGAATATACAGGGCATATCTTGCGGACGGCGTTGGCTCCTTCGGCGACATTCTTTCGCAAATGATGCTCGTTCAGCGCGTGCAGACAGAGGAGAAGGAGCAGTGGAATTATGCTCTGGACCATGTCGGCTACGATTTATATCTTCCCACTACACTGTATTCTTCGGGTGACAGCGCGGCGGTGGTGTGGGACAGTTCCGTGCCCTCCGTGATAGACTCCGTCGGCCGTTATAATCCCGATTACTACGCGCGCACCGTAACGCTTACGGCGGCTATATCGGCATACGGCAATACGCGCTACTTTACGTTCTTTGTCCGTGCGGCAGGTCGCTCCTTTGAAGAGAGAATGGCAATAATCTGTCAGGAAATACTTTCGGAGGCGGCATATCCTCTGGACGACACCGACCCGCACGACCTGATTACCGCGGAACAGATAGCGGGGTATGCCGAATGGGGACTTACCTCCATGACCGCCCAAAGCAGTTCCGACAGCCTGCTTATAAACACCGTTGCCAACGCCTCTTCGCAGGAATTTGAAAAGATAATCATGCAGGTAGTCAACGGCAACGAGGAAGAAGTGACGGTCACAATAGAGGGTTACTTCTCGGAGGACGGACTTGTAACGACCAAACCCGCCACTCAGGAAACCGTGCTTCCGCCTGCATACGATGTGGTTATCCGCATAGACGTAGCCGCCGTTGACCCTGGCGTGGTGTTGCAGATGGCAAGGCAGAAGGCTGCGGAAGTGGACGTCCTGCAGAATATTCTGAACGACAACTACCATTACCTGCATACGGGCAACTATATTCTGCCTTCTGACGGGCAGGCGGGCACGGCCTGCGGACAGGGCAGTTTTGTCCTTCCCTCAACTTACCCGCAGGGCAGCGTGGTAGACGCCAACGAGGAGGCGGGGCAGATTGCGGCGCAATACCTCATCGGTTACGAGCTGGTTTCGCCCGACGACATAACGGATGACGGCGGGGTATTCTCTCCGCAATACGTGGTAAATAACGGCGCGGGGCAAGTGCTTGGCGGTTACTCCTTTGCAAACGCGGGGACTTCCGTTCTGACGAAGGGCAATATATTCGACATAAACCCTGTAAAGTTTGCGGCTGTGGAGACTTCGCTGTGCATAAAGATATGGCTTTACGGCGCGGCAGACGGGTCGGTAATAGATGTGGATGCATCTTCGGCATATCTTCAGTATTTGGAAATAACTCTGCCCGCGGCATTCACGGAAGGCGACGGAGAGGGCTTTACAAGCACTTCTCTCCTGCGGCAGAGTACACAGGGCGCGACTTACGAAACGGACTATGCGTTCGCAAAGGTGCGCGACGCGGTTGAAGACAAGTCGCCCCTGCCCTGTACTGTCTGCCCTGTGGAGGGCAGGAAGTATATCATGCTCCGCAGCATAGAACTTGCCACCACCGCGGGGCTTGAGAGCCTGGACCTTTCCCTTCAGGCGCAGGACCTCTCGCCGAACAGCAGCGACACTATTGTCAATGGGCAGGACTACAAGGTAACGTCCATATACGGACTTGCAAAGTTTACCAATCTCACACAGCTCAACCTCAACGGCACGCACGCGGGCATGACAAGCACGCGCAGTCAGTCGCCCCTCGTTACTGCAAACAATACAGCCATAATAGGCAGCAGGCTTTCACTTCGGACACTCTGGCTGGAAGATACAGATTTAACTGAAATAGGCGCGTTCTCCTCGCTGCTTCAGCTTGAAGATGTAAACCTTGCCGGCAACGCGGCGCTCAGAAATATATCTCCCCTGCTGAATTCCGCAGGATCTCTCGCCGTGCTGGATATCTGCAGAACGTATGCCGCGGATTACGACGTAATTTTTTGGGACGAACAGGGGAAAGTTGTCGACCCTGTGCAGGCAAAGTATCACTATCATTCAGTGCTGGAGGAGATGTACGATGATTTTGTCGCCGCCGATAAGGCGTCAGGCGGTCAGACAATTCCTTCGTATTTTGTGGGCGGACATTCTGCCCATTCGGGGCTTCTGAATGTCTACAATCCGTACGTATTCTCTGACAGCAACGACGACGTTGTGCGCGAAATTGCCAAAAATTACGCCTATCGCTTTGACAACATTACGGAGATGACAAATGTAATTCACCTCCAGAATACCGTCATAGTTGCCGACGGGGAACCGTTTGCCTCCATAAACTGGAGCATAGCGGACATAACTGCCGTTGCTGCGGACGGAAGCATTCAGGACAAGACCGACGGGGCGCTGACATCCGTTTCGCCGACGGAGGAGGACTATGCTGGCAACGCGCTCGTGCTGGATCTGACTCCGGGACGGTTCCGCCTCACAAGAGGCTACACAACGGTTACGGAAACGGGTGCAATCAGCTATATTGCGAGTTCCACGGGATGGGTGGTAAACCTTGCAATGACCGTAACTGTTGCGGGCAGAAGCTACACAAGGAATTTTTATATTACCGTGCTTGAAGGGTTTGACGCCGACGAAGACATAATAGAGTAGGCGCGTAAATACAGAACCTTAAAGCGGTTAAGCGGGACAAAGGAGACATTATCAGTTGCGGCGTGCGATTTGCCGACTTGAAAAACTGTGCAATCTGCCACTGTGCGGGCAAAAAAAAGACGGAGTAATGCGGAAAATATGAAGAAGAGATTTATTTCAGGTTTAATTCTTCTCGCCCTGACGCTCGTTCTCAGCGTGGGGGCGGCATTTGCCGCGCTCTATACTACGCAGGGCAGTACTGACGCGCAGATAACTCTGCCCGCGACGCAAAGCCACAATGTATACAATGTCTCTTCTGCCGACAGGCTTTTCGGCATAGCCTTCAACGAGAAGTACAACGACTATGCGGCGGTTACGGATACGCAGATAATAGAGTATGACGGACAGACGGGTCTGCCCATGAATACCTCCAACAGGATAGTCATACGCCTTCAGGAGGATATAACTTTAAATTACGACCTTGTAATAAACAGGGACGTGAATATCGACCTGAACGGGCATACGCTCGATTTCAACGGACACAGTCTGACTGTGCGGCATGCATATTACGGACAGTTTGCGCTGTACAGTTCATCGGGCACGGGCAGGCTGGAAAATTCAGACGTGCAGAGGCCGTCGGCGCTCCGTATTCAGACCCCCTTTGCCGACATATTCGTGGATGAAATTGCGGC
>CALVXA010000066.1 GCA_944368635.1 uncultured Clostridia bacterium
TTTAATGCCATGTTTCACATTTTATTCTTTCTTAATAGCGCGGCGGTGTTCTTTTTCTTCAATGGCGCGGCGCATACTGCCCGTTATTACGTCCGCATACATTATGACCCTGCCTTCGGCGTTTCGCGCCGCCCTGCCTATCGTCTGCACGAGCGCGGTTTCGCTCCTTAAAAACCCTTCCTTGTCGGCGTCGAGTATTGCAACCAGCCTGACTTCGGGCAGGTCAAGTCCCTCCCTCAGGAGGTTTATACCGCAGAGAACGTCAAATTCGTCGCCGCGCAGACCGTTTATTATGTCCACCCTCTCCAGCGCGTCTATGTCGGAGTGCATATAGCGCACCCTTACGCCGTGTTCTTTAAGGTAGTCCGTAAGGTTTTCCGCCATGCGCTTTGTCATGGTGGTTACAAGCACCTTTCCGCCCTTGCCCGTAACGCCGTTGATTTCGCCCAGCAGGTCGTCAATCTGCCCCTTTGTGGGACGCACCGTTATTTCGGGGTCGAGAAGTCCCGTAGGTCTTATCAGCTGTTCGACCACCTGTCCCGCTTCGCCCAGCTCGTAAGGAGCGGGTGTTGCGGAAACGCAGATGAGCTGCGGCACCCTCTCGTCGAATTCCTCATAGGTAAGCGGTCTGTTGTCGAATGCGGACTTAAGACGGAAGCCGTAACCCACAAGATTTTCCTTGCGCGACCTGTCGCCGTGGTACATTGCCCTTATCTGCGGTATGGTCATGTGGCTTTCGTCTATGAACACGAGGAATCTGCCCTTGGGGAAGTAGTCGAGAAGGGTGAACGAAGGCTGGCCTGGCTTTCTGCCGTCGAAATACCTGCTGTAATTTTCTATGCCGCTGCAGTAGCCAATCTCCTTCATCATCTCTATGTCGAAAGTAGTGCGCTGCTCAAGCCGCTGTGCCTCCAGCAGTTTACCCTCGTCATAGAACGCCTTCACCTCGTCATGCATGTCGTGCTCTATCATGGAGAGCGCGGACTTCATCTTTTCGCTGCCAACGGCATACTGGCTTGCGGGGAAAATCAGAACGTGCTTCAGTTCGGAGAGCACGCTGCCCGTAAGCCCGTCCACTTCGCATATTCTGTCTATTTCGTCGCCGAAAAATTCCACCCTTATGGCAACTTCGGAGTTGCCTGCTGGGAAAATTTCCACAATGTCGCCACGCACCCTGAAACAAGAACGGTGAAAGTCCGTGTCGTTTCGCTGATACTGTATTTCCACCAGATTGCGTAAAAGCGCGTCCCTTTCGAGCTGCATACCAGGACGGAGAGATATGCTCAGCCGGAAGTACTCCTCGGGTGCGCCCAGACCGTATATGCACGAAACGGAGGCGACGACTATGACGTCCTCCCGCTCGCCGAGCGAACTCGTGGCGGAGTTGCGCAACTTATCTATCTCGTCGTTAAGGCTCATGTCCTTTTCGATATAGGTGTCCGTGGAGGGAATATAACTCTCGGGCTGGTAGTAATCGTAATAGGAGACGAAGTACTCCACCCTGTTCTCGGGGAAGAATTCCCTGAACTCGTTACACAGCTGTGCGGCAAGCGTCTTATTGTGCGCGATTACAAGCGTGGGACGGTTGACGTTCTTTATGACGTTTGCCATGGTGAATGTCTTGCCCGACCCCGTGACGCCGAGCAAGACCTGCGTGCGTATGCCGTCAAGCACGCCTTCCGTGAGTTTTTCTATTGCCGCGGGCTGATCGCCCGTGGGACTGAATTTTGAATGAAGTTTGAACTGCATGTTTTTTAGCCTGTTCTGCACCGAAGATAATTTGCTGCCGTGCAATAGTTCCGCAATTTCCGCCGCTCCAATGCGCCCGCCAAGATGGATATGGAGCATGAACCCATGCTTCTCTGCGCATATGCGCACACGAATGACCGTCAGACCGCGGCCGCCTTCCCCTTGCGACGTTCAGGCAACGGGCGTAGGGGAAACAAAGGGAAATTCCACATAGAAGACGGAGCCCTTCCCCTCCTCCGACAGAACGCCGAACGCGAACGAATGAGCGTCGAGTATGAGTTTTACTATGTTGAGTCCCAGACCCGTACCCTTCACGGGGCGGGTATGACTGTCCTTGCTCCTGTAATATCTCTCCCAGATATGCTTCCTCTCCTCCTCGTCTATTCCCTTGCCCGTATCGCGGACGGAAAACTTTATTCTGTCCTCGCCCGCCATATACTTGAGCGACACATAGACGGTCTTGTCCGCACCCGTGTAGTTGACGGCGTTGGAGATGAGGTTATAGATTACCTGCCCTGTCTTTTCATAGTCGGCAAAGGTGTACATATTGGGGTCGACGTCGACCATTATCCTGTACCCCTGCGTTTCCTGGAGATAGCTGAACTTTGCGATTATGCCGTACAGATATTCCGTGAGGTTGAACACCTTTTTGTTGAGCTGACCTATGCCCGCGCGCATCTTGGAGGAAATGAGTATGTCGTCCACAAGTCCCGCAAGTCTGTCAGCTTCCTCTATAATCACGGAGAGGTGCTTGTTGCGCTTTTCGGGATTGTCGCCGGAAATTTCCTGTATCATTGAGGCATAAGCCTTTATCATGGTGAGCGGCGTTTTTAGGTCGTGCGTGACGTTGGCAAGCAGCTCTTTCTGGAAGTCGTCGCTCTTCTTAATCTCGTCGCGCATATAGTTGAGGTTGTCCGAAAGCTTTGCCACTTCTGAGTATTCCGCGGACGTGAACTGCACGGAGAAATCTCCCTCGGCAAGTTTGCCAACTTTTGCCGACAGGTCGCGTATGGGGCGGGAAAGTTTTTCCGCCAGAGTATAGGAAATGAGGAACGCAACCAATATTATTCCCAGAGCTATCAGCAAAACATACAGCTGTGTCTGCGTTATGGAGTCCGCCATGGGCGAAATGGGGAATCTGACAAGAAGTTTTGCCCTTGAGGAACCGTCGCGCACGCATGAAACGTAGTTATACGTCCTGTTTTCGCTGTCGCCGGTGGTATATTCCGCAGTTGCGCCCTTTTCCCATACCGGCAGGTGTTGCGCCGCCTCCCTGGCGACTTCCTCTATGCCTTCGGGCACGACTAAAAGTCGGGGATAGTATATATTGCCGTCCTCGCCTATAATGAACACGGTGACATTGTCGAATAATGCATACTCGCCCAGCTTCGACTCCTTCACGGAAGGGGAAACGTCGGGGTCGTTTACTATTTGGGTAAGTTCCTGTCCGATTGCCTTGACCCTGCGTGTCTGCTGGGAAATAAAGGAATTGCCGAGTACGACGTAGGACACAATAGTGACCACCACTATTATGCTTACGGCAAACAGGGCAAAATAACGCCAGAGTATGACGTTTGTCCTTGGACACCTGAATTTACCTTTTCCCTTTGCGCCTTTGCGCTTTTCAGACTTCAAATTTGTAACCTACTCCCCTTAAAGTGACAATGAACTTGCGGTATTCCTTCAGGTTTGCGCGGAGCATCTTTATATGCGTGTCCACCGTGCGGTCGTCACCGTAAAAATCGAAGCCCCACACGTCGTAAAGCAGCTTTTCGCGCGTGAGCGCAATTCCCTTGTTCCTGATAAAGTAAAAGAGTATCTCGTACTCCTTGGGAGTGAGGTCCACCTTTTCCCCGTCGACAAATACGTTCCGCCCCGCCATGTCCACGGTAAGCCCTTCGAACGTGACGACGTCTGCCTGCTCCTCCTTCTGATTATGCCGCTTTGTCACAGCATTGATTCTTGCCATGACTTCCTTGGGGGAAAAGGGCTTGGTTACGTAGTCGTCTACGCCTATCTCGAAGCCGAAAAGCTTGTCATATTCTTCCCCCCTGGCAGAGAGCATGATGACGGGAATATCCTTGATTTTCTTGATTTCCTTTACCGCGGAAAACCCGTCCAGCTTGGGCATCATGATGTCCATGAGGATGACGTCGTAGTCGTTGTCGCGGCAGAGCCTTACCGCTTCCATGCCGTCTGCCGCCTCGTATGCCTGATTTCCTTCGAATTCCACATACTCCTTAAGGACGTTCCTTATCATGTCTTCATCGTCTACTATGAGGACTTTCATGTATTTTTCCCCCTATTATAATTACATCATTATTATACATTATAATCTCTTTTATGCAAAGCTAAATGTCCTGAATATGAAAAAACTGTGAAACTTTTTTACTTTAAAAAATTTGCAAAAAGATGTTGACAAGCCGGGTACGCGGTGATATAATACCAATATGAACAAATGTTCGCAATGCGGAATAACGGGTTCTGCAGCGCGTGCAGAATGTTCTTGCTAAACGGGAGGAAGCGCGTATGATAGACGCAGACAGACTTAAAATACTGACAGAAAGCGCGAAATACGACGTTTCCTGCTCCTCTTCGGGTTCAAAACGGGTGAACGCGAAAGGGGGCTTGGGTAACGCTTCCGTCGGCGGGATATGCCACTCCTTTACCCCCGACGGAAGATGTATATCCCTTCTGAAAATTCTGATGAGCAACGACTGCATATACGACTGCGAATACTGTCCGAACAGACGGAGCGCGGACGTACCGCGGGCTGCAATAACTCCCGACGAAATATGTCAGCTTGTCATAAGTTTTTACAAGCGCAACTATATCGAGGGGCTGTTCCTCTCTTCGGCGGTCTGCGGCTCCCCCAATGCGACGATGGAAGCGCTGACGGAGACGATTGTAAGACTGCGCAAAGTCTACAACTTCAACGGATACATTCACCTTAAGGGCATACCTTACGCCGACGACGCGCTTATCATGCGGGCGGCGAAATATGCCGACAGAATGAGCTTCAACATAGAGCTGCCCAGCGAAAAATCGCTTAAACTGCTTGCCCCGCAAAAGACAAAAGAAGGGCTTCTGCTGCCCATGAAAAAGCTCAGCGCGGCAACCGAGTACGACAGACAGAACAAGATAAAGAGCGGCAGGGTCATACCTGCGGGACAGACTACGCAGCTCATCGTGGGAGCGTCGCCCGAAAGCGACGGACAGATACTCCGCCTTACGCAGGCGCTTTACAGAAATCTGGGACTGAAGAGAGTTTACTACTCCTCCTACATTCCCGTAGTCGCAAGTCCAAAGCTCCCGACTGAGGGCGCGGGGCTGCTGCGCGAACACAGGCTGTACCAGGCAGACTGGCTGTTGCGCTTTTACGGCTTCGATGTGGACGAACTGTGCGGCGAGGGCGACAATCTGGACGCCGACTGCGACCCCAAGTGCGCTTGGGCAATGAGAAACATGCACCTGTTCCCCGTGGAAGTCAACACTGCACCGGCGGAAATGTTGCTTCGCGTACCGGGCATAGGCGCAAGGGGCGCATACCGCATAATAAAAGCGCGCAAATATACCAGACTCGACTTTGATAATCTCCTGAAAATGCGCATAATAATAAGGCGCGCCAAGCATTTCATAACCTGCAACGGCAAATTCTACGGCGCGCAGAGCCAGGGCGCGGTCAGGGCGGCGCTGATGCTGGAAAGCCATGCGGATGACGCCGAACAGCTGAGTATGTTTTCCTCCCCCGACATTGCCGCCAGCGCGATAACGGGTGAAATATGACTTACTTTGTTACGGACGGAAGCGCAGACTGCTTTTATACCGCCGTATTCGACGCATACAGACAAAAAGACGCCGTAATCACTTCGGAGAGCAACCTGCAGACGCAGCTTGACAGCCAGATATGCGAAGTTGTTGCCGACGGGGAAAAGTGCGAACGGGTGAAAAGAAAGCTCCGACAGCTTGACGCAGGCGCCGCAGGCGATGTGGAACTTGTACTGAGGAGCTGTAATCCCCTCCGCGAAAACACGGCGTTTGAATATATCAGACTGATAATAGAGCACGGCGGCCCCGTAAGGAATATGTTGGCACACCCCGTCGTGCTGGAAATAAGCGACATAAGAAAAAAGGTCACGGGGGAAATACACAAGCTTAAGGGCTTCCTCAGGTTCATGGAAAACACAGAAGGCGTGCTTTACGCCCCCTGTTCGCCCGACAACGATATTGTCGACCTGCTTGCCCCGCATTTTGCGGAGCGGTTCAAAAACCAGAGATTTGTAATTCACGACATAACCCGAAAGACAGCGGCAATGTACGACGGGCGGGAAATACTTGTGACGTTTGCCGACAGCGCGGAGATTTACCTTTCAGAATACGAAAAATATTTCGAGGACCTGTGGAAACAGTACTACAAGTCTGTAAACATTGCAAGCCGCCCGCACGAAAAGCAGATGAAAGGCTACATGCCCGTCCGCTATTGGAAATTTCTGCCCGAAAAACAGAGATAGAATAGTTTAAGCAAAAGGATAATACAGGCCGACAGTTACGGAAGAAAAGCCGTGCGCTGTTGTCAGTATATTATTGAATATGTTCCGCAATTATAAAAACATCTGACACAAGACGACACTTGAAAAACTCACGGCGGAGCGCGTTTCAACGCGCTCCGCCGTTTTCAGTTAGACTTTACACCGTGCAATCTGCACATTAAATCTCCTTGCCGCCGTCGGCAGCATTTTCTCCTGCCGAAGTATCGTCTTTCTCTTTCGCGGCGTCAGCAACTCCGATGTTATCTTCCGAGGCTGCGCATTGACAGGAAACATCCTTGTAGAAAGCTGCAACAGAAACGTACATATAGGGAACCACCCACAGAGTGAGAATGCCCAAAGTCAGCGCGCAGAGCATTGCCCAGCCTATAAAACTGAACAAAAGACAAAACAATCTCCACTTATTACCATGCATCAACGACATTGACAGTTTTCTCGCTTCGTTTGCGGATATATCGGGATTTTCGGCAAGTATAAAATACGTCATGGAATAGGAAAGCGACTTGATTATGCCTGGTATAACCAGCAAAAGCGACCAGAGAAACACAAAGACGAAGATAAGCAAAGCCGCAATAACCCCCTCTACAAACCTGTTAAAGCCGCTGAACAGCACCTTGACTTCCACCTTTTCGCCGTACAACACATTCAGACAAAGGACTGCGCCTCCCAGCGAAAGCGGACCTGTAACAAGGAACGAGCAAAGCGTGCCCAAAACGCCGCCAAATACGGGCATTAACGCTATCATTGAACAAGCCCACAATATTGCGAGATATACCAGATATATTACCGCCAGTGCGCCACGCTTACCGTACATGCAAACTCTTGCTTCTTCCCTGAAATCTCTTGCTCTTTTCATTATTCCCTCATATATAATTTATAGGCTGATTATAATATACATTTATAATACTTATCAAATATTGACTTGGCTTTCCATAATTTATTTGTTGAAGCGCGTAATTTAAAGCCCCGACCGCATACCTGAAATTGCAGTCGGCGCTTTGTCGCCTTTGAAATTTACTTGTTCATGCCGAGGGTTGAAGCAACTCTGCCAAAGAAGTCGGCATAGTAATTATCGGGAAACGATTCTATCCTCCCGCTGTCCGCCGCTTCCGTCAGTCGACTGTCGATGGGCACCTTCACTACGTTCGCAATGCCGTGCTCAAGCGCAACCGCATCCACCTTGCTGTCGCCAAAAACCTGAATTTTTCTTCCGCAGTCAGGACAGGTAATATAGCTCATATTCTCGACTATTCCGAGTATGGGAATATTCATCATGTCTGCCATTTTTACAGCCTTGCCGACTATCATGCCGACGAGGTCCTGGGGCGTTGTCACGACGATTATGCCGTCGAGAGGGAGGCTCTGGAAGATGGTCAGGGGCACGTCTCCCGTTCCGGGAGGCATATCGATGAACATGATGTCAACATCGTCCCAGACAACGTCCGTCCAGAATTGCAGCACGGTTCCCGAAATGAGTGCGCCGCGCCACACGACGGGGTCGTCTTCCCTGTCGAGCAGCACGTTCATGGACATTACCTGAATGCCGCCCTTGGTAAGAACGGGCAATATGCCCTCTTTGCCGCCCGTTGCACGCTGTTTAAGCCCGAACATTCTGGGTATTGAAGGGCCTGTTATATCCGCATCCATCAGCGCGGTGCGGAAACCTGCCGCACTGCTTGCCGAGGCGAGCATGGCGCTTGTCATAGATTTGCCTACGCCGCCCTTTCCCGAGACAACGGCAACGACCTTCCTTATTTTGCTGAGTTTATGCGGTGCTTTTTTCATACTTTCAGCCTTGCGCGAAGAACAGTTTTCGCCGCAGGACGAACAGTTATGCGAACAATTTTCTGCCATAATTATCTCCTTTCAAAGTCCAGAACATTGTAAAATAATGCAGTGCAAAAGTCAAGTTATTTGCAAACGCGCGACAATTTAGTTGCAATTTGCGCGGACGGTATGCTATAATTACCCTACCGTGCTAGGTGGGGAGTCAGCGGTGCCCTGTACCTGCAATCCGCTACAG
>CALVXA010000067.1 GCA_944368635.1 uncultured Clostridia bacterium
AACATAAGCGCATTCACCGTTCCGAAGGGAATCAACGCCGGCATAGTTTTTGACCCCGGACACGAACTGCACGACGACCTGCAAATTACCGTTGACGGCACGACTTTTTACGCGGACGCCGCACAGTGGCACCACTCCGTAATCGGTTGGCAGAATGTTTAAGTAAGCCCAGGATATAATCTTCAGACATAAATTTGATTATACGTGATTAAAGTTTTTGACAGATTGTCCCTTTACGGCTTCTGAACGAAATTTGTTTTGCCGTAATATTTGCCACCTGACCGTAACGCATGTCTGGCAGACATAACAGGCGCCCCGAAACCATGAATGGCTTCGGGGCGCACTTTGCTAACGATAAGCGCACCGACAACTTTACTAGGAACCTGCTCCCACGTCCGCAAATATGCATATGTGAGCCGCACCCATGCCGCCACCTTTAGATAAGCCGCAGAATTGATACAGCCAGTACGTTGCGTATTTTTATTTTATGCTTCTGTCTCTGTCACACGCAACAAATCAGTAAAGAATGAAAATCTTGACGTGTTTTTACGGGAGCAATATCCAAAGACTATTCCGCGCACATAACTATTCCCTACATTGGCAAAATATTAAAACTTGCTAAAGCTTTTTTATCTTCTCCCGATAAAACCGGGACATTTATCAATCTGACCGCTATCAAAAAGAGGAATCTGCACAAGACAGATTCCTCTTTTTATTTGTTCTTATTACTTTCTGGGATTCTTTATGTTAGCCTGGGCTGCTGCAAGACGTGCGATGGGCACTCTGTAAGGAGAGCAGGAAACATAGTCGAGACCTATCTTATGGCAGAATTCGATGGACGAAGGATCGCCGCCGTGCTCGCCGCAGATACCGCAGTGAAGGCTCTTGCTTGCGCCCTTGCCGAGCGTTACCGCCATATCCATGAGCTTGCCTACGCCGTGTGTATCCAGACGGGAGAAGGGATCGCTTTCATAGATCTTGTTGGAGTAGTAAGCGGGAAGGAACTTACCTGCGTCGTCACGAGAGAAGCCGAAGGTCATCTGCGTAAGGTCGTTCGTACCGAAGCAGAAGAACTCTGCCTCCTTTGCGATTTCGTCAGCAAGAAGGGCTGCACGAGGAATTTCGATCATGGTGCCGACTTCATACTTGAGGTCTACGCCGGCTTCCTTTATCAGCTTGTCAGCCGTTTCGACTACGAACTTCTTTACGAATGCAAGCTCCTTGACTTCGCCTACGAGAGGAATCATGATTTCGGGAACTACATTCCAGTCGGGATGACGCTTCTGAACGTTGATTGCTGCCTTGATGACTGCATTGGTCTGCATAACTGCAATTTCGGGATAGGTAACGGTAAGACGGCATCCGCGGTGACCCATCATGGGGTTGAACTCGTGAAGGTCAGAGATTATCTGCTTAATCTGTGCAACGGTCTTGCCCTGTGCCTTTGCGAGAGCTTCGATATCAGCCTCTTCGGTGGGTACAAACTCGTGAAGAGGGGGATCGAGGAATCTGATGGTGACGGGCTGTCCTTCAAGGGCTTCCATAAGGCCTTCGAAGTCTGCCTGCTGCATGGGCTCTATCTTAGCAAGTGCAGCTTCCCTCTCCTCCTTGGTGTCAGAGCAGA
This sequence comes from uncultured Clostridia bacterium, assembly GCA_944368635.1. GTDB lineage: Bacteria > Bacillota > Clostridia > Christensenellales > Borkfalkiaceae > Coproplasma. Next base: position 1,625 of record CALVXA010000067.1, read on the forward strand.
TCATCTCTCTGAATGCGCCGATTCTTGCAGGGTCGAAGAACATATGCTCCGTACGGCAAAGGCCGATGCCCTGTGCGCCGAATGCTGCAGCCTGCTTTGCATCCTTGGGAGTATCTGCGTTCGTTCTTACGCCAAGTGCCTTATACTTGTCAGCAAGCGCCATAATTCTGCCGAAGTAGCCGCTGTTGGGATCTGCGGGAACGGTGGGAATGAGGCAATCGTAGATGTGACCGGTGGAACCGTCAAGCGAAAGGCTGTCGCCTTCGTGATATACTTTGCCTGCGAGGGTGAAGCACTTGTTCTCTTCATCCATCTTGATGTCGCCGCAACCAGATACGCAGCAGGTACCCATGCCTCTTGCAACGACGGCTGCGTGGGAGGTCTGACCACCCCTTACAGTAAGTATACCCTGAGCATACTTCATGCCCTCGATATCTTCGGGAGAGGTTTCAAGTCTTACAAGTACGACCTTCTTGCCCTTCTTACCTTCCTTGACTGCATCTTCTGCGGTGAATACTATTGCACCTGCAGCTGCGCCGGGAGATGCTGCAATGCCCTTGCCTACAAGGTTATTCTTGTCTGCATCCTTGAGCGCCTTGGTGTCGAACGTGGGATGAAGAAGCATGTCGAGCGACTTTGCATCTATCTGCATGAGCGCTTCCTGCTCGGTTATCATGCCTTCGTCGATGAGGTCGCAGGCAATCTTTATAGCAGCCGCAGCGGTACGCTTGCCGTTACGGGTCTGAAGCATGTAGAGCTTGCCCTGCTCGATGGTGAATTCCATATCCTGCATATCCCTGTAATGATTTTCAAGGGTATTGCATACTTCAAGGAACTGCTTGTACACATCGGGAAGCACTTCTGCCATCTTGGAGATGGGCATAGGAGTACGAACGCCTGCAACGACGTCTTCGCCCTGAGCGTTCATGAGGAACTCGCCCATGAGGCCCTTTTCGCCCGTTGCGGGATTACGCGTGAACGCAACGCCCGTGCCGCAATCGTCGCCCATGTTGCCGAACGCCATCATCTGAACGTTTACCGCGGTACCCCAGCTGTAAGGGATGTCGTGGTCCATTCTGTATACGTTTGCCCTGGGGTTGTCCCAGCTGCGGAAAACGGCCTTGATTGCTTCGAAAAGCTGTTCCTTGGGATCGTCGGGGAAGTCCTTGCCGAGCTGAGCCTTGTACTCTGCCTTGAACTGATTTGCAAGAGTCTTGAGGTCGTCAGCGTTGAGTTCAACGTCGTACTGAACGCCCTTTTCTTCCTTCATCTTATCGATGAGCTTTTCGAAATACTTCTTGCCGACTTCCATAACGACGTCGGAGAACATCTGTATGAATCTTCTGTAGCAGTCCCATGCCCAACGGGGATTGTTGGACTTTGCCGCGATGGTGTTTACAACTTCTTCGTTAAGGCCGAGGTTGAGGATGGTATCCATCATGCCGGGCATGGAAGCCCTTGCGCCGGAACGAACAGAGACAAGAAGGGGATTTTCCTTATCGCCGAACTTCTTGCCGCAGATCTGCTCCATCTTGTCGATGTAGGTCATTATCTCTTCCCTGATGGAAGGATTGATCTGCCTGCCGTCTTCATAGTACTGAGTACAAGCCTCGGTAGAAATGGTGAAACCCTGGGGAACGGGAAGACCGATGTTGGTCATCTCCGCCAGGTTTGCGCCCTTGCCGCCGAGAAGCTCTCTCATCTGTGCGTTACCTTCGGTAAAGAGGTAACAATACTTTTTTGCCATAAGTGCCTCCTGGTTCGTTAATATTTTATTTTTTATCTATATCATTATAATTCATCTTAAAAAGAAATTCAAGTGTATTGACATAAATTTATGTAATAAAAATTTACAATTAAATATCAGAACGGCTTGCAGATAAAGTGCGGCGGCTATATCAGTCTGATATATTCCGAAAGCCCCGCGCAGCGCGCGTCCGTCTTGTAGGCGATATACTCCCGAAGCAGCCTTAAAGCCCGCTTTTCCGATTCAGCCGTACATTCGCCGACGTGCGACTTCCCCTCCGCCGCACGCAGCGTGTTATAAGTCGCGCCGCCCGTACCCGCGCCGTCGCCGCACTCCCAACACGTAAAGCTGCCCGTGTCCATGTCAAACCGCAGCCGCTGTTCCGCCGTGAGCGGACGTCCGCATTCCGTACAGTTTTCCACGCCTATGCCGTAGCCCGCGCTTTTCAGCGCGACGAGCAGAAACTTAATGAGTTCCATGCTCTCGTCTCCCCCGCACATGGCGGAAAGGGCGCGAACCGCCGCATAAAATATGCGCGAACAGTCGTCCCCTTCGAAGCTCAGGGCGCACGCCGCCTCGCACACGGACGATGCGGCGTAAAGCTTGTTCACGTCGCACCTGAGTTCAAAAAAACTTTCGCACTCCGACGCCTGAATGACCGTGTACCTCTCCCCGCGCTTTACAAGCACATATTCGGCAAAACAAAAGGGCTGGGCGGCAAATTTAAGCTTTGCGCCAGCCTTTCTGACACCCTTTATGCCCGCCGTAAGCTTACCTGCTTCCGCCGTGAGAAGGGTCAATATCCTGTCGTTTTCCCCGTAGTCAGTCGCCCTTATCATGAGCGCGTTGACCTTCAATTCTTCCACTGTCTATCTCTTTCCCTTAAGCTCTTTCCAAAGCATATAGTAACTTACGGAGCCCGTCTTTTCGAACATCTTCCAGGCGAGTTCCGCCGCGTCGTTATCCCCTCTGCCCATATACACCTCCCTTATACAGGTTGTGCAATAGCAGATATTTTTATTTAATTGCCTGAAATTGTCATTACCGCGCACTTATTCCCAACGCGCGCGCTCCTTCGCGGAAAAACACGCTTTTTTAGGCGCCGCACACTCCGTCAGTTATCCGCCTTACCCGTGCGGTAGCCGAAGTCCTTCAGAAGGGACGGTCTGTCGCGCCAGTTTTCCTTTACCTTGACGTATGTGGTGAGGAATACCTTCGCGCCGAGGAACTTTTCCATATCCTGACGCGCGAAGGAAGACACTTCCTTTATCGCCCTGCCGCCCTTGCCGATGAGTATGGCTTTGTGGTTTGCCTTTTCGCAGACAATGTCGAGGTTTATTATGTATACGCCGTTTTCCTGCCTCCTGAATTCGTTGACTACTACGGCTATGCCGTGAGGCACCTCCTCGTCAAACTTCAAAAGCACCTTTTCCCTCATTATCTCCGCTATCATGAACTTTTCGCTCTTGTCGGAGACAATGTCCTCCTGAATGACTTTCTCGCCCGAAGGCAACAGACCGACAATCGCCTCCGTCAGCTTTTTAAGGTTTGTGCCTTTGCGCGCGGAGACGGGATATATGTCCTGCGTTACGCCCGCATCGTACAGTTTTTTTACGTCTGCGGGAATATTTTCCTTGGGCATTATGTCAATTTTGGTGTAGGCGATGAGCATGGGCGTGCCGATGCTTTCGTAATGCTTTATCAGCTCCGCATCGCTGTCCGTGACACCTTCGTGTCCGTCGAGCACGTAGAGTATTACGTCCACATCGCGGGAGGCTGTCTCCGCCGTCTTTTCCATGACGGAAGAAAGGGCGTTTCTCGCCTTATAAATTCCCGGGGTATCCACGAACACTATCTGGTAGTCGGCCGCATTGCATACGCCCATTATCGCATCCCTCGTCGTCTGGGGCTTGGGAGAAACTATTGCAACCTTTTCGCCGACAAGCACGTTGACGAGTGTAGATTTGCCTGCATTGGCCTTGCCTATAACCGCAACGAAACCGCTCTTCATTCAATACCTCTTCAAGTTGAGTTTTGTCATTATTTTTTCCTCTTTGGCGCGCATTACGGACTTGTCCGCCTCCGTCATGTGGTCATAGCCGAGAAGGTGGCAAAGCCCGTGCGTTGCGAGATAGTACAGCTCCCTGTCGAAGCTGTGACCGTACTCGTCCGCCTGCTCCCTGGCAACATCTTCGCAGATTGCCACGGAACCTATGAACAGCGTCCCGTCTTCCTGCGTGTCGTAGGGGAAGTCCTTTGCGCTTATGCGCCTGCCGAGTATGTTGTCCAGCGTGGGGAATGACAGCACGTCCGTTTCCCAGTCCACCTGTCTGAACTCCCTGTTCAGGCGGCGTATTTCCTCCCTGCCGGTTATAAGTATTTCGGCAGCCAGCGTGCAGTCGCTTTCAAATTCGCCCGAAAACGCCTCCGCAAGCGTACCGAAATCATGTTCGTCGCACAAAATTCTGATATCGTTCATGAATTTTTAACCCTTATTGCCTATCTTTATCTTGGGATATTCAATCCTCGAATGGTAAACGCCCGAAAGCGACTGAGCTATCGTATGACTGATTATCGAGAGCTGGCGCATGGTTATGTCGCAGTCCTCGAACTGACCGAGATTTATCCTCTCCTCAATCAGCCCGTTGACGATTGCCTGAACTTTTGCCGACGACCTGTCCTTGGAAGAACGGCATGCCGCCTCCGCCGCGTCCGCTATCATAATTATTGCGGCTATGCGCGACTGCGGCGTGGGACCGTGATAGGAGAACGTGGAGAGATTGACTTCGCCGTCCGTCATCCTGAGCGCCTTTGCGTAGAAGTATTTTATGGGCAGCGTGCCGTGATGCTGCACGGCTATGTCCGCAAAAAATTCCGGCAGGTGATGCTTTTTTATTAGCTTTGCGCCGTCCCTCGCGTGGGAGCGGATTATGTCGGCGGACAGTTCGGGCGAGAGTTCGTCATGCATATTGTAGTCCGCCTGATTCTCCGTGAACATATCGGGATTTCTGAGTTTGCCCACGTCGTGATAGTACGCCGCCGCCCTTGCAAGTTCGCTGTCTTCGCCTATCGCATTGGCGCAGGCTTCGGCAAGCTGTGCAACGACCACAGAGTGATTGTAAGTGCCGGGAGCTTCCGTCTTGAGCTTTTTGATGAGCTTTGCGTCCGGCGCCGTAAGTTCGCGCAGTCTGAACACCGTAAGTTCGGAAAACATGAATTCAAACACGGGCAGCAGGAGCATATAAAGCACGACGCTTACCACCGCGCCGAATGCACCGTAGGCAAACAGAATGTACGTTGTATCCCCCATTGCATCGCCCGAGAACAGCACCTCCATGATGCCTATTATAAGCTCTATGGGAATAAGCAGCAGGAATACCAGCAAAATGCTCTGTATTCTCGTCTTGACATTGCGCATGAAGAACACGACGAGCGTGCCGGAGCAGAAACATATAAGAAGTCCGGCGCAGTACTGCCATATCTGCGTATACGCCGCCGTACTGCCGACGAGGTTTACGTTTATGTCTATGACGAAGATCAGAAGGGCGTTTATTACATTGAAGAAAATCGCGCTTCTGCGATTGAGTACCGTCGCGCACATGAGCGCGAAAAAGGCAAACGGACGGGCATTGGGGTCGATATATTTGCCCAGGAGCGACGAACAGAATACCGATATATCCAGAAGCACCATAACTTCCACCAGCTTGGAAAGATTTTCAAGCAGCTCCTGACAGTCTATTCTGATATACCCGAACGTGAGCGCCAACAAAAACGTGACGCTTGCAACGACAAATATAATACGGCTGAGATTGCTTACGATGAACGATATGACGTCCCTGCCGTAATTCAGTTCTATCATTAGAAAGGTAAGCGCGAGCAGTGCGACGACGTTGAGCAGCACGATCATCGCGCCCAGCCATACCTTTTTATTGCTCACTTTTGTCTTCACTTTTGCCTCTCTTTTCGTCTTCCCGCTCGTATGCGCGCACTATGCGCATTACTATGGGATTTCTGACGACATCCTTATCTGTCAGGTTTATTACGGATATCCCCTCCACCCCGTCGAGCAGGGCGGCTGCGTGTATAAGTCCGCTCCTCTTGCCGTCGGGCAAATCCACCTGCGATTTATCGCCCGTGACGACCACTTTGCTGCCGTCGCCCATTCGGGTGAGAAACATCTTCATCTGTTCGCGCGTGGCGTTCTGCGCCTCGTCTAAAATTATGAAGGAATCCGACAGCGTACGTCCCCTCATATATGCGAGCGGAGCTATCTCTATCGTCCCTCGCTCCATGAGTTTTGAATATGTCTCCAGCCCCATCAGTTCCTGCAACGCGTCGTACAGCGGGCGCAGATAGGGGTCCACTTTGGTCTGGAGGTCGCCGGGAAGAAAACCCAGCTTTTCGCCTGCTTCCACCGCAGGGCGCGTAAGAACTATTTTCTGTACCTGTTTTTGTTTGAGCGCCTGCACCGCAAGGCAGACTGCGAGATATGTCTTGCCCGTACCGGCAGGACCTATGCCAAACACGACGGGGTTGCGCTTTATCGCCTCCACGTACATTTTCTGCCCTACCGTCTTACATTTTATAGGTTTCCCGCGATAGGTCACGCATACCGTGCCGGAGGAAAGTTTGCCTATGTCCGCCGCCCTGCCTTCGCCCGCAAGCTCTATGCAATAGGCCGTTCTGCCCGCATCTATCCTCTCACCGCTGGCGGCAAGCCCCATAAGGTTTTTAATCACCTCTTCGGCGACAAGAACGTTCTGCTCTTCCTCGCTTATGGTTCAATCCAGACTCTCTACGCGGCAGTCGACGCA
>CALVXA010000068.1 GCA_944368635.1 uncultured Clostridia bacterium
ACTCCCTTCCAACAGAAAGCATTCTATCATTGCGCCCCGTCCGAAGTCAAGCTTTTGACAAAGGTTTTTATATTTTTAATTATGTCGTCCGCCGTCACGCAGTATTCGCCGCATACGGCAGACGCACCCTCCGCCGCGCTGCCAAGCACATACTGCGCGCAGAACGCCGCGTCGAAGGGGTTTAATCCCCTTGCCGCGTATCCCGCGATGAGTCCCGAAAGCATATCGCCGCTGCCTGCCTTTGCCAGAGCGGAATTGCCGCGGTCGGCAAGCACGCACCTGTATCCGTCGGAAGTAACCGTGACTGCGCCCTTGAGATGCACGCACACGCCGTATTTGCGCGCGAAGTCGCCCGCGTACCTTACAGGGTCGGCAAGTATTTCACGCACGGACAGCCCCGAAATTCGCGAAAATTCCTTCACGTGAGGAGTAAGCACCACACGGCAACGCGCCTTGCCCAAAACTTCAACGCCGTAAGCGGCAAGCGCGTTTATGCCGTCCGCGTCGATTATTAGGCACCCCTCGTATTCCTCCAGCAACGCGCGCAGTCTGTCATACACCCCCTCGTCGCAACCCATGCCCATGCCGAACGCGATTGCCCCGCATTCAAGGTCGGGGTTGCTAACATAGACGGCCTGCGGATATGCCGCAACCAGCGCGAGGGCGAGTTTTTCCCTGACTGCGGCAATGACGTAGCCGCACCCGCTGACCAGCGCGGAAGACAGCGAGAGCGCCGCAGCGCCCATATACCTGTCGCCCGCGACAATGCAGCAGCTGCCGTAGCTCCCCTTGTGCGTGTTGCGCTTCCTCGGCGGGAAAAAAGACGCGACGTCCGCACGTTCGGCAAGGGGTACGCCCATCCCGTCCGCGGGTATTCCTATGTCTTTGACCCGAACTTCGCCGCACACGTCCTTGCCGTCCGAAAGAATGTGACCCAATTTAGGGCTGCCTATCGCCACAGTGAGGTCTGCGCGCACGACCGCGCCCTCTGCAATGCCGTTGTCGCCGTTCAGTCCGCTGGGAATATCCGCAGAGATGATATATGCCCCGCAGGAATTTATCTCCCCGATGAGATTTGCCGCGTCCCCTTCGACCGCGCGCGTAAGCCCCGTGCCGAAGATGCAGTCCACAACGACGTCGCCCTGCACTGACTGCGCATACGCGCCGTCATAGCGCGCCTTTTCGCGCAGACAGTCCTCCGAATACCTGCCTTCGGCCGCATAAACGCTTACGGGTACCTTGCCCGAAAGCAGTCTTGCCGCAACGTAGCCGTCGCCGCCGTTGTTGCCCGTTCCGCATACGAACAGCACGCTGCCCGCGCCCCGTTCACGCACGACGCGCAGCACCTCGTCGGCAATCGCCCTGCCTGCGCGCGCCATAAGCTCTTCCGAACTTGTGCCCGCGGCAATGGCGGCGGCGTCCGCCGACCTCATCTCTCTGTTGCTCAAATAGTATTTCATTTCAGAATAAGGCTCATTTCACCGCTGCTGACCGCAGCCACTCTTCCGTCGTCCGTCCTGACTACAAGCCTGCCGCCTGCGTCCACGTCCAGCGCGGTGACAAACTGCCTTTCCCCCTCTCTGACCAAAGTTATTTTCCTGCCGAACCAGTCGATATACCTCTTGTATTCGGCAACGGAATAGCCGCCTTCCAGCATTTCAAGCAAAGTACTTTTCACATCCGCAAGGCAGAACTTTCTGCCCGCCTGTTCGGACATGGAAGTTGCAATGTTTGCAAGCCCTGCGAGCGCGTTGTTGACGTTAAGCCCTATGCCCACGACCGAGCGGCATACGTTGTCCGAACAAAACGTGTTTTCGATGAGCGTGCCGCAAATCTTCCTGCCGCCGACAAGCACGTCGTTCGCCCATTTTATGACGGGGTGAAGCCCGAAACTTTCAAGAGTGCGGCAGACCGCCACGCAGGCGTTAACCATTATGCCGAACGCCGAAGAAAAGTCGAAGTCCCTGTAAATGCGCAGCACGGACACATACAGTCCGCCCTCGTCAGAGATGAAGCTTCTGCCCTTGGTGCCCCTGCCCGACGTCTGTCTGGCGGCAAAAACAGCCGTATCCTCGCAAAAGTTCCCTCGCTTTATATACTCGTTGGTGGAGTCAGTCTCCTCAAGCTCAACAATCTTCATTCAGTCTCTCGCACGCCGCCTTCACCAGGTCGTAATCATAGCCTTTGGAAATGAGATAGCGGCAGCCCTTATATATGTTCTCTCGCGTGAGCGGTTTGCCGCGAAGGTATTTTTCAAGCAGTCTGAAAATCTCCTCGCCGTCGTCGGAGTAGTCGGCAAGCACGCTTTCCGCGACGTCCCTGTCCACCCCCCGCTTTAAAAGTACTGCAAGCGCGGCGCGTTTGCTCTTGCCCGAAAGCCCCTGCATATACATTCTGCAGTAGTCCTCGTCGCCAAGGTAACCGTAGCCCTTGAGCTTGTCCACGACATAATCTATAACCGTCTGCACATACCCCTTGGAGGCGAGGAAGGCGCGCATCTGGCTTTCCGTCTTGGGCGAAGAGGATATGTGGGTGAGCGCCCTGTCAGTCGCCTCGTACTGCTCGGTTTCCAGCTGAAGCCTGTCCAGCTGTTCCCTGTCCACAGTCTGCCCTGCCTTAAGCCTGTTCTTTACCGCCACTTCCAGCTTCATTCCGCAGTAAAACCTGCCGTCTATGAAGATACTGCACCGCCGTTTGTCCTTTACCTGCGGCTCTATAGAGGTGATTGTCGCCATTGCTTCCTCCGACTTAAATTCATAAATATTCTACCATTTGCCCTGAACTTTGTCAATTACGATATTTGACATACCGCCGCGCGAGGGGTATAATGGTAAATAATATTTCCTTAAGAAGGTAACTTACAATGGCTGTAAATATCGATTGGAAAAGCATAGGCTTCGGCTACATAAAGACGCCGTACCGCTTTGTCGCCGAATACGGCGCGAACGGCTGGAACGAAGGCGGACTTACGGAATGCGACACAATTACCCTTTCGGAGTGCGCAGGCGTGTTGCAGTACGCGCAGACTGTCTTCGAAGGGCTTAAGGCATATACGACGGAGGACGGAAGAATTGTAACTTTCCGCCCCGACCTGAACGCCAAGAGAATTAACGATTCGGCTGCAAGGCTGGAAATACCCGTGCTTCCGCAGGGAATGTTCCTCCGTGCAGTGGACATGGTGGTAAACGCGAACAGGGACTACGTCCCCCCCTACGGCAGCGGCGCGACGCTTTACTTGCGCCCCTACATCTTCGGCAGTTCGCCCGTAATAGGCGTTAAGCCCGCAGCCGAATACCAGTTCAGACTGTTCGCGACGCCCGTCGGCCCCTACTTCAAGGGCGGCATAAAGCCCATAACCATAAGGGTGAGCGACTTTGACAGGGCGGCTCCCCGCGGAACGGGGCACATAAAGGCGGGACTTAACTATGCAATGAGCCTGCACGCCATTGTGGACGCGCACGAACAGGGCTTTGACGAAAACCTGTACCTTGACCCCGCGACGAGGACATATGTGGAGGAGACGGGCGGTGCAAACTTCCTGTTCATAACCAAGGACGGCAAGGTCGTCACCCCCAAGTCAGACTCCATTCTGCCTTCAATCACCAGAAGATCGCTTTGCTATGTTGCCGAAAAATATCTGGGAATGAAAGTCGAACACAGGAAGGTTGCATTCGAAGAGGTTAAGGACTTTGCAGAGTGCGGACTCTGCGGCACGGCGGCGGTTATTTCGCCCGTAGGCAAGATTGTTGACCACGGAAGGGAAATCTGCCTGCCTTCAGGCATGGAAGAAATGGGCCCCGTTACCAAGCAGCTCTATGACACGCTTACGGGCATACAGATGGGCAGAATACCCGCGCCCGAAGGCTGGCTGAGGGAGATTAAGTAAGTCCGCGTATTGAAAGTTATAAGTATCAGATTGGTAAAGTTATAAGTATCAGGCTGCTGAAGCGATTTTCATCCCCCCCCCGTTATATCGGGTTTAAATCAAACTGAAACGCTATAAAAAAACAAAGTCTCCGACAGACCGTCGGGGACTTTTTGTAATCAGTTTATTTTTGGCAATTATTCTGTTTGGAAATTCAAACCGCAGTGCGGGAAAGCGCTTTGCCGTCCAACCGGGCGGCGCGCAAGGACTTCACAGTCTGAACGGATAAAGATATTCCCGTATTTTCACAATCGCGACCCTGCCGTTCAGCCTGTTTACGAGCGATGCGTCGAAGGACTGCGCCTTATCCGCCCCGACAGCCACGGTAAACTTCACCCTGTCGGAGTATTCGCTGTCCGTGAGGGAACATTCATTCTCGCCGAAAAAGCGCATTGCCGCGTCCGCACAGGAATAGTCGACGATGTAGTCACTCTGCACACAGGGACGGTACTCCACCCTGACCGCACCCGAAAGATTTTCCGCAACACAGCCCGAATACGCCCTTAAAAGTCCGCCCGCGCCCAGCTTTATGCCTCCGAAATAGCGGGTCACGACCACGGCAACCTGTCTTAAACCCATGTTCTTTATGACTTCCAGCATGGGCATACCTGCCGTGCCCTGCGGCTCGCCATCGTCGGAAAAGCGCAGAAAGTTGCCCTTGTCGTCTGCGATGAAGGCATAGCAGTTGTGCGTTGCATCCCTGTACTCTGAAGCTATGCGCGCAATGAACTGCTTTGCCTGTTCCTCCCCCTCGACGTGCGCCGAAGTGGTGATAAACTTTGACTTTTCGATGACCTTTGAAGCGACGTGTTCGCCCTCTACGGATTTGTAACTCTGCATGCGCTTAAGCAAGCCTTATGCGAAGGTGAATTTTCTTGCCCTTGTGAAGGATGTCGCCGCTCTTTACAAGCTGATTTATGTCCGTCACCTTGCCGTCGTTGAGCGACACGCCGCCCTGCTGGATGAGCCTTCTCGCCTCGCCGTTGGAAGCGCACAGTCCCGCCGCGACAAGCACGTTGAGCACTGTGGGGTTATCCGCCTTTACGGGCGTTTCGGGCAGGTCTTCGAAGGAGCCGCCGAACGCCGCCTTTGCCTGCGCCTTTGCCGCATCTGCCTTCTCGCTGCCGTGAACGAGTTTAGTCAGCTCGTATGCCAGAATTTCCTTCTTTTCGTTCACGCGGGAGGCGTCCCACTTCTCCATCTCCCTTATCTCCTCCATGGGGATGAAGGTGAGCATCTTTATGCACTTCATGACGTCCGCGTCGTCCACGTTGCGCCAGTACTGATAGAACTCGTACGGGGTGGTCTTGTTTTCGTCCAGCCAGACTGCGCCCTTTGCCGTCTTGCCCATCTTCTTGCCCTCGCTGTTCAAAAGCAGGGTTATTGTCATGGCATAGGCGTCCTTGCCCGTCTTCTTTCTGATGAGTTCCGTGCCTGCAAGCATATTTGACCACTGGTCGTCGCCGCCGAACTGCATATTGCAGCCGTATTCGGCATTGAGATGATAGAAGTCGTATGCCTGCATTATCATGTAGTTGAATTCAAGGAAGCTGAGCCCCCTTTCCATGCGCTGCTTGTAGCATTCCGCCCTGAGCATATTGTTGACGGAAAAACAGCAGCCGACGTCGCGCAGGACGTCCACATAGTTGAGCTTAAGCAGCCAGTCGGCGTTGTTGACCATTATGGCCTTGTCTTCGCCGAACTCTATAAATCTCTCCATCTGCTTTTTGAAGCAGTTGCAGTTGCACTCTATTCTCTCCGGGGTGAGCATGGAACGCATATCCGTCCTGCCCGAAGGGTCGCCGATGTAGCCCGTTCCGCCGCCTATCAGCACTACGGGCTTGTTGCCTGCCATCTGCAGTCTCTTCATAAGGCACAGCGCCATGAAGTGCCCGACGTGAAGACTGTCCGCAGTGGGGTCGAAACCTATATAAAAGCGGGCGCCTCCGCCGTTGATGAGTTCCCTTATCTCCTTTGCGTCCGTTACCTGGGCAATCAGCCCTCTCTCTTTAAGTTCTTCAAAAATTTCCATACCGCACCTTTAAACGTATATATTACGAGTATAGCAATATTTTGAAGTTTTTGCAATAATTTAATCTCTGTTTAACTTCAATCGGTGAAAAAATCTTCCCTTTTCAGCTGCTGCCTTGCCTTTTCTATCGCCCTCTTTTCTATTCTGGAGACGTAGGAGCGGGAAATTTTAAGCTTCTTTGCGACTTCGCGCTGGGGCGTGGGCACGCCGTCGAGCAGACCGTAGCGCAGGGTGATTATGGTGTATTCCCTGAGGTTGAGAATGTGTTTTAGCAGTTCAATGAATTTTTCGCGCTGAAGCGATTTTTCCACCCGCGCAAAGACGTTCTCCTCCTTTTCGGCGAGCAGATCCATGACCGTAAGTTCGTTGCCGTCCTTGTCGACGCCGACGGGGTCGGAAAGCGACACGGTGTTCTTGTACTTTCTGCCCGCCCTGATGAGCATGAGTATTTCGTTTTCGATACACCTTGCCGTATACGTTGCAAGCTGCGTGCCCTTGCCCTCCTGAAAGGTGTTTATCGCCTTTATGAGCCCTATGGAGCCGACGGACAGCAAATCGTCCGTCTCCGCCGCACCCGAATACTTCTTGACGATGTGCGCAACCAGCCGCATATTGTGCCTTACCAGCACGTCGCGCGCGTCTGCGTCGCCCGCCCTTGCAAGCGCGAGATACCTCCTCTCATCTTCGGCAGAGAGCGGCTTGGGGAACGTCCCCTTCTGCCGCACCATGCCCGTAAATACAAAAATTTTGCTTAACAGCAGCCCGACAACGTCAAATAACATACACCTTCCCCCTTTGACTGAGTTTATTAGCATATGTCCCCGACGGGTTGTCTGATTACCGTTTGCCATGATAAACGGACAGGCAGACGCGCATTTAATTTTCGCGCACAAAAAGAGGACAGGCACCCCTGTTGAGGAATGCCTGTCTGTCAGTTTATTCACGCGGGACAACTTTATGCCGCCGTGTAATTATTCAACGTCACTCCAGCTCGAACGCGCCCGTATAGAGCTGATAGTACTTGCCCTTCTGCTCCAGAAGCTGTTCGTGGTTGCCGCGCTCTATAATTTCGCCGTGTTCCAGCACCATTATCGCCTGGCTGTTCCTTACGGTTGAAAGCCTGTGCGCTATCACGAAAACCGTCCTTCCTTCCATGAGTTTATCCATGCCCTGCTCGATGAGTTTTTCGGTACGTGTATCTATGGAGGAGGTCGCTTCGTCCAGAATTATGACGGGACACTGGCTGACCATTGCCCTTGCAATGGCAAGCAGCTGACGCTGACCCTGCGAAAGGTTGCTGCCATCGCCCCTTATCATAGTGTTGTAGCCGTCGGGCAGATGCACGATGAAGCTGTCCGCATTGGCAAGCTTTGCCGCAGCCACGCACTCTTCGTCGGTGGCGGTCAGTCTGCCGTAGCGTATGTTGTCCATGACCGTACCCGTGAACAGGTGCGTATCCTGCAAAACTATGCCCAGCGACTGCCTTAAATCCGACTTCCTTATGTCGCGTATGTTGATGCCGTCGTAGGTTATCGTACCCGACTGTATGTCATAGAAACGGTTTATCAGGTTGGTTATTGTGGTCTTGCCCGCGCCCGTGGAGCCGACGAACGCTATCTTCTGCCCGGGCTTTGCATATAGCGATATATTCTTCAGTACGACCTTCTTTTCGTCATAGCCGAACACGACGTCGTAGAAACGGATGTCGCCCTTCAGGGGGATATACTCGAACTTGCCGTCGCCGAGGGGCTTCTTCCACGCCCAGCCGCCTTCCTCGCTTTCGCCATGGGTGAGCGTTATGTCTCCGCCCTCATCCTCTGGCTGTTCGTCGACCATTTCGAATATCCTCTCCGCGCCTGCGAGCGCCATGACTATCGCCGCAAACTGCTGCGAAACCTGCATGACGGGCATATTGAACTGCCTTGTATACATGAGGAAGGATACAAGCATACCCATCATGACTGCCATTCTGTTCGTTTCGCCCGCATTCAGCACGCCGCAGTGAATGGAGAGCAGACCAATCTCGCCGCCGAGCGCAATTATTACGACGCCTATTACGGCGACAAGAACATACTGGAGATAGCCGAGGTTGTTGTTTATGGGGCCCATTATGAACGCATATGCGTTCGCCTTGCGGCCTGCTTCGTTCAGTTCGTCATTGAGCTTTTTGAAGCCTTCGCTTGCCTTCTTC